>NHDG01000083.1 GCA_002167285.1 Planctomycetia bacterium TMED53
ATGGTGCCATCGCTATCGGTGTCGAGCTGGCATGTATCGTCTTGCCCGTCGGAATCGCAGTCCGCTCCCAACGTCAAATCGACATCGCATTGGTTGAGGATTCCATCTCCGTCTAAATCTGGGTCACAAGGATCGATGATTCCATCGAGGTCAGTATCTGTTTGGCAAGAATCGTCCTGACCATCCAGGTCACAATCGATTCCACCCGTTTGATCCGCATCACAGGCGTTGATAATGCCGTCGGCATCATCGTCAGCATTTGGCGGTCCAACAACGGGGACTCGAATCGGATCAACGGTTCCGATACCGTCTCCGGTCCTAAAGGTTGGAAGTGCGACTGTATTGACGTATTCCACCCCTTCCCAAGTGGGCAGAGGTGAGGGCATCAGATTGACTTGGCCTGGATTCTCGATGTCCCAGCGGAGTAACATCGCATGATCTTCGTGCTGGGTATTGTGGCAGTGTTCCATATAGCTGCCCGCGAACTCTCGAAATCTCAGCGCGATTTCCATCCTTGTGCAACTGTCAGCCATTCCGCCAATTCGATAGACGTCCTTTCTTGCCCAGCGCTCCCATACCGGAGGAGGAAGTCCGTCCTTAGACAGAATGATTCCCTCTTCGAAGTGGATATGAACTGGGTGGCTCCAATTGTTATTGTCGTTTTCGATCGTCCAAATTTCGAGATCCCCTAAAGAGGGTGCAGCACTTAAGCGCCTGGGATCCATAGAGAAACCTGATCCGCCATCGGTTTGAATCGTCCAGGGGGCGCTATCTGTGCCATTGCTTCTTCCAAAAAGAAAGGTTCTGTGAGTTGCATTGGCAATCTCTTCGCCAGTGGGCCGCGGAAGAGGGATCATCTTTTTTCCGCCGAATTCATATTCAGCGGGGTTCATGCTGAGATCGACTCCGTCGTAGGGCTGGACCCGGAATTCCAAGAACCTGCCCACACATGGATCTCCGCCAACATAGCCAGTAGCAGTCGTTGTGGCCTGGTAGGTTCCTGAGACGACGTCAAAGAGAGGAATCGGCCCTTCAGGACGCTGGCTCTCACGATGCTCCATAAGATTGACGAAGTAGAGTTTTTGTCCAGGTGCAAACTGTGAGAAATCGACAACGATGTCGTAACGCTCAGCGATGGCATGGGTCGGAAGTACACCAAGTTCTGTACCGGAGCTGCCGTTGAATGCCACAGAGTGCTCCATGATGTTGCCATCATTGGCGATCATGTGAAATGGAACTGGATTACCAACCTGATCAACCAGGGCTATCTTGAGATATCGAGCGACTGATCCGTTGAGGATGCGGAACCGATATTTGCGAGCAGCGACATTCATGTAGGGCTTGTATTGCCAGTTCGTCAGTAAGTGGTCTCCTATAAATCCATCCGTGTTGAAGGGGTTGAACCACAACTGCCCTTCTTGGTCCCATGCCTTGTCTGCGATGACGAGATTGATGTCGTAATCACGATTTCCCCAGTCCAAGGCTGTTCCGCTGGGAAACCGAAGATTGATGCCGTCATCGAGACCTTCGTTTCCGCGGTCCAGTGAACTGTAATAGTTCATCATCGCGGCGATCCCTTTGTAGACATTTTGTGCTGTGAAATCGAGCATGTGGTCGTGGAACCAATGGGAGCTCATCGTTTCTCGCCAGTCACCGCGAATGTTGATGATGCCACCATTGCCATCCGGCATTCCAGCTCTGGGGTCAGAGGCCGTCGTATTAATCGTGTCATGCCCTGCAAGAATCATCGGCCAGCGATAGTCATAGCACTGTCCCGGGAAGAAAAATGCGTTTGTGTAACCGTCGCTTTCTGCCGGGTTGTGTCCGTTGTGTTCATGAATCGATATGGTGTGGAGTCCAAATCCACGGTTTGAAGAAGGGTCGATGGGCAGCCCGTTCCAAAGGCGCATCAGGATCGGTTCTCCATAGCGTGTTTTAAGTAGTTTTGGTGGGAAGGTGCCGTCGAATGTCCACAAAGACTCTGGTGATTGAGCTGGCATCAAGGGGTGAAACTTCACTTCAAGGCCTGAGGTGGTTCCTGCGAAACTATTCAGCCCACTCGGATCAACATAGGTGTCGTGATAGAGACCTCCGGGGCCAAATTCACAATCGAGATCGAGGGCGTTGCTGTGCTGGTAGCCGTGGTCTTGCCATGAGCCGCGGAATCCCAGGTTGGTTCGTGCGCCGGTAACCATCGATTGAAATACCTTTTGGGGTGGGAACTCGGACCAGCGTTGATGAGCCCAACCCTCACCTGGAGGGCGACCTTCTATCGGTAGACTTGGACAGACTCTACCGAGATACGATTCGATTCGACTCTTCCAGGGATTCTGATCCAAGTCATTGCACATTCTCGTCGCTTCTTTGGTTAAGAGTTGATCGAGAAAGGCTTCGACTTGAAAGCCATTGGGGCAGTCGAGGGCCGTCAGTTCAGCAACGGGTAGGGGTAAGCCGTCTTGGTCTAGGCCACTCCCCAATAAGGCATTCGCCTCAGTCGTTCCTGGAAACGGCATCGGATTGACTGATTCGAGAGCATTATCGACAGAGCCAAACTCTTCAAATCGAAGCATCGGTTGATCAAAGGCTTGCGCTCCGAAGAGTGGACTGGGTAGGCCACCTGTGGGCAGGTCGAAGATCCGACCATTAATAAGGCTGCCTTCTGTCACCGTATTGTTTTGAGTCTGGCTATTATGGTTCGGGGGAATCCCATTCGGTCCTTCAAAGGCTCCATCATTCATGTGGTTCATTCCCAGAGGTGGGGGGAGTTCGTTTTCCGAAATCACCAAGGGAACCAAACCCGAAGGGTCAACTTGCGGATCTCCAGAAGCGATCGGCAATAGAAAACAAAATATGGCCATGGCAGCCAGGGAATGTGGTCTATTGAGAATTGAGAGGATCTTCCTCATGGGTCGGGGGCGCAATTTTCCTCCTACGGCATTTTGTATAGTCGGCACGATAGTTCGTATAGTTAACAATACCGAGCGCTGCTTGTGAAATAGTAGTCCCTATGTGTTTCATTAACAAACAAGTGGGCTGATTGCTACGATTTCCCCAATTTACAGGAAGCTCCGAGCGCATATTTTTAAGTTATTAAATTTATTCAGCTTAAGTTTCACCTTGGCGCCTGTTCGTCCCGTTCTTTCTCGATTTGACGACATTTTCTGCCCTTGGGGAGTGAGTTAACAAGTTTGTGGTCGGAGTTTTTGTATTTGATCTGTATTGACGGTTATTAGGCTGTTCAGTTGTGAGCCCTTTCATGTTGGGGGGACCTATGGCAAAAGCTTTCTCTCTGGAAGAG
The DNA here is from genome assembly GCA_002167285.1 of Planctomycetia bacterium TMED53. Lineage (GTDB taxonomy): Bacteria > Planctomycetota > UBA8108 > UBA1146 > UBA1146 > UBA12191. The sequence continues at coordinate 3,299 of NHDG01000083.1, forward strand.
GTGAGGGGGAGATTTTGCAAGCTGTCATGTTGAAGAATGGCGAGTTGTCTCAAGCTTCCGATTTTGAAAGCTGCGAATTGAGTGAAGGCGAACTGCTGCTAAAGCTCAGGTTGGCTGGAATCTGCAGAACCGATCTTGAGCTCGTCGCGGGTTACTACCCATTTAGCGGTGTTCTCGGTCATGAATTTGTGGCAGAGGTCATCGGTGGGGGTTCTCGATACGAGGGTCAAAGGGTCGTCGGTGAAATTAATGCCTCGTGCCAAAGCTGTGATTTTTGCAAAGTGGAGATGGGTCTTCACTGTCCTCACCGAACCGTTCTTGGAATCGTGGGTCGTAACGGCTGTTTTTCCAACCAGTTCTGGTTACCCGAGCGCAATCTCCACATCGTTCCTGAGAATGTCCCAGATGAATCTGCGGTTTTTGTGGAGCCTCTTGCCGCTGCATTTCGAATTGTTGAGCAAGTGCCGATGAATTCGAAGCAACGATGGTTAGTTGTCGGAGACGGCAGATTGGGTCAGTTAGTGGCGCGGGTTTTAGCTCTTCAAGGGGTGCAATTGACGGTGTTGGGAAGACATTCTCGAAAATTGTCGCTACTGGAAAGATTGGGAATACAGACGACCCGAGAGGTCGAAGATGTTGTTCCGGCAGAGGGGTCCTGTGGGACCTTCGATTTCGCTGTCGATTGCGCCGGAAATTCAGGGGGTTTTGACGTCGCGAGAAAGGCTTTGCGGCCTCAGGGAACTTTGGTCTTGAAGAGCACTTACTCAGGGTCCTTGAGTTGCGATGCTTCAGCGTGTGTGGTCGATGAGATTCGAATCATCGGTTCTCGCTGTGGCCCCTTTGAGCCAGCGATCGCCTCTCTTGCCAGTGGAGCCATCGATCCCAGGGATCTCATCGACGCCGAATTCGGCCTTTCCGAAGCGATGGAAGCATTTTCGAAAGCTTCAGAAAAGGGCGTGATGAAGGTGCTATTGCGGCCTTGAGTGCCGTTAAATTGGACAATTCCTACCTCTCCATCCGAAACTTCTTCAGCAGGAATGTTGTATCGGAGGGAGTACGTCCAATGAGGATCAAGCCTTGGAGTCTGAAGGATGCGACGGAAGAGTCGTTGAACCCAAGCAGGGTGATGGAATTGTGGGAAGTTGCTCTCCAGCACGGAGAAGAGACTCCGACTCATCAACATGACTCTCGTGAGGAGTTGTTGATCGCTCTCGAAGGAAGAGGAGAGGTTCAACGCCAAGACGGGGTTCTCGATCTTTTCCCCGGTCATGTCGTTGTCGTTCCTGCCGGAACCCCCTTTTCTCTGCAAAATCGATCAGGGTTACCGATGAGGGGATTGTTGGTTGCGATCCATCGTCCAGGCTTGGCAGTTCAAGCGATAGAAGAGCGTGTTACCGCTGGTGACTTAGAGTCGCTCATCCATTCGATTCCCGCCCGCTTGAATCGAGCGGAAGCGTTGCAGTCCATCATTCAGCTCTTTGATATGGCCGGGCAGTTATCGGAGCAGATCGAGGCAGCCATCGGTCTCGAAACGGAAACCGGATTGAGAACTTTGGAGTCGATTGAAGAGCAGGTGATGCAGGCGGTTGTCGAGATTTCTCGTGCTTGGATCCCTGGAGTAGACCTTCGTCCTCCCAGATTTTGATCTCTGAGTCTCGTATATATTTTGAAGTGGCATTCTCGACTTGTCGGCGGTCTATCGCTCACGCCGATGAGGAATCGGTCTAATTCCCGATTTATTCGCAAATTTGACCAGAAATGGGCGAATTCGGCGCTTTGACAGCGGCCCATCCGCAGTGCAATATAGATCCTTGAGCGGGGGGGCTAAGAGCCTTTCCCGGCTGACCCTCTCGTTTTCCCAAAGAGCTGAGGGGGGATTGTTTTCTCGGAGTTTTTCTCTCAAGAGTCGGGGGCCGCGTCTCCGGCAGATATTCCGACGATTCATCCTTTTTTGAGGACTTTTGTGTCTTCGATTAGCTGGGTGAATATCGACCTGTACTAAATTCTCCAGATCGGAGTACTTCAGGTGGCAGGGATACGGGGGAGGCTTCTAAAAGCTGGGGATTGCAGTAAAGGATCAAGGTGAATCCGAGGACCGTTTTTTTCGAGCAGTGGAAGAAGAGGCGGCTCTGTGAGAAGGGGTCCTGTGAGAAGGGGCCCTGTTTGAGTGTCTTTGTCCAGCTCGTTTCGGTTTTGCTTTTCGGCATGTTCCTTGTCGGTAGTTTGACGGGTTGCGCGAACTCTTCGCCGGCTTCGCTGGGTTCCCAGGGGATTTGGACCCCTGTCGATCATGCTCGAGCCCAGTTGAATTGGATTCAGAATTCAGCAGGAGATTTAACGGCAGAAGAGCTGTTTCACGCCAGGAATACCCCGTGGAGTGGAAAGCGCCTCACGCCTGCAGAGCGGGAGCAATGGATTCGCCAGCAGTTGATGGAGGTTCCAGGCGCTGAGGAGGAATCGTTGCGATCGGGCAGAAGGCTGCTCGACCGACCTCCTGCCATGGAGGCCGCTTTGGAACGTTGGCAAAGAGAGTTGCAGGAGAATCAGAGCAATTGATCTTTGACTGGGAGTGGTGGTTCAAAATCACAAACTCCAATCGATTTCGATGTGAACTGAAAAGATTTCTTAGAGATATGAGTATTTATCGGCGGGATCACTCGGTCCTGCTCCATGTGTGAGAGGCTGCTAGGGCGGCCCTCGAAATTGTGAGAGAAGAGGAAGAATATGGCAGAAGCACGCAAGGGGAGAGCGGCCTCAAGTAAGGGGAAGCGTGGAGGGGAAGCGAATACCCCGACCATCGAAGGACTCGAAGGGCAAAAGAAGCAAGCGCTGGATTTTGCACTCCAGCAAATTCATAAGAAATGTGGCCAGGGTGCCATCATGAAGCTGGGTGATCAGCAATCACGCCAGGTCGATGTCATACCCACGGGGTCGCTGTCGCTCGACAAGGCATTGGGAATCGGTGGGTTACCCCGTGCTCGAGTGGTCGAAGTATATGGGCCGGAATCTTCGGGTAAGACGACTTTGACACTGCATGCCATCGCTAACGCACAAAAGAATGGTGGAGTTGCGGCCTTTATCGATGCTGAGCACGCTTTGGATCCCACTTATGCAGAGAAGCTGGGCGTCGATCTGGAGAACCTGCTCGTTTCACAGCCGGACAGTGGTGAACAAGCCCTGGAAATCGCTGAGATGCTCGTGTCTTCAGGAGCGGTTGATATCGTCGTCATCGATTCGGTCGCAGCATTGGTGCCGCGTGCCGAATTGGAAGGCAATATGGGGGATTCTCATGTTGGCTTGCAAGCTCGACTGATGAGTCAGGCTTTGAGGAAGTTGACAGGTGTGATCCACCGCTCGCGTACGACGGTTGTCTTTATCAACCAGATTCGTGAGAAGATCGGTGTCATGTTTGGAAGTCCTGAGACCACCAGTGGGGGACGGGCTCTCAAATTTTACTCTTCGGTTCGGATTGATATCCGTCGCATCGGAGCCATCAAGTCGGATGGTGAAGTGGGCGGTAATCGCACAGTAGCGAAGGTCGTCAAAAACAAGATGGCCCCACCCTTCAGAAAAGCAGAATTTGACATCATTTTTAATATCGGAATCTCATATCACGGCGACCTCCTCGATCTCGGGGTGGAGCACGAATTGGTGAGGAGATCCGGGACTTGGTACTCGCTGGGAGAAGAGCGAATAGGTCAAGGGCGTGAACGTGCAGTTCAGTTCCTCAGGGATCATCCTGAGCTTGCTCTTCAGCTGGATACTGAATTACGTAAGAGATTGTTCCCTGAAATGGCAGCGCCAGGGCAAGAAATCACAGAGTCGGAACCGGTAGAGGCCTGATTGACGTCCTCTTTGCCGTAAAGGCTGTGCCCGTGGTTGTGATCGGGTAAAGATTTTGAGCTGCAGATAAACAGGAGTTGGACGATGATCCAAAACAGTTCATTCAATAGAGAAGGCCGAGAAGTGTTCGGCGACGAAGCTGGGGCGCTCGCTCGACAGGCTGGGTCGTACCGATCCCAAGCAGGCTCGATGTTGCTCATCGCTTTGGCGGTGTTGACGCTGCTCTCGATCATCGCGGTGACCTTTGTCGCTTTGATGCGTCTGGAGTTGAAGGCCACGGAGAACTTCCGCGACAAGAGCCGCGCTCAGCTGCTATCTAAATCTGCTGAATCTGCAGTGATTTCGATGTTGAGAAGTCGTCCTTTCTGGGACATGCCGCGCCTGATGAATCGAACCAATGCCCCCTGGATCTATGGATTGATCGGCGGCAACGGTTTCAGCAGGGAGGGTGGGCTCTTATCTCTCAAGGAGAGTGAAGGGGACGAGTCCTCCTTGGCTTCGAATTTGTCGAATCCTTCTTACCCGGGTATCAATAATTCTCCAGCGGGTAAGGATCAGTTTAAAACAAAGCTGATCGATACCTCGGGGCAGATCTACCTGAATGGTCGCCAGGATACGCTCGCTCAGATCTTGACGAATTTGGGCCGGGCATTGGAGACGAATGATCGTTACGGAGTCAATCCGTTGTGGACTGGCCCCAACCAATCCGGTCGTCAAATCGACGGTGAGGAGATCATTCAGTTTAGAAATCGACTTCCCGATCGCCGTTTCTCTTCGAAGTCAGAACTGGCTGCGCTGATCGGCCGTGAGAACTTGGCATTGATCAGTGACTTCGTCACTGCTCATGCATACGTGAATCCTTACACTTACAGATCTGGCGCCGCACGGGAAGTCGTCAATTCATTCGACTCCGGCGGTCAAGGCGGTGGTAGAAACATTGGAACTACCGGCGTCAATCGTAATGATGTCCGCGATATTCAGGCTCAATCTGTGGCTGGTGCTGCTCAATTGACTTCTGAGCCGCGTGCTCCCATCAACATCAATACTGCTTCAGAACCGGTTCTCGCCGCGATCCTGACCGGCGTGGGTGGCCGCAGGGCATTTCCATTCATGCGTATTAGTAAGCAATCGTTGGAGGCCGGAAATGCTGGATCCATCGATTTGGGTGGTGGAACTCTTGCGCCGGTGAAAGAGGAACTCTCGATACAGCAGACTCCCGTATGGGTTTACAGTCAGCCCTTAAGTGCAGAGCAGGCGAGAAACATCGCGCGTTCCATCATCTCTCAACGTCGAGATCGAGGGCCGTTCAGGACCTGGACTTCACCCCCTGGATCGAATGACGTGGGCTTTGAAGATTTCGTCAATAATTTGCCGTCGAATCTCTTCCCGCCCCCATCTTCGGTTTACGTCGTGAATCCGCAGTCGCAGCAAGCCAACAATTTTTACGGTGAGTTGATCGGGTCTGAGGGGTCACAAGTGTTGTGGCAGAGAGGCGTTCCCAATGGTGAGCGCGGTTTGCGCCGTCAATTCAACCTTCCTGCAGATGGAAACAATGCCTGGTATTACGAAATGATGCGTTCGATTTTGATTGCGAACGCAAACCCGAATACGCGAATCAACAAGGTGAATCCTAATCAGCCTTCTTACCGTGCTGTCGATAAGAGCGGCTTAGTGAAGTTGGCTGGAGCTGATTCCGGTTCACCCAATGCGAGTGACGTTCGATTGGGGCATACGACCGAGTTCTGTTTCGACAGCAAAGGGATCTATGAGATCACCAGTCTTGCAGAGATCACCAGCACGGGGCGGACTCAGGAGGTTTTCTCTGAGGCGGTATCCAGAAGTGTCGTTAAAGTCTTCGATGTCTACCACCACACGACCCAGGAACAATTCGAGCAGCCTTTCCGTGCGGTTCAGCGAACCAGTGTCGGTGCGAGGGAGAATGTGACGACTTGGCCCGATCCTATCGA
>NHDG01000084.1 GCA_002167285.1 Planctomycetia bacterium TMED53
AAAGACGATCGGCGGGGACTTCGATGTCGCCCATGGTGTCTTTCTCGATGCGGTGATCCATTGGGATTCCTCTCCTGTGCCTGATTCCAAGTTACCCCATGGAGAGTACCTCGGGCCACCGATGCCGAATCTGTTCCCGGCTCTTTCGCTCACTCGCCCGGAGGGGGAGGAGGATCTACAATCCTGGGATATTTCACCTGAATTGCGATCTCTGGAGATTTACGGGGAAGTAGGGAAGGAGGAGTAGGGAATGGGAGTCGGGATGAGAAAACCAGTACCAAGCCTTGCGACATGGAGCCTGCTGAACGCTTTTCTACTGCTGTTGCCCCATGCTGCTACAGCTCAGGATGGACCCTGGGATGAGATGGATTACGGCCCTTTTCTTTCCGCAGCCATCGAAGTTTCTCCGGACAACATTGCCTGCAAGGGGATAGCGATCCCTCTCTCGAGAGATGGAGATCATGCTGCACTCTTTGATACCGCCGAACTACGCTGGGCGGCGGCTTGGGAGGGTGACTTTGTCGAACTTCGGGGCATCGTTTACGACGGCCCTCATGGCACCTGGCCGGAGATTGCCGGCGAACCGGATTGGCAGAATCCTGCTGGCCCAGGAGTGACTCTGCTGAAAGATCAATGGGAAGATCCGAGAGAAGTTCCTTATGGTCCGCTACCACCAGGGAAGGGGCGTTGGCAGGGCCTTCAGCGGGATCGTCAGGGGGTTCTTCTTCATTACTCTTTGGGTGAAGCAAGTGTTTTTGAACGGATGGCTTATCTTGAAGAGTCAGAAGTCGGCTTCTGGAAGCGCTCCATCCACCTGCGAAAAAACTCCAGGGGGCTTCAGTTCTCGCTGATGGAATTGGAGGAGGGAGCTTCACTCGAAGCGGACAGGGCCAGTCGGGGAGTCTGGACGCTGCGGTTTTCGGATGGCTCCGGTTTTCTTCTCGGATTTGAAAATCAGCAGAAGTGGCGAATGGTCATCGAGGGCCAGCGACTGATTCTGCAGGTTCCTCCCACAACGGAGGATGTTTACTGCCACCTTTATCTTTCCCGTTTTGAAGAAGAGCCGCCCACTCGCCAGTTCGAGTTGCTGCGACGTAGAACCTACCTGATCAATCCTTCACCTTTAGGCGAAACCTGGGGAACAGGATCTTTTCCGACCCTCTATGGCGAGAAGCTGGAATTAGCGGGGAAGATCGGATTCAGGATTGATGAGACCGGGGTGCTGCAGGAGAGGCAGCGATTCACGGGCTCTCTACCCGCAGACCGGAATCTCGAGCTGGGTGAGAAGAGAAGGGTACAGCTTCTCGATTTGAAGGGGGAGGAACTGAAGTTTCCCGCCCCTCTGGAAAAAACGGTTCTGATCGTCGAGGAAACTTTACCACCGGCACCCTTGGCAGGCTGGAACTGCGATGAAAGTTCCGGAGAAAAGATGCAGAGTGTGGTCGATGGGGAAAAAGATCTGCTTCTCGACGGTGTGACCTGGCGTCGCGGAGTCCAGGGGCGGGCCCTCGATTTTGATGGCAAGGGCAAGGCCCGTTGGTTGCGATCTCCGGGAGATGCGCTCTTTGATAATGATTTCACCTTTTCGGCTTGGATTTGTACGACCAAGGACGGATCCATCTTTTCACAGACTCATGAAGAAGGCCCGTGGATTCCGGGTGGTAAAACTTTTTTCATTCGCGATGGTCGTCTTTGTTTTGATGTGGGCTGGGTGGGAGTCATCGAGGGGGACCGTTTCCTCGCAGATGGTCGCTGGCACCATGTGGGCTTTTCATGGGATGCTGAAAATTTCCGTGTCGAACTTTTTGTGGATGGTGTTCGTGAGACCGGTGCCATTCTTGAACCGGAAAACGAAACTAAGGATACCGTCACGACCATTGGATTTGCCGCTGAGGATTTTCCTGCAGAGCCCTGGTTCAGTGGATACATGGATGGCCTTCGATTGCACCGAGGGGTCCTTGATGAAGAGCAGCTTCGAGCGGTTGCTTCCGAAGGAGGTGAACCGCTGATCGAGGCGCTGGCGATCACCGGGGAGATCGAAAATGCCATTTGGGAAGCGGATGATGAAAGAGCAGGGGTCGTCCTGACCGCAGATCCCCAGGAGCGTCGAGTGGTGATTCACCGGTGGAATGGCCCGCTGTCACAGATTCAGGAGTTTCTCGGAAGACTGTCACCCAAGGATTCAGGGCAGCCCGCCGATCCTTTTGAGATCGACAGGATCAGCTGGCCTGAAGAGAACCCTTGGAACTCTTGGATGCGTTTCGGGGATTTTGATTTTCTCGACGGTGGTCAGAGTGCGGTCATTTCCACGTGGAGTGGGGATGTCTGGAGGGTGGATGGACTCGATGAAGATCTGCAAGAACTCCAATGGCAGCGCATCGCCAGCGGGCTCAGCCAGCCTCTGGGGCTGTTGACCCGTGATCTGGGAGATGGAGAACAGGTTCTGGTGATGGGTAGGGACCAGATCACGGAACTGGTCGACATCGATGGCGACGGAGAGACGGACCTTTACCGCGGCTTCAATGTGGACCCGATGAACTCACCCCATTTCCATGAGCCGGCCGTGGGATTGCAGGAGGGGCCGCAGGGTAAGCTCTATTACCTGAAAGCGGCGCGCCACGCCAAGCTTCCACTGCACCCCCAGCATGGAACCCTCATCGAAGTGGAGGCGGATGGTAGCACTTCACGGGTCATCGCTACGGGATTCCGGGCCCCCAATGGTCTGGCTGTTGACTCCGATGAACTCTTTTGGGGATCGGATCAGGAGGGGCACTGGATGCCGGCGAATCGGATCAATCGCATCACCCGCGGTTCATTCCAGGGGAATCACTGGAGTGGAAGCATGCTTTCCGGGGCGAGAGAGGTGGGCAGTGCCCATGATCCTCCGTTGTTGTGGATCCACCCAACGGTAGATCGCTCACCCTCCGCTCAACTCCGAATTCCAGAAAATGAATGGGCAGAGCTTTCAGGCAAATTGCTGGGTCTTTCCTATGGAACCGGCGAGGTTTATTTGATTCTTGAAGATGAAGTTGACGGAAAGCATCAGGGCGCCTTCGTGCCGCTTCCCATCGAGATTCCGACCGGTGCGATGCGTGGAAGATTTCATCCCGATGGAAGTTTGTATCTGTGTGGCCTTTTCGGTTGGTCCTCAGATAAAACGGAACCCGGCGGGTTTTATCGTGTTCGAAAGACTGCAGCTCCTCTAACGATTCCTTTGAGTATCCGAGCAGTAGATTCAGGGCTGCTTATCGAGTTTAGCGAAGCCATCACGACACCTGTAGAAGAGCTCGCTGGAGCATTCAAGTTGCAAGGGTGGAACTATCGATACAGCAGTAATTACGGTTCGCCGCGATTAACACTAGAGGATGGAACTGAAGGTGTCTCAAACTTGCAGATATCCCAAGCGAATCTCTCCGCAGATCTGCGCCGGGTGCATCTGACAGTAGAAGATATACAACCAGCGATGCAGATGCATTTAGATTGGTCATTGAGCTTTGGCGATATCGGAGGCAAATCTTCCTTTGTTCACTTCACGGTTCATCAGTTGGCCGGTGATGTGAAGAGTGAATAGCTCTCGTGATTACAATTCGGTAGCACGCCAGCAGTACCAGCTTGCAATGGAGCGATAGGGGGCCCAGCGTTGCGCGCGCTTTTCCAGTTCAGGAACCGTCAATTCTTTGCGTTTATTGAGGATGATCGTCGCCCCCTTGCGAACGCCAAGATCATTGGAAGGAAGCACGTCCGGTCTTGCGAGTTGAAAGATCAGTAGCATCTGTACTGTCCACCGACCGATGCCGTGAATTTCTGTCAACTGATCGATGATTTCTTCTTCCTCCCAGTTCGCAAGCTTCGCAAATCCTGGCAAGTGACCTTCCTTTTGGTAACGGGCAAGATCGCGGATCGCTCGTAGTTTGGGTCTCGATAATCCTGCAGAGCGCAATTTTTGTTGTGACATTCTCAGCAAAAGATCAGGGTTTGGGCGGCGCAATGGAAAGAGATTCAAGAAGTTACTGTGGATCGTGTGTGCTGCTGAACCGGTGATCTGCTGGTAGATGATGGCTCGCAGTAGGTACTCATAAACCGATCTGGCCCGGTGGATCAATAGTTGCTGACCTCGATGGGCTTTGACCACCGTTTCAAAACCCGGTTCATGATCTAATAGGGCATCGACCGCTTTCTTCCAACCATTTCGGGATGCGAAGAATGGGATCTCAGCCATCGGGTTTCAACGATCGTTATCGAGGCCGGGATTGGGAAAGATCGTCGATGGAAACCGGCTTTTGCGACTGAGCTCTAGGAGCTGTTGTAGGCGTTCCGGTTCCGATTTCGCCAGATCTTTTTTCTCTCCCGGATCGTCTTTCAAATTGAAAAGCTTGGTCGCCGGATTTTTCTTACCGAGTCTCCGACGAACCAGTTTCCAGTCACCCGATCGCAATGCTTGTTGATCGCCATGTTCCCAATAGAGGGGCTTGGTTCTTGTCATCTCTTTACCGTTGAAAATCGGTACCAAGCTATGCCCATCGTGGGGTCGATCTTCAGCGACTCCGGCTAGATCGAGAATCGTAGGATAGATATCGGGAAAGTAACTTGGAAACGCACTAATCGAGCCAGCTTTCGTTTTTCCAGGCCAGTGAACCACGAATGGGACTTTCAAACCCCCTTCGAGAACACTGCCTTTGAGGCCACTGAGCTCTCCAGTGCTTTCAAAGAATTCGTGATCGACACCACCAGCCCAAGTGGTGCCGTTGTCGCTGCTGAACATGACGATGGTATTCTCTGCCAATCCCAGTTTGTCGAGCTGATCGAGCAGTGCACCGACCTCTTTGTCGAGGTGGGTGATCATCGCAGCATAGGCAGCGCGAGGTCGAGGATGCGGCAAATAACTGCCGCCGAGATAAGGTTCCGTATCCCACTCCCGTGGATAGGCATCTAAATCTTCGACGGGAACTTGCAAAGCCACATGGGGAATCGGGCTGGGGTAATAGAGAAAGAAGGGCTTCTGCTCTGTATGGGCTTCTTCTATGAAGCCGAGAGCTTCTTCAAGAAAGACATCGGCCATGTATTTCTCACGGAGATAGCGGTCGTAATATTCTTGCTCCGTGGCAAGAGGTTCTTTGATTTTTTGATGCGCCTTGAACCAGCCGTTGCCTTCGAGGACGTATTTCTCACCATTCTTCCATAGGTGATTAGGGTAGAAGTTGTGAGCTTTGCGTTGGCAGATCACCGTGCATGAGTGGTCAAACCCTTGAAACTCCGGTGCACCGGTGGTTCCCGGGCCACCCAATCCCCACTTACCAAAGACACCGGTGAGGTAACCTTTTTCTTTGAGGATATTGGCGATCGTTCGAGTTCCTAGAGGAAGGGGATATTGCCCTTCCGGCTCGAACTCCCCCCAGCCACCATTTTCCCAATTGTTACGAACCAACGAATGTCCACAGTGAAGACCGGTCATCAGCACACAGCGGGAGGAAGCACATACCGGGGCACCGGAGTAATGCTGGGTGAAACGCATTCCCTGCTCTGCGAGGGCATCGAGCCGCGGAGTTTTAATCTTCTCCTGCCCATAACTGCCTAGCTCCCGGTAGCCGAGATCATCGGCAAGAATATAGATGATGTTGGGTGGGGAGTCCTGGCTTCCGAGGACAGGGCTGGCAAGCAGCAGCAGCCATAGCAGCAAAATCTTTGAAAATCGGAGTCGTTTCATGGAACCTCCCTAAGAAGGCAGGGTACCCCTTTTGAGATTCACTGCTATCCTGATTCTCGGTCCTACTACTGGAAGTTTAGAGTTATGAACCTGCAAAAAGATCCCCGGGTGATCATCCTCTGCACAGGGAACTCCTGTCGTTCCCTCCTCGCTGAAGCTCTTTGGCGCGAAGAATCTGGAGGCCACTGGGCGTGTTTCTCTGCTGGCACCCGACCGACTGGCCGACCACATCCGATGGCAATCCGAGTTTTGGAAGAGGAAGAGATTCCAACGGCGGATTTAAAGAGCCAAAGCATTCATGAGTTTGAAGACCAGACTTTTGACCTTGCGATTACGGTGTGTTCTTCAGCTGCCGAGGAGTGCCCAGTTTTTTCAGGGGCTAAAAAGACTCTTCATTGGCCTTTTCCAGATCCCGCCGATCACGTCAGCTTCGAGGATGACAGTGAAGAGGGAATGCAAATTTTTCGCATCGCAAGGGAAGCGATCCGCCAGCGAATTCAGCATTACTTAGCAGCCTTGCAGTTTGAGAAAACGCTTTTCGAATTAGTCGATCAACTCCCAGGAGATTTAGATCAAGACCGGCGCGCCGCCTATCTTCGATTGATCAGTGGGTGCGCAGAAATCATGGATCAACCGGAAGCGTGGAGTGGGTTGCCAGAATTGATCCGCCAAGAGATGCAGTCCTTTGGTTGGGCTTGGAACGGTATCTACCATTTGCACGGGAAAACACCTCACCGCCGACTTCAATTGGGTGCAGCGGCGGGGCCGCCGGTGTGCGCCACATTGGAAGAGACCCCCGGTGAACGCAGTGGAATGTGCTTCGATGCCGTTCGTCATGGCCGCATCCTTGTCGCTGCAGATGTTCGGAGTTGGCCCGGTTACGTTTACTGCGACGGAGAAAGTGGCTTGGCCACGGTCTCTTCCATCGTTCGTCCGTTGTTGAATCAAGATGGGGATGTGGTGGCAGTTTGGGATCTCGACGCTTTGGAAGCGGTTCACCCCTGTGATGCACTATTGATGGATGCACTTCTTGAAGGCTTCAGCGCCTTCGGGCCACCCCAAACAGATTGAGGAGTATCAAGAGATGGAAGAAGCAACGATTCGGCTCGCCCAGTTCCTCAAATGGATGGGGCTTTGTGCCACCGGTGGGGAAGCGAAGATTCGCATTCAAGAAGGTGAGATCTCTGTGAATGGAGAGGTAGAGACTCGGCGGGGTAAGGTATTGAGATCGGGAGACGTTGTAACTGTCGAAGGTGTTGACCACGAAGTTCAGCTCGATGTGGATGAACCCTGATCTAGTGTTACGTAATTCGTGATCATGAAAACTTGATGAGTTTGCCGAGGGTCGCTCCCAAGCCCACCATCAGGACACACACCAACGTCTGAATCAGTGCCAGAGACATCCCCTTGATCAACTGCCCATCTCTGAAGAGATTCCAGCCCTCCAAACCGAGGGCGCTCATTGTTGTGAAGCCTCCGAATAGACCGACGATGAGAAAGGTGCGTGTCTTTTCATCCTCAAAGGCTCGCTCTCCAAGTGAAGTTGCAACGATTCCGATCAATAAACAACCACTGACGTTGACGAGCCAAGTGCCTGCGACACCGGGCATTTGATGGATCCAGTGGTCTGTCGCTTTGGAGAGGCGACCATCGAGCCAGATATAGGCTCCATAGCGAATCGTTGCACCGATGGCTCCGCCGATGGCGGCCAAGATCCATGTCATGGCGATCGCTCCTCTCTCGATGTCCTATGTAGCAGTCTGGCTTCGAAAGCGAAGAGGGGCCACCTCTTCGTTGCGAACAGATCGCCCAAATCGAAGGATCAAATTGACCAGTTCGCCCGTTTTCGTTGGTTCACCCCTGTTCACTGGGGCACGATGAGCTTATAGAGTCCACCGCCCAAGGAGCCCCGATGCCGGAGATTGAAAAGAGTACTTATAACTTTCATCTACGGGCAGTGATGTTTGAAGGTGTCTTTAGCGGGCTGCTCTGGTCTGCTCCAGAAATCGCTCGTAAAGCTTTGGGGGTCGATAACCTGCTATTGACCCTCATCGTCATGGCTCCAGCAGTCGCTCAGGGAGCTGTGCTTTTCTTTGGTGGTTGGATCTCTAGGACAGGCCCCCGCAGATTACTGAGAAGAGCGGCGACGGTCGGTCGATTACCGTTGACGTTGACACTTTTGCTCTTAGTTCCGCTGATCGCCGACTGGGCGCAGACCGATCAGGGAAGGGAGCTGGTTCCCTGGTTGTTCCTGGTGTTGGTGACGATCCAGGCGTTGGCATCGGTGCCGATTACTTCTGCGATGAACGGTGTCATCCGCAGTAACTATCGAGATGAGAATCGCGGTTACCTATTTGGAAAAGTTCAGCGCTGGGGTGCATTAATTTCGGGTGCTGGCAGTGTGATCGCTGGCTTCTGGATGCACTATCAGAATGAAGCTTTTCCGATTCTTTACGCCATCGCTGGTCTCGCCGGCTGGATATCTTGTTTGATCTTTTCAAAAGTACCACTCAGAGACAGGGAGACCGCTGCTCCCGCTGCTCCCGATATCCACAATGCTCGCGCCTTATGGAGAATCTTGGTTCAAGATCGTCGCTTCTTTATCTATGAGATCGGTTTCATCCTTTATGGAACTGCATTTATGGCCTTGATCACTGCAAAGCCGATGTGGACTGTCGATGCAGAGTGGTTAGCACTCGATTGGAGATTTCTACTCGGTGCCAAAGGTCTTTCGAGTGTAGCGATGTTTATCTTGACTCCTTACTTCGGCAGAAAACTCGATCGTATAGGGCCCGGCTGGTTGGCAGGGTTCAGTTATTCAGGGCTGGCTCTTTATGCCATTTTGTTGGGATTCTCTTCCTCGCCACTCTCATTCTTGTTTGCAGAATTGGTCTTCGGCTGTTCGATGGCGGGGGTGATTCTGGCATGGAATGTGGGGCCAGTTTCATTCGCAAGCGCTGACCAAGGAAGGCAGTACATGGCAGTTCATGTCGCTTTGGTAGCAGTCAGAGGATTAATCGGACATCCCATTGGTGGCTGGATGGCTGACTATACCGGAGACCCTCGATCTGTCTTTGTTTTCTCACTAGTGCTTTGGGTGGCGAGTGCGGTGGTCATGTTCAGCTTAGGCAAGGGCCCTGCTCGACGGGAAACTGTAACTTCAACTTCGTGATACACTCTCCTGCGGAGGATTCGAATGGCAAAGAAGAAGCGTGGAAAACGTCAATCCAAAGGCGATGAAGCTTTAGAAGAAGCGCTCATATCCCTCGATCGCTCTAGGGGACCTCTTTTCCTTGAGAACCGGGATGATCCCAAGCGTAATGAGACTCGCCCTGCTCATTGCTGTGAGCGACCCGTTAATAAGATGCGAATCTCTGAATTGGAAGCGATCGACATTGCCCGCGCTTTTCATGAAAAGCCTCATTTAAACGGTAAAGCAGATGAAGTCCTCGAACGTTTGGGGCAAGCGATTCATTTCTTGCGAGACAATCGTCGACCTCAGGCATTTGATTGCCCTTTGCTCGAAGATGGTCAGTGCATGGTGCATAAGGTTGCAAAGCCAATTGAGTGTCTCGCTTATGAAACTGTCGAAGACAAGATCAGCCGCGAGGGCAAAAGAAGCATTGAGAGAAGGGATCAGCTCAACGAGTCCCTGTTTGGGAGCGAATGGGATTATCGAGTGATTCCTTTCATGCTCATCCGATATCTTCTCGATGAAGAAGGCGCAGCAATTGGATCTTGTGGGTCAACTCTTCGCAAAAGCCTTCAGCGAAATGATCGATCGGCCCAGGAGCGCTGATCAGTTCAAAGGAAGAGCACGATGTCTACTCGTCAGTTGCTGGTTCACAATATCTCACTCCGCTTGGGAGAGAATGAAAATGACCTGCTTCGGGTAGCCGCACGGATACTCAAGGTCGGGCGTCAAAGAATCCAAAACCTTGAAGTCCGAAAGAAGTCTCTCGATTGTCGTCGAGGCCGTCCTCCTCGCTGGATTCATTCCGTCATCATCGAAACAGAATCTTCTGTCGCCGAGCATTTGTTGAAAAAGGGCAGCGCGCGGCCATGGGAGCCAGAACCCGTAGCAATCCCAAAGTACTCCGGTTCCGAAAGGCCGATCGTTATTGGTACCGGGCCTGCAGGCCTCTTCTGTGCATTGAGGCTGATTCAATCGGGAGCCAAACCAAAGATCATTGAACGAGGCCCTGAAGTCGTGGAGAGATCTCGCCGCTGGAATCGATTTATTCGTGGCGAGGACTTTGAACCCGAGTGCAATCTTTTGTACGGCGAGGGAGGGGCAGGTGCTTACTCTGATGGAAAGTTGTATACGCGGGTGCAAGATCCGCGGGTCAGTGAAGTGCTTGAGGTTTTAGTAGAGCATGGTGCGCCACGTGAAATTCTCACCGATGGTCGGCCCCATGTGGGTTCCAATTTGCTTCCCAGCGTCGTGAAGCGAATGCGTAATGCACTCATCGAAAAAGGCGCAGAGTTTTATTTTGATCACAAGTTTGTAGATCTGATTTGTGACGAAGCTGCTGATTCGAAGCTGAGTGGGCTAAAGATTGAAAAAGACGGCAGCCTTTCTAATTGGGGGGCAGAGACGGTTTTCCTCGCAAGTGGACATAGCGCTAGGGATGTTTACCGTTGCCTTGCTAAACATCGGGTACCAATGACTCGCAAGCCTTTTCAGTTGGGAGTTCGAATTGAGCATCCACAAGCGGTGATCGATGCCATCCAATACGGCGATGCGGTTGGGCACCCACAGTTGCCACCTGCTGATTATAGCCTTGTCGCCAAGGGCGATGGCGGAGAGGTTTATTCGTTCTGCATGTGTCCCGGTGGGGAGATCTTACCTTCTAGCGAACGAGAAGGGTTCCTTTGTGTTAACGGCGCATCTCGGTATCAACGTCGGAGTCCTTGGGCGAACAGTGGTTTTGTCGTTACCCTGGAGCCCCATCAATTTGGCGAAGGCGATGACCCGCTTGCTGGAGTTTCACTTCAAGAGAAGATTGAAAAGGACGCATACGAATCTGCAGGGGGAGATTTTACTGTTCCTGCATTGCGTTTGACCGATTTTCTTGAGGGCAAAATCTCGGATGATTTACCCGATTGCAGTTATCCAAGGCCTTTGGCCGCGACCGATTTTTCGAAGTTTATGCCCGCCTTCGTCCTCGAACCGTTGCGATCAGGGCTGCAAGAACTGATCCGCAGGATACCGGAGTTTGATCACGAAAAGGCAGTGGTTACTGCGCCTGAATCGCGATCGTCGAGCCCGGTGCGAATCGACAGAGATGAGGTTACATTCGAGAGTTCAGGCCTTCGGGGTTTGTATCCTCTAGGTGAGGGTGCGGGGTACGCCGGAGGGATACTCTCCGCCGCACTCGATGGAATGAAAGCCGCGGAGGCATGGGCGAAGAATAGTCGGTGTGATTGAAGGGATAGAAATGTCAGGGGAGTACCGGCCGGTACCACTATCTTTCGAGCGTAAATCTCCGCAGGAGATGGAAGCGTTGTCGAAGCAATTGGAGGCGGATCTCGCTTCCAGAAGGTCGGTTCGTGAATTTTCCCCGGAGTCTTTTCCTCGCGAGTGGCTCGATTGCGCTATTGCCGCAGCGAGTACGGCTCCAAGTGGAGCTCATCGACAACCATGGCACTTCGTGGTCGTCGATGATCCTGAAATCAAACGAGAAATCCGTATCGCTGCAGAGAGAGAAGAAGAGCGCTCATACGGCGGAAGAATGCCTGAAGATTGGCTCGAGGCATTGCGACCCATCGGAACAGATGAGAGCAAGCCGTATTTAGAAATCGCGCCGTACTTGGTGATTCTTTTTGCCGAAACGCAGGGAGTCTCTTCAGCGGGTGAAAAGCAAAAGAACTACTATGTTACCGAGTCGGTTGGAATCGCCGCTGGCCTCTTTATCGGCGCGATTCACCGCTTGGGTTTGGCAACTTTGACTCACACTCCTTCACCGATGAAGTTTCTTCGCGATCTGCTCCAAAGGCCGGTTCGTGAGAAACCATTTCTACTCTTCCCAGTGGGATACCCGGCTTCCGGATGTAGGGTACCGGATCTGAAACGTAAAGAACTCGAAGCGGTTCGCAGTTTCAATCGGGATGGTTTGCCTTCCGATTCGAGGGAGAGCCAGAGTGAATCCTGAAGAGATCCTGACCAGTTTGCAAAACCCACGAATCAAGACACTGGTTCGCCTGCGGGATCGCAGGGACCGGGATCGCGACGGTCAATTCGTGATCGAGGGATTTCGTGAAATTTCCCGGGCGGTAGAAGCCCGACTGCCCCTTGAGGAGATTTTTACTTGTCCTGAACTGTATCTCGGAAGCAGTGAGACAGAGCTGCTCGAAACCGCGAAAGAGCGTTGCGGGGCAGTGATCTGGCACGTCAGCAGGGAGGTTTTTCAAAAGGTCTCCTACCGTGATCGCCCCGATGGCTTGATTGCTCGGGCGCCCAAGCCTGATTGGGGGTTGAGTCGCTGGGATTCACTTTCGTCAGAAAACGCTTCTGATCAGCCGCAAATCTTCATCGTCGCTCAATCGATTGAGAAGCCGGGGAATCTCGGAACCTTGTTGAGAACGGCAGATGCTGCTGCAGTCACAGGGTTGATGGTTGTCGATCGCTGCACCGATCTTTTCAATCCGAATGTGGTGCGTGCCAGTGTGGGAACGCTCTTTACGGTTCCGGTAGTGGAGTGCTCCAGCGAGGAAGGCATTGAGTGGTTCAGGAAAAAAGAAGTGCAACTGGTAGCAACTTCACCCGATGCAGAAAAAGTCTATACGGAAACGGATCTCTCCGGTTCGATAGCTATCGTCATGGGCAGTGAGCAGTACGGTCTGGATGAGCGCTGGCTGTCCCAGACAGATTTGCAGGTATCGATTCCCATGGCAGGAAGTGCGGATTCATTGAATGTGGCGATGGCGACCGCGATCGTTCTTTTTGAATCGTTGCGACAGCGATCTGCTCGCTGATCAGTCGAGATTCAATTCGGTCAAATCAGCTTCTTGCAACGCCGCTTCGATGCGATCCCAATCGAAAGCAGGTCCCGGATCCACCTTGTGGGAACCCACATGCCAATGACCGACGATTCCCGCCACCGGTTGCCCGGGAGTTTCATCCCTCAATTCCGAGGCGATCTCCCCTGACCCGGATCGCGGAACGACCGGTCGAATACTGGGTAGAGCCTTGCAAAGAGTGATCAGCAGTTTTTCGAGAGCCACATATTGGGCTTCCGTGAAATCGCGCTGATACAGATTTTGCTGATGAATTACTCCGGTGAACAAATCCTGGCGGGAGGGATAGGGGTAGGCACCCTCTGCTGAGGTTCCCTCAAGGGAGGAAGCCTTGAGTCGAACTCCGAGAGGGCTTTGCTCGTAATGCCGATCGGCCTCTTCTGCTTTTGGGAAAGCGCCAAAGTGGGCGATTTCGATGCCGATGGAGCGATCGTTGGCAGTTCCTGCGTGCCATGCTCGCTCTTTGACATCCAATGTTTGGTAAATTGTGCCATCTACATCGAGGAGAAAGTGGCATGACAAACCACGAAGATCATGGAGGACATGGAAACAGCGACTCGCCGATCCACAGGCGTCGTAGTGAATCACGACAGTATCGATCACCTCGGTCAAATTCTCGATGGAAGTACCTTCTGATTGAACCTTCTCAGCCCAGCCCGTGGGGCCATTTCTGCGTAAGCTTCCAAAGCGTAACAAACGATCTGGACGATCCCGGGGCGGTCCAATGTCTGCTTGATCATGTCTGTGTCCACGATAGGCGTCATACCCTCCCTTATCGGTCCATAGAACCACTGGAACCGTCGTGTGGAAACGATCTCCGGCAACGACGATTTCGTCTCCAGAAGCCTCAGAGAGGTCCCCTGGGAGGGTTTGACAAGCTGGAAGCATGCCCAGAACTGCTCCAAGTGTCGCGATAATCAATCTTTTTTTTGTCATTAAAGAAATGTTCAAAATTCCCCCTTGTAAATCCATTAATATTGTGAAAGTATAGGACACATATGACTAATGTCACGATTCGATCGAAAAGTTGGGTTTATGACTAAAACTGTTGACTTGGCAGTCTAATACTTAGTCTGGCTGAGAGTCAATTTTTTGATTCTTGATTATTTGAGGTCAAAAGAGGGTCAATTAGGTCTAACTCGGCAACAGTTTTTCGGTTGAGAAGGATGACGACTAAATTTTTGAAAACTTTTATTCAGTTACGGTCCGGTTATTTGTGTGAAGGGTTGTGGCGCAGATTTGCGTCCTGGGGAGTTTGAGGCCCCCAAAGATCATCGAGGAGTACATACCGCCACTTTTATAGGGAGGTTTGTTTCCAACAGTTCTGCCCGCAAAGCATGAATGACAATGGAGGGAAGAGGTAGAGACCGTGAGTATGGAGATTGAAATGGATAGTCTTGGAAGATTGGACGTCGAGGCTCTCAAGCAGCTGGTCGCCCTGAAAGAAAACAGCGGCAAGCTCAATCGCCTCGAAACCAAACGCCAACGTCTCAAAGATGAGTTGGACCGGGTTGAGGATCAAATCCGTGAATTTCTGAGTCAATATCCGGAAGTTCAGGGGTATTTGGCCAGTACCAGCGGGTCTATGCGCCGCTTGACACCTTCAGGTCGTAGGCCCCGTGGTTGGATCAGATCTCAGGTTGAAGAGATTCTCGGAGCTGCGGACGTGCCACTGACACCTGCAGAGGTCAGGGATGAAATCGCCAGAAGGCACCCAGAAGAAGCGACCAAAAACTTGTATTTGGCGGTTTTCCAGCACCTGCGTCGCCATGAAGAGTTTGCACAGGACGCTACTGGTCGTTGGTCGATGAGATCCACCGAACTCGCCTGATCCAGCTAAAAAACAGATGAAGAATGCTCGCCACACCTCTCCGTGTAGCGAGCATTTTTTTTGAGTCAGGGAGAGCCCTGCCCTTAAGATTTGGGCAGGTTTGTCGGTCTCTTCTTCCGAAAACAGAAGCTCGGGTGATACACTCCCACTACAATTGTGATGGTTCACGACAGAACAGTGCCAGCGAGCTCAGCAATGACAGCGAGCTCAGCAACGACAGTGAACTCAGATACTCCTGCTTGTAGATCACTCGTGACCTTCGATTAGTTTCTTCGGAGATAGGATCAGCCATGAATTCAGGCGATATCGAAGCAAACTCCACAAGTTCCGACGGCAATGCCGATTCCAAAGGCTCATGCTCATGCTCTCTTTTTAAGGGGGTACTCAAGTTGGTTCTTCTCTCGACAATCCTCGGGTTGGCCACTAATGCTCTGCGTCCAAAAAATTCCATCGATTTGTCGAGGAACTATTTCCCCACCCTTGCAGCTCCCGTCAATCCGGAGGTGAGCCAGGCCAATGGTGAAGTTGGAATAGTGAGTACTGGCGAGAATGATCAGGGCGATCCCGCTACCAATGTGATTCAAGATCAAAGCCCTCCCGATGATGGAATCCAAAGGCTCACCTTTGAAGATGTCAGAGATCACTTTTTGACCGCAGAAGATGAATTGAGCAGTACCGGGGAATCGATCGTCGCTTTCGTAGATGCTCGCGTCAGAGATCAGTATGAAGATGGGCACATCCCGGGTGCGCTATGGCTCTACCATTATGAATCAGAAAGTCTAGTTGATGACCTCAGGCCCCAACTTGAAATGGCTTTCTTTATCATCGTCTACTGCAACGGTGGAGATTGTGAAGACAGCATTCACCTCGCTGCAGATCTCGGATCTTTATACGGACTACCTCCAGAGAATGTTTATGTCTACGAAGGTGGATTCAATGAGTGGAAAGATAACGAGATGCCCATCAAGACCGGACCGGAGGCTCGATGATGAATATGCTGCGTCGCCTCGATGCCACTGGGTACCCTTTGCTGCTCGCCCGTTTGATCGTGGGTTTGATTTTTCTCATGTACGGGATCGAAAAGGTCTCTGATCCGATAGCATTCCTCAAAAGCATCAAGAACTACGATCTGTTGCCTTTGGAACCTTCCTGGTTCATCAACAGCATCGCTGTCATTTTACCCTTCACCGAGATTATCTGTGCTTTGGCCTTGCTCTCAGGGATTGGCTTGAGATCTGCAGCAGCGGTGACTTCAGTGATGCTGCTCGCATTTACTCCGGCAGTTTATCTGTTGGGGAGCAGCTTGGTTGGAACCACTCCGGAGTTTGACACCTTGTGCAATGTTGTGGCGGATTGCGGCTGTGGATCCGGCGCGATTCCGATTTGCCAAAAGTTGCTCGAAAACTGCGGTTTGATTCTGCTATCCCTGTGGGCAACCTTTAGCGGATCTTCGAAATTCCGCGGAGGACTCGGTGGCGGGGATTCTTGATGGGAGCGAGTGATCCATCACTCTTCTTCCAAGAGCCTTTCAAGGGTTGCTTCAAGTAATCCTTCACCGCCAGAGCCGACCCTGACCCAGGCGATCTGCCCCTTTTTGTTGACCAAGACAACCATTGGAATTCCTCCTACTTTGTAGGCATCGAATCCTTGTTTGCCGGTGACGACGAAGGGGTACTCGACGCCAAAGCGGCGTCGAAACTCGAGCAAGTGTTGGAGAAAAGCGTCACGGGTCATTCCACGAACAGTTTGCCCGCGTTTAGGGTTTTCCCGATCAGGCATCCATCCTTGGGCATAAGGTTTGGTCACGCCCAGAATTTGCAGTCCCTTGGGTGCGAGACGTTGTTGGATGGCATCGAGGCCGGGCATCAGCATTCGGCACGGGCCACACCATGTCGCCCAGAAGTCGAGGAGGACCACTTGCCCCTTCATGCTG
Source organism: Planctomycetia bacterium TMED53 (assembly GCA_002167285.1). Lineage (GTDB taxonomy): Bacteria > Planctomycetota > UBA8108 > UBA1146 > UBA1146 > UBA12191. The sequence goes on from NHDG01000084.1 coordinate 16,489, forward strand.
TTGAGGGTGCGTTTTTTGCCGCCAAACCAGGATGTGTTTCCAAGGCTCGGAGCGGTTTTACCGAGAAGTGCAAGTCTCACACTGGAATTGCGACGGGCCCTGGCATCATCCCCGTACTTATTCAAATCGTCAGTAAGACGACTCCAATCTCTTTTGGCGGGGATCACTTCACCTTTGGAGGCTTTCAAATCTCCACTGAGCATCCAGGCCTCTCGAATATCAACACTTCCTGATTCTAAAAAAGGAAGTCCTTTTTCCAAGGCGCTGATCGCTTCATCGATCTGTCCTTTTTCACCGTAGGATCTTGCCAATGGGAGCAGTGCTTTCAGTGCGACTTTTCGGGAGGGGCCATCGCTTTCAATATGTTCTTCCACGATCGGCGCCAGAAGCTGAATTGCTTCGTCAAGGCGTCGGCCTAGTTCATGATCTGACCCAATGACTCGCTGGCATCCCAGGCGCAAAAGTGCGTTTTCATCTCCGGGCAGAAGGGTGAGGAGTTCTTTCCCTTTGCAGGCCTTGACGAGTTCTGTGCGGTATCGCATCACCATGCCCAAGTTTCCCTTCTCTTCCGCCTCAAGAAGGGATTGATAAGTACTCGCAACATCCATTGCAGTTGAAGTCGTCATGGACTCCACGGAAGGAATCGAAAGTACCAGAATCAGGGTCAGAAATTTCATGGGGCCTCCACACCAAAGCGGCTTCGCCTTTTTATCATAGAATTTTTATAGGTCTTTTGTCGATATCGCGGTATCAATTGGTTCCGAGATCTGAAGAGAAACTGCCGCCAGAGGCGTTATCAGAGAGGTTCTTTGATGAATTATTCATTCATTTCAGGGGCGTTGCTGATGGGAGCATGCCTAATTTGTTGGGTAGCACTCCCTGAATCAGGGATCGAGGCCTTGGCATCAAGTGGGTTTCACCAAAGCGCCGATGAGAAAGACGATAAAAAAGAAGAGAAGCCTTCAACCACCGAGGAGCATTTACGCCTCGCTGGGGAGACAGGTAATTATCGGTGGAGAGGAAAGCTCGATTACACGATGGGGCGCGTCGATCCATTGACTGGAGAAAAGGGGCCGAAGTTTATTCAGCTGCTGGGGGAGTCGACGTCACAGATGATCCTTGGCGATCAATTTTTACTCACACGTACTTTGACCCAAGGGAAGAAGTCAGCTGAGTACCAAATCCACGGCTACCGAAGTGATTTGAAGCAGTTCTTCGTGATCGGCCTGGAAGAATTACGAACCCCGTTTGCCTACCGTTCTGGGACGGAGAAGGAGGGGGAGCGGATTCTGAAAGATCCTTCCGGATACGTGACTCAGGTCACCCGCTTCGATCTCCGGAGCAAGACCAGTGAAAGCGAAGTCTATCTTGGCGAGGTAAAGACACCTTTCTTGACCTTGAGCTCTGAACCGAAGAAAGGAAGAGAAATAAATCTTTTGTCGAGGTTGATTGCTTCGAAGCCGATTCCAAAAGTGTTCAATCAATCAGACGAGAGAGATGATCCTGCTGAAAATTATTCTCAAGAGCATCTACTCCTTCATAAATTCGCCGGTGACATGATTGCAGATTCAGAAGAGGTGGAGCCTAGGGCTGGGAGGATCATCTGTGATGGTCGATTCCTTGCTTCTCTTTCGCTGTCAGACATCAAAGAGAAGAAGGTCTCCAGCTTGACTTTGATCGGCTTCGATAGTTCTAGAAGTGCTTTCCAAATGTTTGTGATTCGGGCTGATAGCCCCAATCCAGAGTACTATGAAGGTGATTTCGACGGCGTCACCCTAACCTTCCGCAATCCTTTTGCCGGTGAGGGAAAAGCCGATCGACCTGTAATCACTTACAATTTCGCTCCAAAGGGGCCGGGCTTTTCTGAGGTGGATGATCGAAACAAGAATGAGGAGAAGCAAGGGCCTGTCGAGTTTATGCCAAGCCGGAATTTTCGCAGAAAGTAGATCGTTTCATTTCAAAAAAGAAACAGGCCCGCATTCCCAAAGGGTATGCGGGCCTGTTTAGTGACGTGACATATTTCGATCTCAGGAGAGGTCGAAACGATCTGCGTTCATCACCTTGTCCCATGCATTGACGAAGTCTGCAACAAACTGCTCTGCTCCATCGTCGGAGGCGTAAACCTCAGAGATGGCTCGAAGCTGGGAGTTGGATCCGAAGATCAGATCGACAGCGGAAGCACGCCACTTTGGATCACCACTGTTGCGATCGCTGCCTTCGAAGAGGTGTTCGCAACGCTCAGAGACTTGCCACTTCGTTCCTACATCGAGAAGGTTGACGAAGAAGTCGTTGCTCAGGACACCGGGGCGATCGGTGAAGACACCGAACTCGGTGTGGCCAGTGTTGGCATTGAGGGCTCGCAGTCCACCGACGAGAGCCGTCATTTCCGGAGCACTCAGCCCCAGCATTTGCGCACGGTCCACCAGCAGCTCTTCCGAGGAGCGGGTACACGCTGCGGAGTAGTAGTTGCGGAAACCATCCGCCTGCGGCTCCAGCACGGCGAAGGAATCCACATCGGTGTGCTCGGCAGTGGCGTCGGTTCGGCCCGGAGTGAAGGGCACGTTGACGGTGTGTCCACCGGCAGCCGCGGCCGCTTCGACTGCGGCACAGCCTGCGAGGACGATCATGTCCGCCGTGGAGATCTGCTTGCCACCGGAGTGAGCATTGTTGAACTCACCGCGAATACCTTCGAGAGACTCGAGAATCTCTGTCAGCTGTGAGGGGTTGTTCGCTTCCCAGTACTTCTGAGGGGCCAACTGAATGCGAGCACCGTTGGCGCCACCACGATTGTCGGTACAGCGGAAGGTGGATGCGGATGCCCATGCGGTGGCGATCAGCTTTTCGCCTGCGATACCGGAGGCGTTGACCTTGGCCTTGAGGGCGGCGACGTCATCATCGTTGATCATCTCGTGATCGACAGCAGGAACGGGGTCTTGCCAGATCAGGGCCTCGGCGGGAACCTGGGTACCGTAGCAACGGCTGATGGGGCCCATGTCGCGGTGGGTCAACTTGTACCAGGCGCGGGCAAAGGCATCGGCGAACTGGTCCGGGTTCTCGAGGAAGTTCTTCGAGATGGGGCCGTAAGCCTGATCCTCACGCAGGGCAAGGTCGGTGGTAAACATCACCGGAGCATGACGCTTGCTGGAATCATGGGCATCCGGCACGGTGCCATCGGCGGCAGCATCCGTGGGGATCCACTGGGTCGCGCCGGCAGGGCTCTTCGTCTGCTTCCACTCGTAACCGAAGAGGTTCTCGAAGTAGTTGTTGTCCCACTGAACCGGGTTGGTGGTCCAGGCACCTTCGAGGCCACTGGTGATGGCGTCGCCACCTTTTCCACTGCCGTAGCTGCTCATCCAGCCCATGCCCATATTCTCGGTCGGTGCGCCTTCCGGCTCAGGACCGACATGGGAATCGGGTGCGGCACCGTGGGCCTTGCCGAAGGTGTGTCCACCGGCGATCAGGGCGACGGTTTCCTCGTCATTCATCGCCATGCGACCGAAGGTCTCACGAATATCCTTGGCAGCGGCGATGGGATTGGGATTGCCATTAGGGCCTTCGGGATTGACGTAGATCAGACCCATCTGCACGGCACCGAGGTGGCCTTCCAGTTCCCGGTCACCACTGTAGCGCTCGTCGGCGAGCCACTCCGTCTCGGAGCCCCAGTAGATGTCGTCTTCCGGCTCGAAGACATCCTGACGTCCGCCTGAGAAACCGAAGGTCTCGAAACCCATCGACTCGAGAGCGCAGTTGCCGGTGTAGACCATCAGGTCTGCCCAGGAAAGGCTGCGGCCGTACTTCTTTTTCACCGGCCAAAGCAGCATGCGCGCCTTGTCGAGGTTGGCGTTGTCGGGCCAGCTATTGAGAGGTGCGAAACGCAGGGTTCCTGCTCCGGCACCGCCGCGACCATCGCCGATACGATAGGTGCCCGCACTGTGCCACGCCATGCGGATGAAGAGGGGGCCGTAGTGTCCGTAGTCTGCGGGCCACCACTCCTGGGAAGTGGTCATCACTTCATCGATGTCTTTACGCAATTCTTCAAGATTGACGCTCTTGAATTCTTCAACATAATTGAAGTTGTCGTTCATCGGACTCACCTGAGGTGCGTTCTGATTGAGCACCTTGAGGTTAAGTTGATTCGGCCACCAACGCTGGTTGGCACTGGTACTGGCAGCGAGGTGCTGCTGTGGGCCACCCATCGCCGGGCACTTGCTGATATCGCTCATCCGTTCTCCTGTCTGTCCCTTCGAGTTTTCGAAGGGGGAAAGTGAATTTGGATTTAGGCCTTCCGATTCGACGGAGGGCATCTGCCTCAACGGTCTGCATAGAGCCTATTTGGTGCCGCTGACGCAGGTGCTGTATGCTACCTGCCGGGATTCGAGGGGAACAACCGAAAAACCACCCGACTTCCATACTTGGTAGAGCTTCTTTTAGGGAACTTGGGATCGACAAAGCCGAATTTTCAAAGAATTACCAAGCAGCAGAATCGAATCGAGTGACCAGAACTATGAGCCATCAATAAGGGGATCGAAATTTCATCGGGTTCATTTTAAAATGGTTGGTGAAGGTCAAATTATTCATTGGCGAGATTGGTGGTATTCAGTCTCGGACCTGATTCACGAGTGAAAGTAGAGGCAGATTCAATGTGGCCCCGAAGATTTCCAGTGGTTTTGGCAGGTCTATTGGTCGCCATGCTTTTGTCTTTGACCTCAGCATTCGCTCAACAGGGAATTGAGTATTGCTCTTCACCCGGAACGAGTTTCGGTGGAGAAAATGGTACTCCCATTTCCATCTCCGATTCTATTCTGGTCTCTGACAGCATGACCATTGATGATATGCATGTCAGCATCGATATCAGCCACGGCTTTGTTGCCGATCTACTTGTCGATCTGAACTCTCCGGCTGGCACCACTCTCAGGCTTCATGATGGCCTGGGAGGAGATCTCGATGATCTGCGAGTCATCTACAGTGATGACGGCGTGGCCAATGGGGCGGTGACCTACGACTTCGGCTGCTACATGCAGCCTTCGAATGGATTATTGAGTGTCTTCAGCGGGCAGAATACCCAGGGGCAATGGACTCTGAATGTTGAGGACGATTTTCCGGCCAACAGTGATGGGGTACTCAACAGCTGGTGCTTGCGATTCTTCAACTCGCCCGTCTCGGTCCTACCGGCCGTGCAAAACTTTGCCTGCACTCCCACTCAGGACGGGATCGTAGTGTCCTGGGATAATCCCCAGCCTTACGGTTCCATCGAGCTGACCACCAACGGAACAGTGTTGTCATTGCCGGGAGACACGACGACCCACACCATCAGTGGATTTGCACCGGGGACTCTTCTGGAACTCTCCATCGTCGGTACGGTGGCGCCTCCCGGGCAATCGGTTTCCTGTGCGGAGGTCTGTGCGGTAACGACTCTGAATGGTCCGCCGACCCAGGTCGCCGTGACCATCGATGAACAATATGACGACTGGAGTGGAGTGACACCTCTTCAGGATCCGGTCGGTGATGCGGTTCCCGGTGGGCATGATCTACTGTCTCTTTCTGTGGCGGATGACGATGAGTCCCTGTTCCTGCGTTTCGATTTTGCTGGGCCGGAAGTACAGCTCGATGAGGGAGATACACTCATCCTTTACATCGATACCGATGCGAATCCGAATACGGGGTTGGCCATCTCCGGGATAGGTGCCGAAGTGGAGTGGGACTTCGGAGCACGGCAGGGAACGGTGAGATCTGGCGGAGCCACTTTCCCGATCAGTCATGCCGATCTGGGTCTCGTCGCTGCACCGACCGTCTCAGGAACCCAATTCGAAATCAGCCTCCGAAGAAGTTCACCACTGATCTCTTTGGGATCGGAAGTTCGGGTGCTTTTGTGTGATGACCGACCCGGTGGAGATTGTCTTCCCGACTCGGGTGGGCTTTTTCATCCACTGGCTCTCGGTCAACTTCCTCCCGATGCCGAAATACCACTGAGTCGTGAGGTGGCCTCCGATATACGCGTCGTGTCTTACAATGTTCTCACCGATAACCCCTGGCAGGGGCAAGGGAGTCGCATCGGTAGACAACTGGCAGCGGTTGCCGCGGATATCTACTGCTTTCAAGAGATCTATAATCACTCGGTGGCAGAAACGGTCTCTTATGTGGGTTCATGGGTTAGCCCACCCAGTGGTGGCACATGGTTCGGTGCCGGTCAGGCGGATTGCATCTTTGTCAGCCGCTTTCCGATTCTGCAGACCTGGGCTTTGTCTGGAAACAGTGCTGTATGGATCGATACCTCCAGTGAATGGGGAGTACCGACGATGGTGATCAATGCTCACCTTCCCTGTTGTGCCAATGAATCGGGCCGGCAGAACGAATGTGATCAGATCGCAGCATTTATTCGCGATCAGAGGCTTGCAGGAACTCTTTCAACTCAGCCACAAGCTCCGATCCTGATCTTGGGCGACATGAATTTTGTCGGTGAATCGCGGCAAAGGACCACACTGCTGACAGGGGACATCCTCGACGAGAATCAGTGGGGTTGGGATTCTGCCCCCGACGCAGATGGCTCCAATTTGATGGATACCAAGTCTCGGCATGTGGCACGCCGTCAGACTTACACCTGGAGAAACGGCAATGGCAGCTATTCTCCCGGTTATCTGGATTACATCATCTACTCAGATTCGGTTTTGGAGCTGGGGCGCAACTTCGTCCTACTGACGGAGGATATGTCAGCTGGCACTTTGTCACAGAATGGCCTTCAGTTTGATGACTCCAACGGTTCCGATCATCTTTTGGTATCGGCGGATTTTCGCCCACTTAGCGGCGCTATCATATTCCGCAGGGGAGACTGCAACATCGACGGATCTCTCAATATCTCAGATGCGGTCGCAGCTTTGCTTTCATTGTTTGGCGGCGGAAGTCCACCTCTTTGCGGGGATGCGTGTGACTCCAATGATGATGGAAGCTTCGATATTTCTGATCCGGTGACTTTATTAGGGATGTTGTTCTCCGGATTCGGTAATCTTCCAGCCCCCGGACCCAATCTTTGTGGTGAAGATCCGACTCAAGGAGCTTCAGATACGTTGGAGTGTCAGGTGTTTGACGCTTGTCCTTGATGGCAGTTGGTTTCTACACCACTGCCGTTACCCGGAATAATTAGGACGATTCATTGCTTGGATCTCTGATCACAGGGAGCTGAGGTTGAAATACACGTCGATATAAAAGCGTCCCCGGCAGGATTCGAACCTGCGACCTTCGGATTAGGAATCCGATGCTCTATCCAGCTGAGCTACGGGGACTCGTCTCTATGAAGATTCGATGACGATGAATTGACTATCGATCATCACCTGACCTGGAAGGGTAGCCGTTCAGGCTTCGGCGGTCGAGGCGAACGACCATCAACTGCCATTCGGGACCGATATCGCCATCCATAAGAACTACGCCATATTGACAAAGAGCATAGCCATGTTGTCAAAAACTAACAAAGTCATTACATTTGGTGGGTCGGGAAAACTATAAAACTCTTCAGATTTAATGGGGGAGAGACCCAATGAAGAAGAATTCATCAACGGCCGTACCGGTCGTATTCAAGCCTTTTGACCTCGGTCAAATCGGTTTTGTTATCGTTTTCGTATTCGCCTTGGTAGCTGTGCACAGTGCTCCACTGCGCGCACAAAACTGCCTGACTGAGTCGGAAATTCTCGCCACTCAAGCCACTCTTGTCGACACTTCGGGCCCATGGCTCGCGCGTGGTCAGGGGAGTGAAGTTGAGTTGCTGCATTTCGATCAAGGAGTCTGGTCTCAGCATTCGACTCTGGATCTAGCTCCGCAAACTCTTCGTTCTTTGGACTTGGATGGAGGCCTACTCGCCTTAGGACTCGACAATGAAGTCAAGGTGATGGGCTACGACGGAGCTGCCTGGGTCGAGGAATTTGCCCATGGTCCAGCGGACGCTGCTGCCAACTTTGGTCACAGTGTTGCCCTCTCAGGTGTACACATGGCTGTGGGTGACCCTAATAGCAATCAGGTTACCTTCTACATCCGATTCAATTCAGGGCCGGGTGCCATCACTTGGTTCGAAAGCTCAGAGAATGCTGGAGCGATCGGTGGAAGCCTTGGTGATGAGCTAGAGATGGTCTCCGGATACCTCGCGGCTGCAGATAGGACCACTGGTCAGATCGTGGTCATGAGACCAGAAGGCAGCCCTTCATTGCAGTGGGAACTCGATTCCACGCTTGATGTTGCTTTGGTTTCCGGTTTCAGCTTGGCCCACTCCGGCAATGACTTGAACATGCTCGTCCCCGACGCGACGGGTGCAAGAATGTATCAGCGTTCAGGTGCATCCTGGTTGGAAACGGCCGAGTTGCTCTACACCCATGGTGCCCAATCCTACAGCGCACTCTCTGCAACCAAGGCGGTCGTATCGACTGATTGTGGTCTACGTCTGTTTAGCAATGAGGGAGCACTTTGGGATCAGGGAGTCGAATTGCGTACCTTTGACGGTGCCATCAACTGCATGGAGCTTCCCAGCGGTCTGAATGATTCACCACTGATCTTCGGCGATGCCGGAGTGTACATGAGTACGACCACAGAGATTCGACTGATTTCCGAGTTGACCTATGTTGACTGTAACGGAAATGGACAAACAGATTCCTGTGATTTGACCCAACCAGGATTCCCGGACTGCAATGAAAATGGAGTCCCCGACAGTTGTGATTTCGCACAAGGGGATCAGGATTGTAATGGAAACAACATCATCGATAGCTGTGAAATCGCTCTCGGTTTTACCTCCGATTGCAATGGCAACAGCATTCCTGATGCGTGTGATGCCTTAAATGGCGTCCAGTTTGATACTCTTCCGCCGGTCATCTCCGGTGTTCCAGAAGATCAGACCATCGAAGCTGTTGTAGGAACATGTTCAGCCACAACGACCTGGATTGAACCCACAGCGACCGATGTTTGTAGCACAGCCACCATCACTTCCGATATCGCCCAAGGCGCGGAATTGCTGGTTGGGGAAAATGTGATTACCTTCACAGCTGAGGATGATCACGGGAATCAGGCCACAGCGACCTTCACGGTGACAGTTACCGAATCAACTTGGCCAACATTCACCTTTGTTCCGCCATTTTTGGACGTGGCTGCCGATCCCGCGACTTGTTCAGCAGTCGTAACTTGGGACGAGCCTGTCGCAACCGATGATTGTTCTGCTGTGACGATGACATCGACTCATGCCAATGGTTCAGAGTTCCCTCTGGGGCCAACTTTGGTCACCTTCACGGCGACCGATATCAGTGGCAACTTCAATACGGTTTCGATCGTGGTCGATGTGATCGATCAATCTCCACCGGTGATAGAGCAGTTAGCGGATATTCAGGTTTCGTCATTGGCCACGGCATGTACCGCAACGGTCAACTGGGTAGATCCAGTCGTTAGCGATTGCACGCCAGGAACGACACTGACTAAAAACTTTGCCCAGCCCATCGTTGGTTTACCAGGCATTCGTAATGTGATTTACACAGCGACAGACGCTAATGGACTGGTTTCAACGATGTCGTTCGTTATCGACATTGTTGATGATACTCCGCCGACCCTCGTGGGAGTTCCTTTGAGTATGGTTTTGAATACAGATCCCGGAAGTTGCGGAGCAACCGTGATCTGGAATCCTCCGACCGCGGTAGATAACTGCGATTTGGAAATTGAACCGACCAGTAACTTTGATCCTCCTTCTACTTTTGGTGTAGGAGTGACCACAGTTACGTACAGTGCCCTCGATCCTGCAGGAAATGAAACTACAGGCTCCTTCACAGTTACTGTGAATGATTTAGATACTCCAGTCTTCGTATCTACTCCTGGCCCGGTCTCTGCAGCAACAACATCTGCTGCTTGCGAGGAGCCAGTGACCTGGACTCCGCCGCTGGCCATCGATTGTTCTGCGAGTTTGAATTATGTCGCTTCCCATGACCCAGGCACGGTGTTCCCCATCGGAACCACCGAAGTTTCTTATCAGGTCTCTGACCAGACAGGATTCTCGACGATACTGAGCTTCCCGGTCACGGTTACCGATGGATTTGGACCCACTTTCCAGGATGTTCCTGGGGATATCACCGTGGCGGCTACTGCGAATGAGTGCAGTGCTGTGGTGACATGGGTAGAGCCGACCAGCTCGGATTCGTGTGGTACTTCGACTCTCAGTGGCTCTCACGCTCCAGATGCTTCATTCCCTGTGGGAGTGACTCCGGTTACTTACACCGCAGTTGATGACAGCGGAAACATCAGTGAGGCGACCTTTAATGTCACCGTCACTGATGGAGTGGCTCCAGTGTTTACTTCTGTGTTGTCGGATCATGTCGTTGATACCGCGCTGGGAACTTGCCAAGCGCAGGTCTTCTGGGATGAACCGAGTGCAACGGATGATTGCGGCAATGTGGTCATTACCACGACGCATTCCTCCGGATCATTCTTTGATAAGGGCTTAACAACGGTTACTTACACCGCTTCCGATGGAGGTGGTGAGGTCGATCAACTCTCCTTTACTGTCACAGTCAATGATATTGAAGCTCCGACCATGCTCGATATGCCGGCGAACGTCACGGTACCCAGTGTGCCAGGTGCCTGCTCAAAGACGGTCTTCTGGATTACGCCTACAGCCTTCGATCATTGTGATGAAGTTGGTTTCGCTGCAAGTCATGTACCGGGGACCAGTTTCCCGCTCGGTGAAACTACTGTGAGTTACACTTCGACTGACTCTTCAGGTAACTCGTCAACAAGTAGCTTTACGGTCACTGTTGAGGATTTGGATGCTCCGATTTACACGGACACGGTTCCTAATATCTCAACCGTCATCGATCCAGGAACTTGTGGAACAGCAGTAACTTGGGTTGAGCCTTTGGCACTCGACGCATGTGATGCAGAATTAACCATCACCTCTACCCACCAGTCTGGTGACACCTTCGAGGTGGGAAGCACCTTGGTGACTTACACTGCCACCGACGACTTCAACAATTCTGCCAGCATCTTCTTCAACGTGGTAGTTGCAGATAATGAGGGCCCCGCAATCATTGGCCTCCCCACAGATTTCACTGTGGGTGTCGATGCGGGTGTATGTGGAGCAGAGGTATCTTGGATTGAACCCGCTCCCGTGGATTGTCAGTCGATGGCTGTTCAGAGAAGCCATGAAAATCCGGTGTTCTTGTCCGTGGGAGATACCACGATCACCTACACCGTGACCGACGTCAGTGGAAATGCGACCACCGAATCCTTCGTGATAACGGTCGCCGACGACTTACCACCGACCTTCACCGTATTCCCAGATGACATTGCAGTGACCAATGATCAAGGAACGTGTGATGCTGTCGTCACCTGGGGCGCACTTCAAACGAGTGATCCATGCTCAGCATCGACATTTACCCTGAGCCACGAATCAGGATCAACGTTCGCTCAAGGAACCACTACTGTGACCGCAACAGCCGCTGATGCCCTTGGCAACAGTCATGAGCAGAGCTTCACGGTGACCGTTACAGACAGCGAAGCACCGGTTCTTCTCGAGGCTCCATCTGACCCTGTGTTCGTTGGAAACAGCACTCAAGCGTGTGATGCTCCAGCTAGCTGGACGGTTCCTTCCTTTGTTGATAACTGTGGAGGGCCGGTTACGGTGACCTCTAGTCATCAGCCTGGGGATATTTTCCAAGCAGGCGAAACTTTGGTGACCTACACAGCAGTGGATTCGGATCTGAATCAGACTTCACACTCATTTACTGTGAATGTTTTGGATACGACAGATCCGACCATCGAGGAGTTGCCTGATACGATTCATATTCCCACTCCTGTGGACTCCTGCTCTGCTATCGTCACTTGGACCGAACCAGTAGCGACCGATTGCGGAAATGTCACAGCAACGAGTGATATACCGAACGGCTCTGAGCTGGGTATCGGCTCACACATCATTACTTACACCATTTCGGATGATTCCGGAAACAGCACCATGGGTTCATTCCTCGTCGTTGTTTCTGACGGTGAGGCACCGACGATTTCGAACATGCCACTGGATGTGACGGTCACCAATACGACCTCCCTATGCAGTGTCAATGTGGTCTGGGCTGAGCCCTCCACCAGTGATTGCACTTTCAGCAGCATGACCTCTTCTCATTCATCAGGAAGCCAATTCTCCACGGGTACGACAGAGGTGACCTACACTTCGACCGATACCGAAGGAAATCAAACTGTGGAAAGCTTCACAGTCACAGTTCTCGATGGTGAGAGTCCTCAAATTACTGGAGTGCCGAGCGACATCACTGTCACTGCAGAGCTGGGTTCTTGTCACGCCGCTGCAACTTGGGGCGAGCCGGGATCTCTCGATTGTGTTTCAGCGGAGTTGGCTGCAAGCCATGCTTCAGGAGATCTGTTCGAAATCGGTACTACCGAAGTGATTTACACGGCTACCGATCCTTCTGGAAATACATCTTCCCAGTCCTTCTTAGTGATAGTTTTGGATCAGGAAGCACCTCTGATTGAAAACATGCCAGCAACGGTAACCGTCCAGAACAGCCCAGGGCTTTGCACTGGAGTGGCTTCTTGGGAAGAGCCGAATGGTAGTGATTGTTCCGGTATCGCTTCGGTAACATCTTCGATACCTTCCGGTTCTGATTTCCCTGTTGGAACGACGACCGTCTTCTACTCCGTCATCGATAACAGTGGTCTTGAAACGATCGATAGTTTCCAAGTCCAGGTTCAAGATACGGAAGCGCCGACGATTTTGGATATGCCCGGTACGGTGACAGTTTCCAACATCGAAGGGAACTGTGCAGGAGTTGCGACTTGGGAGACACCGTCCACCGAAGATTGTTCCGGATCGTTCATCAGCGCTGATTACGCTAGTGGCCAAACTTTCCCAATCGGTTCAAGCACAGTGACCTTCACTGCCGAGGATGAGTGGGGCAACAGCACACAGTCCAGTTTCGAAGTTGTGGTTGAGGATACGGAAGCACCGTTCTTCACCAATCTTGGAAGCTCTTTGTTATTCCCCAGTATTCCTGGCACTTGTGAAGGGATCGCCAACTGGCCGATGCCTACGGCAGCGGATTTCTGTTCCAGCTCTGCTGAGGTTACAGTTTCCGCGAATTACGAGTCGGGATCTTCCTTCCCCATCGGTGATCACATCGTGGTGTTCACTGCCATGGATGCCAGCGGCAACGAACACGCTCAGTTGGTCACGGTGACCATCGAAGACATCGAGCCGCCCGCCATTGCCGATGTACCGGAAAACATGGTCGGTACGGCAACCCTTGGTACGTGCGGAACGATCATGTCGTGGAGTCCGCCAACGACCACCGACTGTTCGGATGTAACGATCACCAGTACACACCAATCAGGATCTTTGATTCCTGTTGGTCTGAATACCGTGACTATTACTGCAACTGACAGCGCCGGAAACTCCTCTGAGGCTTCCTTCTTCATCAACATTGCTGATGCAGAAGCGCCTTCGATCACAGGAGTCCCTGCAAGTGTGGTATTGACCAATGATTTCGATACTTGTGGTGCAGTTCATACTTGGACCGATCCCGTGATCGAAGATTGCAGTGAACTGATGACCGTTGAGATTTCTCACGAAAGTGGAGCTTTCTTCGAGCCTGGTCTTACTGAAGTGACCTACATGGCGATGGATTTCTACGGTAATACAGCGAATGCAAGCTTCACTGTGAATGTGATCGACAAAGAAGGACCTCAATTCCTAAACGTTGCTCCTCTTGTCGAGTTGGATAACTACCCTGGTCTTTGCGGTGCGAATGCCTTCTGGCCAGAGCCGACCGTCATCGACAACTGTCAAGTGTCCAGCTTGCAAGCGAGTGTCAGCCAAGGTGATTTCTTGCCATTGGGTGAAACGGTTGTCGATTACGTTGCGATCGATAGTGAAGGCAATGCGGCTACTACATCGATCACCATCAACATCAGTGACACCGAAGCTCCTGGTGTGATCAATCTTCCTGCTCACATCTTTGCCGAGCCGGATTCGACGACGTGCACAGCCATCGTTACCTGGCAGGCCCCTGAGATCGATGACAACTGCGACGGCGGGACACTGACCGTATCTCCGCCTTCCGGTACTGAGTTCGAAGTGGGAACCCACACGGTTACGGTCGTCGCCACGGATGCGGTTGGATTGGTAACTGAGACCTCTTTCGAGGTGACCGTCAACGAGTGTGGAATCTACTTCATGCGTGGAGATTCCAATGATGACGGTGCCTACGACATCTCGGATGCCATTGCGATTCTGAACTACATCTTCGGTAACAGTGCATCTGACCCGACATGCCTCGACGCCATGGACGAAAATGATGACGGAGATATCAGCATCGCCGATGCGATTTACCACTTCAGTCACCTGTTCAGTGGCGGACCGGCTCCTGCAGCACCTTTCGGAGTTTGCGGAATCGATACGACTGAAGACGAGCTGGATTGCGCAAGTTACGGATCTTGCCCCTGATCTTCTTCTGATTGGATGACAACTACGGCTCCGATGGGATTCCCATTGGGGCCGTATTTTTTTTGTCAATCTGACACGGCCCTCGTTTAATCTGATTGCTCCTCGATTTAATTCCTGCGGAGGACGCATGACGCCGAAACTCTATCTCGTATTCGCACTGCTGATTTCACTTCAGGCTGATTCTCCCGAGTCCGCGGTAGAACCAGAACAGCAGAAGGAGTGGCCAAAAGGAGCGGTAGAGGCTCTCGAAAGAATCCGCACTCCTGATGGGATCTCGAAGCGCATCATCGCTGCAGGTCCTTTGGTGAGAGATCCAGTTGCATTCGCAGTGGATGCCAAAGGGCGAGCCTACGTTTGCGAATCGGAGAGACAGGAGTTCGGAGTCGAGGACAACCGCTCTAGTCCATTTTGGTTACAAGATGATTTGGCTCTGCAAACGGTGGATGACCGTCTCGCGATGTATGAGAAGCACAAAGATCGCCGTCAAGATGGAATGGACTATTACACCGCCAGGGAAGATCGGCTCACCTGCCTCAGCGATGAGGATGGGGATGGAATCATGGACACGGTTCGTCCCTTTACCGACCCTTTTGCTGAGCCTCTCGATGGAACGCTTGCCGGAGTCCTCGTCGAAGATGGGACAGCCTGGATCACCAACATACCCCACCTGTGGATCGCTACCGACGAGGATCAGGATGGTCGTGCAGAATCGCGAAGATCTGCGCAACGCGGGTTCGGAGTTCGCATTGCCCTTCGAGGACATGACATGCATGGCCTTGCTCGCGGACCGGATGGGCGCATCTACTTCTCCATTGGGGATCGAGGTTTTTATCTACAAACCTCCGATGGGCGCCTCTTGCACGATGCGGGATCAGGCGCGGTCTTTCGCTGCGAAGCGGATGGATCAGGGCTGGAAGTGGTTCACGTCGGCTTGCGCAATCCACAAGAGTTGGCCTTTAACGAGTACGGTGATCTGTTTACTGGCGACAATAACTCAGATGCCGGAGATCGAGCACGCATCGTTCAGATCCTCCCGGGAGGAGAGACCGGCTGGCGTATGGAGTACCAGACCTTGGAGGGGAGCAATCAGCGGGGGCCTTGGAATCAGGAAGGGATTTGGCAGGTTGAGCATCCTGTGAGACCACGGTGGGCGCTACCGCCGATCACCCATTTGGGAAGTGGGCCCTCCGGCTTGGTGTTTCATCCGGGAACTGGGTTCAGGCCCGATCTCGCAGGTAGTTTCTTTATGTGCGACTTTCGCGGAGATCCTGCTGCTTCACTGCTGTGGAGGTTTCGATTAGAGCCCGAAGGGGCAGGTTATCGACTTTCGGAACAAGAGAAGTTCATCGAGGGGGTGCTCTGCACCGATGTCGACTTTACCCCCAATGGTGCCTTGTGGATTTCTGCGTGGGGCGGGGGCTGGGTTTCCACCGATCGTGGAAGGCTCTTTGAATTCACCGACTCTCAAGGATTACGTCCTTTCGTCGAGATGGGCGTAGAAGATTTGCTCAATCGCAAAGATCTGGATGTTTTCCCTGCCGACCAATTGGCGGGGATGGTGACTTTGGAGCGATTGTTAGGAGATGCCGATCGTAGAGTGCGCCAAAAGGTTCAAAATCATTTGGCAGCTGGGGGCGAAAAGGAAGCAGACCTCCTCGTTTCCATCGCTCGGGGTGAGTTCTCTCATTCGAAGGATGCTTTCAGCAGAATCCATGCCCTATGGGGGCTGGAACAGTGGTCACGGAAGAATCCACAATCTACAGGGGAGAGGTTGCTATCCCTATCCCTGCTGGAAGGTGATCCCCAAGAAGAAATCCGCCGACAACTTGCACGGATCTACGGTGAATGGGCAGACCCCCGTGGCAAATCGGTATTGATTCGATTGTTGGAAGATCCTTCCGCAAGAGTGAGGTCGATGGCTGCTTTGGCGCTGGCAAGGATCGGCGCACCTGAAGCCCGTGAAGAGCTGTTTCAAATCGGAATTTCAGCTGCGACCAATGACCCTGTTTTATATCACTCGGTAGTCATGGGTTTGGCAGGTTCATGCACCGAGGCGGATCTCATACTTGAGGGCTTATCGCGGGATGCTTCAAAAGAGAGACGGCTGCTAGCCTTACTCGCCCTCAGAAAAAAGCACCATCCCTATTGGCTCTTCGAAGGGGTCGAAGCTGAAGAGAGTGATTCGAATATTGCTCCTTTAACACCTCAAAGATTGCTGAATTTAGGTTTACGAGTTCGAAATGATGAGCTGACGGAAGTCAGAGCGGTGAGCGCATCTTTGTCTCTATTTCTCAATGATCCTGATCCGGAGGTGGTTGCCGAGGCGGCCCGTGGAATTCATGACCTTGAATCGGCGGAAGGATTACCGCGATTGGCGGACCTGCTGATTCGCTGGTCACGGATCGATGAGGAAGAGGTGAATCGATGGGGTGATTGGATGTGGCCAGTGGGTAGGAGGGCTATCGACGCAGCTTTGCGCCATGGAGGGACTCCACATCTGAAAGCCATGGCGGTCTTCGCGACTCTTCCGCACGTCCCCCTGGGATTGCGGCAGTTGGCATTGGAAACGGTGGCGGACTGGAATGAGCCCCCTGCTCGAGAAGGCGTCCGAGGTTTGGTGAGACCGGTTGTGGAGGGATTGAGGCCTGCCGGGGACGATACGGCGAAGGTTTTGGCAGAGCCTTTGATCAGTCTACTAAAGCCTGCTGAGCCTCTTCAGGGTGTCGCTCTCAGAGCCGCCTTGATTCACCAAATCCCCTTGGCCCCTGAAGTGAACCGATCGGTTCTTTATGCGTCTGAGCAACCTGAAGAGTTCAGGATTCAAGCACTAGAGCAGTTACTGGAACAGTTGCCTGATGGTGAACCAGATCAGGGATTGGCCACAGAACTGGAGGCAGTACGCGCGGATTCAAATGCTTTGGTGCGCTTGCGAGTTGAAGAAGCATTGAAGCCTACTTCCGATCGATCCGCATATCTGATGAATGTATTTGAACAAGGTGAGAGTGAAAGAATGCGTCAGCTTGCGATAAGGAGATTGGCAGCTCTCTTTGGATCAAAAAAGGAGGTCCAAGAGTGGCTTCAGTTGCAACTGGGTCGCCATGAATCAGGGGAGCTTGATCCGGAATTACAGTTAGACCTGTTGCGGGCATTTGAAACTTCGGGATCGAAAGATCTCAATGATCTTGCCCAGAAGTTTCTCTTGGGTTCAGGAGAAGATCGGGTTGAAGATCATCGATGGGCTCTCGAAGGGGGAGACAGGGAAAGGGGACGCATCGTCTTTGTCGAACACCCGGCAGCCCAATGCATTCGCTGCCACGTCAAAGATGGAACGGGAGGAGTTTCAGGGCCTCCTTTGGATGACCTGGCGGAGAAGAGGGATCGATTCCACATCTTGCAGAGCTTGGTCGATCCTTCCGCAGTCATCACCGAAGGGTTTTCGGCACAAAATGGGATTTCTGCGATGCCCGAAGTTCATTGGATCCTTGAGCCCGAAGAGATCCGCGACCTGATGGAGTATATTGGGAGTTAATCGCATGACATCCTTAACACAAGTGTTAACCAAAGAATGATCCGGTCCAGAATAAATTGCCGGCAATCTGCGATGGGGTGATAGGCGCCATTTCTTAGGGGTTTTTCCAATATTCTCGTGAAGAGATCATATTCCTCTGATTTACGATACTTCATCGTCTCAGACTTCTGTTGAGACATAAATTATTGAATGGTGAGATCGGTTGTTATTGAGTTGAAAGTCTCTACAGGCAGGTCAGACAAGTTTCACCTCGGGTGGTTGGCAAGGACCGATAAGCCGATACAATCGTAGATGCTCGGGCTCGAGAAATAGATCAAAAACCAGGTTAGATGCGGTCATTCCACGAAATGGGATTACCTAGTTATCCCTGCGAATGGTCTTCAAGGGCTTTCCCTGACGGTCGAGAGCCTCGAGGAGGTGGGATGGTGTGCGTCGAGGACGTCTGTAATTTCAGACGCCCGACGTGCACGCCATTTTTGCTATGGATTTAAAGATTATGAACTCTGTAGAGACCCGTTTCTGGCAAGGTGTGTCGGAGGCTTTTCAGAGTGCTTGGTAGAGTAAAAGAAAACTTTTAATGGGGTGTGTCGGGGCGAAAGCCCTGGAGTGAGACCGAAAGGAACACACGATTATGCTTCGAGCCATGACGATCATGCTGACCATTGCTGTGGCAGCTTCGTTTTCCCCTGCTATTGCGCTGGGTGGTGATCCCATCCAGTTTAGCTTGACAGGTGGAGCCGGCGCCGCAGGTGATAGCTTTACTTCATCCGCGCTTCTTGACAACTCAGGAGGAGGAGACCTACAAGGTTGGTCCTTCGGAGTTTGCAGTGATCCTGCGGATCTCACTGTCGATGCCGCCAACAGCGGTGCCGATACTGAAACCGTTAAGGGTGGAAGTCCTCCGGATTTCAACCAGATCAGCACCTTCGCAGATGGTGCTACCCAGGGATTGGTGATTTGTTTCACCGGTTGCGCCGTAGTGGGTGACACTTCAGGTTTCGAGATGCTGACGATCGATTACACGATCGCTGGATCCGCTGATGCTGACATCTGCTACTGCAATACTCTTGGTACACCGCCGACGGCCACCGTCGCCGTGGTGGGTGGAGCCAGTATTCCGCCGACCACCACCTGTGGCCTGGTGGATGTCATCAACCCGAACCAGTTGAGTGCCTCCAGTGGAACTGCCGTTCTCGGCGATGCCGCAACCACTACGGTTAACTTCAATAACGTCAACTACCCAGCTATCGACGCTGTCCAGATCAACTTGGGTTACGATAACACCATCGTTTCTCCAGCTTCCGTTGATGCGGACTTCGCCTTCGAGACCTTCCTCGTTCAGGACTTCTCGGGTAATGGTGGCGAGATTGTCGTCGGTGGCTTGGCTGACATCACAGCACCTCTCGACGGTCAAATCCCCAGTGGCGCAGCTACCGACTTGTTCACCGTCACCTGGAACACCGATGGAGAAGGTACTTCTGCGATGACCTTCCCTCAGACTGCAGGAAGCCCCGCTCAGGATCTCCTCTTCGTTGCTGGTCAAAGCAATGTTGAGACCCCGACCCTGATCGACGGTTCCTTGACTGTCGTGAACTTCAATCAGTTCTTGCGTGCAGACTGCAACAATGACGGAACTGTGAACATTGCGGACGGTGTCTACGGTATCAACTACCTCTTCCAGGGTGGTCCTGATCCGGTCTGCGACGACGCTTGTGATTCCAATGACGACGGCTCCATTGACGCCGCCGACATGATCTACATCTTCAACTACCGCTTCCTTGAAGGACCAGCTCCTCTGGCTCCCTTCCCGGCTGCGGACCTCGACCCGACTGCGGGCGACGGACTGGGATGTGACGGCGACGCCGACGACATTTAGAAATCACTGATTTCAAAATTAAAAGGCCGCTCGATCATTGATCGAGCGGCCTTTTTTCTTATCAACGAGCCCCAAGCAATAAGCAATTCCTTTAAAACTGAAGTTTGCCGATCGCTTCTGCAGTGAAGGAGATATCGTCAGAAGAATGAGCCAGGGATACGAACCCTGCTTCATAGGATGAGGGGGCAATCGCCACGCCCTCTGCCAGTAATCCGTGGAAAAAGCTTTTGAACAATTCTTCATCTGCTTTAGCTGCGTCCTTGAAATTCGTCACGGTATCAGCCGTAAAGAAGAGCCCAAACATCGATCCAACTCGGTGCCAGGAGTGTGGTATTCCATGGGAGTCGAGAGCCGCTTTCCACAACTGATGCAGCTGTTCAGAGCGCTGGTCGAGGGTCGAGTAAATCTCTTCAGAGTCTGCCCTCAACCTCTTGAGCAGAGCGATTCCAGCTGCGACAGAGAGAGGATTGCCACTGAGTGTTCCTGCCTGGTAAACCGAACCCGTGGGTGAAAAGTGTTCCATATAATTTTTTGGTCCACAGACCACCCCCATCGGCATACCGCCTCCGACGATTTTGCCAAGGGTGGTTAAATCTGGGGTGATCCCAAGGAGACCCTGTGCACATTGTGGGCTAACCCTGAATCCTGTCATCACTTCATCGAAGACGAGGAGTGAGCCGTGCTCGTCACACAACTTCCTCAAACCTTCCAGAAATCCAGCCACCGGAGGAACACAGCCCATGTTTCCAGCGATGGGCTCAACAAAGATGGCTGCCACATCTGATCCGTGCTCTGCCATCAGTTTTTCGACCGCATCCAAATCATTGAAGGGGGCGACCAGAGTTAGATTCGCAGTCGCTTCGGGAACACCAGGGCTGGAAGGATGCCCATGAGTTGCGGCGCCAGATCCAGCAGCAACCAAGAAGGAGTCGCCGTGTCCGTGATAGCAACCCTCGAACTTGATGAAGAGGGATCTACCGGTGATTCCCCGAGCAAGTCTGAGGGCGGACATCGTGGCCTCGGTTCCACTGGAAGTGAGGCGGGCCATCTCGGCAGAGGGAACCATATCAACGATCAATTCGGCGATTTCCACCTCGGCAGCAGTTGGAGCACCAAAAGAAGTTCCATGGATCGCGGTACTTGAGATCGCTTCCAGAATCTCTGGATGAGCATGGCCCAAAATCATTGGTCCCCAGGAGCCAACGAAGTCGATGTATTCCTTGCCATCTTCGTCGAGAATTCGGCAACCCTTAGCGGATCGGATAAATCGGGGAGTACCTCCCACAGATCCGAATGCACGCACGGGGCTATTGACCCCTCCGGGGATCAGCTGCCGGGCCCGATCGAAGAGGGCCTGATTACCAGGGGAAGTGGAATTAGTCGCATCTTTTGGCATCGAACTCATGACACCCTCCCAAACTTTGATTCTTTGGGAGTATATCCTCCGCAGCTTTGGAGGGTACCCATGCTGAGCCATTGAATCTTTATTGAAGTCAGCTATGAGGTGCGATGGATCTGTAAATCTATCGCCTGGGACTGCCAACTACCTGATCGATGTTCCCCCCGCTAACATGGTGCAGGAATCGAGGAACAAATGAAGATTTGCCTGATATTGATGTTGCTACTCTTACTGGCTTCGAGGGCGAATGGGGGCGATCGGGTTTTTGGATCTCCCATGGCAACCCGGTCCCCCTCATTGGCCATGAATGGAATGGCAGCAACCAGTCAGCCTTTGGCGACGGACGCAGCCCTGGACATTCTCAAGTCGGGAGGGAATGCCATCGACGCAGCCATCGCTGCCAATGCTTGTCTGGGTCTTATGGAGCCGACCGGCTGTGGTATCGGAGGCGATCTCTTCGCCATCGTTTGGGATGCAAAAGGAAAACAGCTACATGGCTACAATGGTTCAGGGCGATCTCCTCAAAGCCTGGATCTGGAGACTCTACGAAAAGAACTTCAAAACCAGGAGTTAACCGAGATTCCTGCCTATGGACCGTTGCCTATTTCGGTACCCGGTTGCGTGGATGGTTGGATTGCCCTTCATGAAAAGTTTGGCAAATTACCTTTGGAGAAGGTCCTCGCACCAGCGATTCGACACGCCCGTAATGGATTCCCCGTTTCACAAGTGATTGCTTACTACTGGCAAGCGAGTGCTCGCAAGCTATCGGTCCAACCTGGATTCACAGAGACCTTTACACGGGATGGGGCAGCCCCCGTTGAAGGTGAGGTTTGGCGCAACCCCGATTTAGCCGATTGCTATCAAAAGATCGCTG
>NHDG01000085.1 GCA_002167285.1 Planctomycetia bacterium TMED53
CTTCTCACCCCTCACGACCGCCTCCCTCGCTGCCCAAGCATGAGTACGAATCTGCTCGTGGAGTTCTTGGCGATCTCCCCCACGAGAGACCCCCTCCATCAATAACTCCTCTGCAGCCATAAAGGGAAGGTGCTCATCAATTCTCTTCATTCTGACATCATCATGAACGATGAGACCGGAAAACACATTTCTTGCGATGATCAAAATGGCATCCACCGCCAGGAAAATACCAGGGATTTGCACTCTTCTCTGAGCGCTGTCGTCAAGTGTCCGCTCCATCCATTGATTCGCAGCCAGCTGCCCCAATCCAGGAGCAAGAGTCATGACGTGACGACAAAGAGCACAAAGTCTTTCAGATCTCATCGGGTTGCGTTTGTAAGGCATCGCCGAAGACCCCACCTGAGTCTTTTCGTAAGGTTCTTCAACCTCGCCCCACGACTGTAGCAATCGTAGATCAGTGGCAGCTTTATTGACGGCGATCGCAATATCGGAGAGTCGTGAAGCCAATTTGTGGTCCCATATTCTGGGGTAAGTCTGACCGCACAAGTCGAAGACCCGATCAAAGCCTAGTTCCTTCGCCAACTCCGATTCCAACTGATCAACTTTGTCTCCGTCACCTCCACAAAGATGCAAGAAGGTTGCTTGAGTCCCTGTAGTGCCCTTGAGCCCCCTTAGAGGAAGCCGCTGACGAAACTCGACGAGATCCTTGTAGGCGTCGACCAAATCTTGAAGCCACAGAGAAGCCCTCTTGCCGAGTGTCGTCAGCTGCGCCGGCTGCAGATGGGTCAATCCAAGAGTTGGAACATGGGCCTGCTGACGACAGAAGCCTCCCAAGGCGTGGATTGCAAGTAGCAGGCGATTTTCAACAGCAACGAGAGCTTTGCGAAAGAGAACCAAGTCAGCATTGTCGGTCACAAAACAGGATGTGACTCCCAAGTGAATGATTCCAGCAGCCTCTGGTGCAACCTCTCCGTAATGATGGATATGAGCCATGACGTCATGACGAGTTTCGCGCTCGATGGCGGCAACCCGGTCGAGGTCAATCTCCCCGCGAGCTCTTTCCAGAGCGGCTACCTGTTCGGTCGTCACTGGTAAACCGGCAGCATTCTCGACTCGAGCGAGTGCAATCCAGACATCTCTCCAGGTTTTGGCCCGTTCCAGTGGCGAAAATAAGGACTGCATCTTTGCTGAAGCGTACCTTTGAGCTACCGGATCTACGTAGAGTTCCTGAGACACCGAATCCTCCCTCTCCGGCACCCTGAATCCCACAATTGACTCTTCAGAGTGAGATCGCTGCCGTCGATAAACAGATGTCGCCCCTGTATGGGGATTCCCGGGATAATCCCCGGAAGAAAGGATCATCGCTGGTGTCGAGACCCTGCGTCAACTGCTCCCAAAAAAGAGCCTCAAAGGGACCTTTTCGATCCCTCAAACTACTGACATTGGCTGTATTTGGCCTTTTCAGTGGGAGCTCCACTGAACTGCATGCAGACGAAGTCTGGTTGCGGAACGGCCACCAATTGACCGGTAAGATCATCTCCATCGATATGGAGAAGTTGGTCCTGGAGGTCCCTGAAGGCAAGTTGACGCTGAAGCGATCACAAGTCGATTACGTCGTTCGCATCCCGGCAAAAGAATCGATGCTGGAAGAGTGCAATCGACGACTTCTCGGTGGATTTCCCGGTTCCGCACTGAGTTATCTGCGTAAGGAATATATCCTGGACCAGGATTGTCCAGCGATCCTCGACCTCTATCGCAAATGCCTCATCGCCGAAATCGACCAGCTCCTTTTGTTAGACTCATCCGAGGCGGCCCTTCTACTCTGGAGAGAACTCAGTTCACTACCCGGAAACGATGGAGATCTATCCTCACTTCGTTCCAGAGTCCTCAAAGAACAAGATAGGCTTATGGAATATGAGCTCATGGTCCTACGTTCAATCGAGTTGGGTTCACCGCGGGAAGCACTACAACACCTCCAGTCGTTAGAAGAGAGATTCCCTTCAGAAAGCCAGAGCTGGACTTTGGTATATGAAGAACAATCTCTCATGGCAGCGCAAGATTCGCTTCAACTAAGGGACTTCAGTTCACTTCATGAAACCCTCATGAATCTGTTGAAGAGGTCTCCTCATTATTGGACCCATTGCCGATCAGCATTGACCCTCGCCGCAATCCACGGTCACGGAATTGCAATCGAAGACACGCTCACGATTCTCCCGGACTCCCCTGCCGTTCACCTGGCTTTAGCACACCAGTCTGGTCGATCGGAGACACCTATTCAGATGGGATCCCATTTGGAACGGGTCACAGAACTGGTCGGTGGAGAAATCAATTCGAAGGAGATCGAACGAGAACTGACTGAAAATGCATTTCTTGAACTGAGGGGCCTCCACAAAACTCGAGAAGATTTCCAATCGATTGCGACCAAATGGTTGGACCGATTTTGGAGTCGATATGCGTTCCCCGGTTCTCCGCCGAAAATCCCAGCCATCGTCGAGCACCCCACACAAGAAGCACTCGATGACTATTTGGGCTCACCCGGAGATTCGATACGTCTCGAATCTATCGGCGAGTACGGAAAGATCGAACAATTGGTTCTGCACCTGGTCACCGCTGAACCGATGTTGAGCCAGGATGGTCTACCCAGAGAACTCTTCAGAAGCTTGATAGAGAGAAGCTTTGGAGTATCTCGCTGCCCAGCATGGCTAGAGGAAGGGCTGGCAACCCTAGCCCGCGGGCCCCTTGCCGCAAATCGTGATGATTGGCTCTTGGAAAAGGCTCTCCTCGAAGGACGAATCCCGGATATCAGTGATCTGATCACCATGGAGGAGTTTTCCAGCGAATTACTGCGAGCAGCTTGCGGATCGGTCGTTGAAACCATCCTCGAATCGACCCCCCGCACCCTGATTCCATTAAAATTAAAACGAATTCGCGATGAAGGCTTGGAGCGCTTCTTGAGAAGGCATACAGAGATCGATACCTTGCACAAGCTTCAGCAACGCTGGATAGGGGACTTGCGCCAACGAAGGGGGTGATTCGAAAATGTCGGAGAACAGGGCCCGAGCCATGTTGAAAACTCTCTTTGAATCACTGCGTCAAATTACGCCTTCATGGTTAAAGCCCTTAAAATTGATCTCGGCTTTCATTTCTTCCCTATTCAGTCCCTCCTCGAGAAAATCACAACTTCGAGAAACGAATATCAGATCTTCAAAGCGGCGAAACAGTGAAGAAGCTTGGTTAAGAATCGCCGCACTACTCTCGATCTTTTTGCACTTGGGAATCCTGATCCTTCTTCCTGCTCCAGGCAACCGGGGAACTTTGCCCGCGCAAAGGGTTCAAGTGGATGTTCGATTTAGATCCACACCGGAACCGGATCCAATTGAAGAGCAAATCCCTGAACCGATCGAAGATCCAAACCCCTTGGAAGAAGAGGAACTTGTAGAACCTTCTCCTCCTCCGGTGGAGGAAACGGAGATCCCTGAAACCATCGTTGACAACTTCGCTGAAATCATGACGCCCCCTACTACCGCTGTAGAATCCACCGCTCCACTCGATAGCCCCGCTCAACCGGAAACTCCCGAAGAAGATGGAGAAATCGAGAGAATTCAGTCACTCCTCAATGACACTCTTGATCAGGTCAATCATGACAAGGCAAGGGACCGCTGGTTGCTCCTCGAAGTCAGGGAACCGATCAGAAATGGCCTGACCGAACTTCTAGGCCAAGGGTTTTCGATCTCAGACGCGGAAGGCTCAGGCAAATTCCTTTTGTCATTTTGGATCGATGCAGAAGGTTGGATTTATGATTTGGCACTCAAGCCTGCTCCAGGAGTGAAGATCGATGCATTTGGAATCCGCGACATGATTGCCAGACTAAATCCGCTGACGAGTGCGCCTGAAGGGGTCAAAACACCGCTAAAAATCCAACTCAGAGTCCAGAGCCTCGAATGAATCCGATGGAGAGTGTGACCGCTTCCGTAGCGAAGCTACTCAATCAGTGCTGTTTAACGAAGGATGAAGGACTTCTGGTTGCGCTCTCTGGTGGCGTCGATTCGGTAGCTCTACTCACTGCGGTAGTTGAATGGTCAGAGCAAATCACCCACCCTCCCAAGATTGAGGCATTTCACATGCACCACGGATTCCGGGGAGAGGAAGCGGATAGAGACGCGAAATTTAGTTTCCAACTGTGTCAAAAATTTAAAATTCCTCTGCACCTGGTCCATGAAAACCTCAGCTTAAAGTTAGGAACAGGTCAGCCTTCCCTGGAGACCCTTTCACGAAATCAGCGTAGATTTCACTTTGAGCAGATTGCCTATGCGAGAAACTGCTCATTTGTTCTCTTGGGACATCATGCCGATGATCAAGCTGAAACTGTTCTAGGAAATCTTCTCAGGGGCTGTGGATTAAAAGGGCTCTCAGCGATGCACCCCGTCTCGCAACTCGGCTCAGCCAAAGTTCAACTCCTGCGCCCGTTCCTTGATTGCCGTAAGCAGGTTCTCAAGGATTACCTCGACCACAAGGAGCTAAAGGGGCTTGAAGACTCGTCGAACAACTCCAGCCAACACCGCAGAAATCGCCTCCGACACCAAGTGATTCCCGCATTGCTGGAGGAAAGCCCCGAGTGGATCACTCACATGAATCGCCTCGCCTCCGAAATGCATGAACGCTGGAAGCAGATTGAGGCGAAACTACAACCCCGCTTCGAACTCATCTTCTCATCGGGCCCTTTCATTTCAATTCCACCAGCAGCGTGGGAGGGGCTCGAAAACCATGAAATCGCAGATTTTTTTCGAGAAGCGCTCCTCACTTCTTCCTCAACGGGAGGCCAATTGAGCCGCGGTCATTTGGAAGGCTTGTTGAGACTGGCAGCTGGTCATCAATCTCCGGAAGTGGATCTTCCAGGATCTCGGTGGGCTCGCCGTTGCGGAAGATGGATTCACATTCAGCCCCGCAGTGAATCAACTTCGCTGGAGTGGAGCCCCACGACCCTTCAAGGCGCTGGCCACAATCACTTCTTGGGCCTCAATTGGAAGTTCCCTGCAACGGATGAGGTTTCTCTTCGACCATGGCAAATGAGCGATCGCTGGCCCGATCGGGAGAGTCGATCTGTTGAAACACTGCGAGTCGCTGGAATCCCTGCCGAAGTGAGAGAATGGTGGCCTGTTCTGATCGATCCACTCAACGGCGAGGTGATCGGTTCACCAGGCATCGCCGGACCAAAGGTGCAGTTATCCTGCTCCAACCGCCAACGATTAAATTCTCTCAGCTTCCATCTCCTGCGAGTGACACAGAAATAAGACCCCAAAAAAATTGGAGCGAGCTCCTACTGAAGCCCGCTCCGAAAATCAAAGATCTGAATCGACTTAGCGACGAATCGAGACTCTTTGCAGTAATCCAGCTTTGCCGTATACGAGTAACATTCCGCGATCTAGGGCCTCGATCGTATCGCAGTCCCCTGTCTCCAAAACCCAACGCTCAGATCCATCCGCTGCAGCGCAGTTGACGACCCGCCCATCGGTGCTCAACAAAGATACAGAATCCCGTGCGGTAAGAAGAACACGATTGAACCCCTCCAGACGCCAACGTTCATTTCCGTCACCACTGTCGAGGCTAATGACTTCATGAACAGGCACACGGTAACGATCATCGGTCAACACGGCATAGACTGCGGACCCAGATACCACTGGGCTAGAAACCACAGGCTTACCCGTGGGTGTAGACCAATGGAGGTATGCCTCTTCACCCGCATCGGAAAAACAATGAACTTTGGTATCCCTGGAGCCCACGTAAATTCGATCTCCAGAGACGGTGGGCGAAGCTTCAATGGCACCGTAGGTTCTATAATCCCAGCAATCGCTTTTAACGTAACCGACACTCTGAAGAAGCTTGTATACCGTGCCGTCTTCACTGCCTATGTAAGTGGCATTGAGGTGATTTGCGGCGTCAGCGGTAACCCCTCCTCCGGTCAGGAAGGTCCAGTTCACAAATCTGTCCTTCTTTGAAATACCGTAGGCCCGGTTGTTAAAGCCGCCGATCACCAAGTCGTCCATTCCAGGGGTAACTCCGGTAGAGATCGGAAAATCGCATTTGATGACGTAGTTACGAGCACCGTACTCGTCATCGATGCAGTGCACCCTGCCACGCTCGATGATAAAGAGCTCAGCGGGGTTGGTGCCCCGCAGTTCTTCGGGGTAAACGTAGACTGAAGGGGCAAACTCCAGCCTCTCCTGCAATGGATAAGTCCAGCGCGGAAGTCCACTCTCACCGTCAACTTTTACCAATACGTACGGGTAATCACGTGTAGAAGAAACGATGTAGATGTTGCCGTTTTGAACAAAGGACTGCATGACCGGAGCAGAATGGCGATAGTTCCACTGAATATCGAGTCCCATGGAAGCGATGTCTTCTTTGGTGAAGCCTGCATTTCCAGTGGACTTGGGACTGCTCATCATGTTTGCAGAAGAAGATTTGCTGACATCTTCGCTACGGGTTTCACCCCCACCGGAACACCCGGTCAGGACCAGGGTTACCACTGACAATATCAGAAGACTTGCTGAAATTCGCGAGATCATGGGCTCGATTCTCCACTCATGTTCAGAATAGGTACCAAATCCTAATGAGGTGGCACCTGTAAATTCCGAAGTAGAATTATGATTCATCCTCGAGGAAATCCCCGAGATTGATTTCGTGTTCTTTTTCGTAACTAGCCAACTCTTCGATACGCTCGAGATCTGCCTCGATCGTCTCTGTCAAATCGAAGACTTGGGGACCCTTCTGCAAACGTGCGGTGAGGTCCAACACCATCTCCTGCCAAGACCCTTCGTAGAGTTCTTCTCGAAGAATCAGCAATGTTTTTTCTTTCTCGGAAAGCTCGCTCAGAAATCGTTCATGATCTGGCGTCATCTCCGAGACCCCTCCCCTGTTCAACCTCATCTTCAGTCCCGGGTCACGGGAGTAAGGTCTGGTCCAGAGAACTCGAGGGTATTCATCATCCACTTTTTGTTCTTGAAGCGGAAAAGGTCCATCGAGGTGTAGAACTCGTCGCCAGGGCGCTCGAAATTGAGGCGCAAAACACGCTCTGTCAATTTCAACGTACCACCGGGGAGCTCCTCA
Organism: Planctomycetia bacterium TMED53; assembly: GCA_002167285.1. Lineage (GTDB taxonomy): Bacteria > Planctomycetota > UBA8108 > UBA1146 > UBA1146 > UBA12191. The sequence continues at coordinate 7,108 of NHDG01000085.1, forward strand.
ACGTCGATATCATCGACGAGTCCGTGGAAATCGACCATGATTTTGTCGGCTTCGGGGTCGATGGCATTAAAGATCGCGACGCACTCGATCTTCTGCCCCGCATTCACCTTGAGGCCTAAATCACCGGCACCATTCTTCTCCAACAGATCTGCACGGGAAAACAGCATCTTCCCTTCCCTACGCTCGATGGATTTTTCAACCCATGGCAAGGCGATATTGGCATAACGGCGATTCTTGTCGGAGCGAGCTTTTATCCCCACATGGAAAGTTCCGTCGATCCCAGACTTGTTCTCGACGGTGTAACGAAGATACCAGTAGGTGCGCCCAGATTCGGGAACGCCATCCGGTCTCAAATCGTTTCCTTCTCCACCGAAGACAGTGATTTGACGAGGACGCTCAAACTTAAGTTCGAGGCGAGCGATCCCTGGATCGTCAGCTTCCTGCGCGGCAACAACAGAACTCTGGAACCCGAAGGTAAATAGCATCGTAGTAACGAAGAGCAGTAAGACAGTCAGGGATGGAAGCGAAGCTGAGAAGGATGATCTCATCATTCCTCTGTTTCTGTCATGAATCATGGTCGACTCTCCTGTGCATGTTTTTGGGGACCGTTGAAAAATCCCAGGCCTCTCGAACGAATGCTCAACGAAGATCACTTTGCCGATGCAAAATCGGCGCAAATCACAATCGGCAAAAGAGCCGGGGTTACAAACCCGACCATCCCGCAAACTGGATCCTTGGTAACCATCGAAGGGACGAAGTGCTGGCAGAATCGAAAATATGACACTCTCACTACCTGAAACTGGATCCTCTACGATCCGGTCTCATGCAGCGGAGAAATCCCCGACCCACTGCTTCCTTCCGAATTTCATCGTGTCAGAACAAAATCCCCGCCCCTGGAACGGATGGGCGGCAGAGGTCATTCCTCCACAGGATGAAGCCAAAATCATAGCAACCCCCTGTCAGGGGTGTCAACGGCCCCGGCATGGTGGTAATCGTTAAAATATCGGCTTATCATGCCGATCTGGAAAGGTTGTGCCGGGGGATCGGAAAGAAACCCAAAGAAAAGCCCTGGGCAGCCGTCACAAGTTCAATAGTGATCAGGACAAATGGCCCCTTGATCTGGGGAAGTGATCTGAGAAAGTTTTCACAGGGAGAACCCTGAGAGGGCTTCTATCCCGTTCCCCTTGGTCTCCACTTCTTGAAGTTGGGGCTGATGATAAGGTTCGGGCTCAATCTCGGATCTCAATTTCGGGGCTTTTTGAAACTGTCCCTGATCACCGGATTGAACAACGTCAACAAACCTTGCTAATGACTCCTGGAAGGAGACTTCATGAAGCAGCGCAAGTCGCTTGTCCACTTCAACCACACCAGCCGCGGCGCGGAGGGATTCACACTGGTCGAACTTCTGGTGGTGATCGCCATCATCGGAACTCTGGCCGCACTCTTCTCAGGAAACATCCTGAGCGCACTGCGCAAGGGAGACGAGGTGAGCTGCACCAACAACCTCAGAAACATGGGCCAGGCAGCCATCGCCTACGCTCTCGACAAGAGGTTCTTCCCGGTAGCCAAAGGCAAAAATCCTCCCGCTTACGAATCACTCAATGTCCTCGTAAGTTCAGGGGAAGGTTCCGACCTCAGCCCTGATGTCTTTATCTGCCCGTCCTCCCTTGAGGTCGCTGCAGAAAAAGATTCCGATGGAAATTTCGTCCTTGATGAAGATAGCTGCTCCTACGCTTGGCTCGGTCAACGTACCAAGTCCTCGACGAGCACGGACACGGCCTTGGGTAGCGACGATTCCATCGCCGACAAAGATAACGGCGTCGAAGAGAATCACGAAGGGTTCGTCATGGTCGTTTACGCCGGTGGTGATGTGAAGAAAGTCATGGCTGAAGAGCTTCCTGAAGGAAGAATTCTTCCCAAGCGCTTGGTGGATCAGGCGGGAGAATAGCCCTCTGAATCGCATTGAAATCTGAATCACAGTAGATTCTGAATCACATTAAAAAAGGCCCGGAAGCTTAACGCTTCCGGGCCTTTTTTCGTGAGCCTGATTCCCTCAGTCATCCGTTCCATCGGAAAGACTATCCATATCGTCCGATTCCAATGGACGGGAACCCAGGCGGTATTGATCCTGCAGCCATCCTCCTAGATCTCTATCCCTGCACGAGACACTACAAAAAGGGTGGATTGACGATTCCTCTTCCGAGGCTTTTGTGGGAAGGACTTCTCGGCAAACAGGACACTTCACAGAATTCTTCATGAGGACGATTTCTTTTTTCCACTATCAGATTTTTTCTTAGTGGAATCCCCTGCGGATGAGGATGCGGGACGATCCTCTTTTTGCCTCTTTTTGTAACTGTCGCTGCGGTAGTCGGTTTCGTAGAAACCTGATCCCTTGAAGAGCAAGCCGCTCCCCGCTCCGAAAAGGCGGCGTAGCTTGTTCTTGTTACACTCAGGACAACGGGTCAACACGTCTTCATCGATTCTCTGGAATGCTTCGAAAGAATGACCGCAGGCATCGCAGACGTAATCATATGTGGGCACGAACGAACCTACTCTTTCGCTTCACCACCGCGAGCGACGACCACTCTAGATGCTCTGATCAGCATTTCGCCGCAGCGATAGCCCTTCTCGACTTCATCGACAATCTCTCCCGCCCCCGCCTCTGGGTGATCAACCTGCAGCATCGCTTCGTGAATCTGCGGATCAAAACCTTCACCGACAGCAGGAATCTTTTCCACTTTGAGATCAGCGAGGACGCCCTCGACTCTTTCGGCGATCAGCGTCAATCCCTCTCGAATCCCCTCGTCGCCACCTTGATCTCCACCCGCCTTAATCGCGGCTTCAAGACCATCTAAGACCGGCAGGAAAGATCTGACTACAGAAACGGTGGTTCTTAGCCTCTGAGCAGCCTGATCCTCAAGGGTTCGTCTGCGAAAATTTGCCAATTCAGCATGAGCTCGCTGAAGTTGATCCAAAAGGAAGGCTTTCTCCTCTTCTGCGCTGAGCTCCACCTCTTCGGTGGATTCGGTAGTGGCTTCAGCAGAATCCTCAGAGTTCGCAGCTTCTGCCTCCGAGGCTTCGTCAGGCTTCTCTTGGTCTTCTTTGGAGGTGTCTTGTGATTGGATATCCATACTTCTCTCCTAGCCGAAGTATTCCTTGAAGCGGTCGAGGAAACCCCTTCTACGGGCCCCCACTTCCGTCTCTTCAATTTCAGCGAGCTGCCGAAGTAAATCTTCCTGCTCGTCGCTCACCTTTTTGGGAACCTCGATGGTGACCTCTACTAGCTGGTCACCCTTGCTACGCCTTGAATGAACCGATGGGAAACCCATACCGCGCATACGTAGTACTTCACCACTTTGAGTTCCGGCCGGAATCGTTAACAGTGCTTTGCCATCCAGTGTAGGAACTTCCAATTCTGCACCCAAGACGGCCTGCGAGTAGGACACGGGTAATTCGAATCCGACGTGATCGTCGATCCGTTGAAAGAACGCGTGGCGGTCATAACCGATGACCACCTGCAAGTCGCCGGCGGAAACTCCGCGAGCTCCCTCATTCCCACGACCGGAAACGCGAAGAATCATCCCTTCTTCAACACCAGCAGGGATTTCGATTTCAATCTCTTCAGTTTTCTGCTGCAGTCCTGCCCCCCGACATGAACCACACGGATTTTCGATGATCTCCCCCTGGCCATTGCAGGTTGGACAACCGGTACGCACACTGAAAAACCCCTGGGATCTCAACACCTGCCCCCTACCGGAACAAGTGTTGCAAGTAACAGGCTTGCTACCAGAGGCGGCTCCGGAACCGGAGCAATCAGAGCAATGAACCTTGCGTCGAAGATTCATCGTTTTACGGGCGCCATAGGCGACTTCCTCAAGAGATACTGAAACGTGTGCTCTAAGGCTTTCACCACGGCGCACGGAACCTTGCCCACCAAAGATGTCGCCAAAGATTCCACCACCACCGAAGATGTCGCCGAAGTTGCGGAAGATATCTTCGATGTCGGAGAAGCCCCCGCCACCGCCCATGCCACTCAATCCATCGTGCCCATGGGTGTCGTAAA
>NHDG01000086.1 GCA_002167285.1 Planctomycetia bacterium TMED53
CCGAGGCGCCGGCCACACCTCGCCTCCCCACGCGGGCGGCTCGCCTGCGCCTCTCAGCCGTCGCGCCGTCTGCGCGTGCGCGTGTGCGTGTGCGTGTGCGCGCGTGTGCGTGTGCGTGCGGCTGCCCTCGCGGCTCCGCCCTCGGCCGTCGCAGGCGTCGCCTCGTCGATCCGCTCCGACCTCTGGTCGATGAAGCAGCTCATCTTTTACACTGGCCTCGTGCCGCCCGGCCTCTTCCTCGACCGCGTGCAGCGCAGAGGCGGCGCCAAAGCGCGCACCGGGACCGCCGCCAATGGATACATCGTCGCCCGTCGCCGAGCAGCCCTCTCCACCGACATCCCCGGACGCCTCGTCGAACTCAATGTCGAGGAGGGCTCTCGAGTGGACCAGGGAGATGTGGTCGCCCGCCTCGATACCCGCGAGCTGGAAGCATACCGCGACCGCTTGCAAGCAGAGATTCGCGCGGCGCAAGCGACCGAAAAACAATCTCGCCTCGCCGTCGAAAGACAACGCAAACTGAGTGAGACGGAAGACGTCCCCGCCAGCACCCTCGAAAGTGCCGAGGCCACTTATGAAGGGTCAGTGGCACGAGTTCAATCTTTGCAAGCATCGCTGGCGGAGATCCTCGTGCGCCTCGACAAGTCCACCGTCTACGCGCCCTTCAGTGGAGTCGTCGTCCAAAAAAATGCGGAGGTCGGTGAAGTGGTCGTCGCCAGCGGTGGCGGTGCCAACGCCCGTGGCTCGGTAGCAACATTGGTGGACTTCGACACCCTGGAAGTGCAGATCGAACTCTCGCAGACCGCTCTCGAAGCGGCCCGCGTTGGCGCCCCGGTGCTGATCTATCTCGATGCCTATCCGGAGGAAGGTTACCGCGGTCAGGTGCGCCAAGTATGGCCCACCGCCAGTCGTGCCAAGGCAACGGTCGAACTGCGCGCCGAATTCCTCGAACGCGATGAGAGATTGTTACCGGAGTTGGGAGTGCGAGTCGTCTTCGTCCCCGAAGAAGAGAGCAACCCGACGCCGCCGATGGTCCTGTTGCCGAAGAACGCATTGATTCCCGGTGATGAACCCAGAGTCTTCATCGTCTCTGGTGGCGTCCTCGAAGAACGCAAGCTTTCACTGCGGGATGACTTCGACGATGCCCTGATCGAAGTCGGATCGGGGTTGATCGGTGGAGAGACGGTGATCATCAATCCATCCCCTGAGATGCAAAACGGAGATCGTGTGCCGATCGGAGGCCAACGATGAGTCGGGATACCTACATCCAACTCGAATCTGTCACCAAAAAGTACACCCGCGGTGGAGAAGATCTGGTGGTCCTCGACCAATTGGATCTGACCATCCCCGAAGGCGATTACGCCGCCCTGATGGGCCCCAGTGGTTCCGGCAAAACCACCATTTTGAATCTTGTCGGCGGCCTCGATGTTCCTAACTCGGGAAGGGTCACCGTTGCCGAGACTGAAGTCAGTGGCATCGCCCAGCGACAACTCCCAGCTTGGCGCGCGCGCCACGTCGGCTTCGTCTTTCAATCCTTCAATCTGCTGCCGGTGCTGACCGCCCACGAAAACGTCATGTTGCCATTGCAACTGACTCCTCTCTCTGCAGCGGAGCGCAAGAAACAGGCAGACTTTGCCCTTGAGATCGTCGGCCTCTCCGATCGTGCCGGCCATCGACCGTCGCAACTTTCTGGAGGTCAGGAGCAACGTGTCGCCATCGCCCGCGCCATCGCCACCGACCCGGATGTCATCATCGCCGACGAACCCACCGGGGATCTCGACCGCAACAGTGCGGATGAAATTCTCGAGCTGCTCGATCGCCTGAATGATGAACTCGGTAAGACGATTTTGATGGTGACCCACGATCCGGCTGCGGCCGCCAATGCGCGAAGGATTCTCAAACTCGACAAAGGCAATCTGGTCTCGGATGAGGCCAATGATCGCAGCCGCAAGCAGTCTCAAGGGGAGGCGTAAATTGAGCTTCCCCCTGCGTCTCGCTTTTCGGCACATCTTTGCCAATAAGACTCGCAACGGTCTGACGATCCTCGCCATCACCATCGCAGTGTTTCTCCTCTGCTTTCTGTTGGCAGTGGTGCGCGGGATCGATGCGGGAGTACGCAGTGCTTCCTCCACCCGTCTCGTCACCCAATCGGCGGTGAGCCTCTTCGTCAGCCTGCCCATGTCTTACCGTCCGAAAATCGATGCCCAGGATGGGGTCGCCATCGCCAGCGAATTCCAATGGTTCGGCGGCTACTATCAGGATCCTTCCAACTTCTTTCCCCAGTTCGCCGTCAACAAAGACCGCTTCGTCGATATGTACGTCAATGATTTTGAAATCATCGAGGGCCCCAATGGAATCACCGGCCCTGGCGCTCGGGAAGCGGTCAAGAAAGCCTTCGCCACCGAAAAGCGTGCGGCCATCATCGGCATCGGCTTGCGAGATGAAGAGAAGTACGACTTCAAAATCGGCGACACAGTTCCGATCATTCCGGCGATCTATCAACGCGCCGACGGAGGAGCCTGGGAGTTTGTCGTCGTCGGAGTCTTCCGCCCCCTGAAGGCACGTATCCCTGACAGGATCATGTACTTCCGCTCTGACTATCTGAATGACTCCATCGAGGTGGGTGAGGCGTTCGGTGAAGTCTCTGCCGGGGTCTACTACGTCAACATCGATAACAGCAACCAGTCAGAAGTGATCGCCACCGAGATCGATCAAGAATTCCTCAATGGTCCGCAACGAACCCAAACAGTGACGGAAGCCGCCTTTGCGAGCTTCTTCGTCTCCGCCATCGGAAACTTGCCTCTGTTTCTGGGAACGGTCGGTGGAGCGGTGCTCTTCTCCATCTTCTTCTCTGTGGTCAATGCCATGCTGATCGCCGGTCGGCAACGCCTCAATGAAGCCGGTATCCTGCAATCGTTGGGATTCCCCCCCATCACCAGCACCTTTCTGTTGATCTTTGAAGGTCTTGCGGTCGCTCTCATCGGTGGCGCGTTCGGCTTGGCCCTCGCCATCGGAACCCAAGATTTGGTGGTCCTGAACTTTGGCGACAGTATCCGCAACTACGAGATCGACCCGGGGCTGATGGGGTTGGCCATCGGGACCTCCGCAGTCTTGGGCATCACCGCAGGGCTGTGCGCTGGGATTCCCTTCCTGCGCTACCGTCCCACGGAAGCGTTGAGGAGTATCGGCTGATGGCACTCCCCACCGGATACACCACTCGAAACCTCGTTCGTCGCCGCGCCCAAGTCGCCTTCACAGCTTTGGGGATCGGTTTAACCACCGCTGTGCTCTGTGGAGTGCTCTCGTTACGCAACGGCTTTGAACAACTCTTCAAACCCCTCGGCGCAGACGAAGTGGCGGTCTACCTCCGACCCGGCTCCACCTCTGAAGGAGAATCGGGGATTCCCCGCGAATCGGCCCGCATCATCATCAAGGAACGCCCGGAGATTCTGCGCGACGCTGAAGGTCGCCCCCTCGCTGCCGCCGAATGCTTTCTCGCACTCTACATGGAGAAGCTGGAAGGGGGCCTCGTCAATGCTCCCCTGCGCGGCATCGAATCCGCTTCCCTGGAACTGCACCCCGATCCTCCACGACTCCTCGAAGGACGCTGGCCCAATTGGGATTCGGATGAAGTGGTGGTCGGTCGCCCCCTCGTCAACCGGATGAAGAATTGCGCCCTCGGTGACACCCTCCGACTCAACACCACCCCCTTCAAGGTGGTCGGTGTTTACGAGTTTGACAGTGCCCAGGGCAGTGAGATTTGGGGCCCCGTCGATCGTATGCTCGAAGCTCTCGATCGCCCCGCCTACAGCCGGGTTATCGCGCGCATGCAAGACGGCGTCGATTACGATCTCATCAATGAAGAGCTGGAGGAGGATCCGCGCCTCAGCTTTGAGATCAGTTCGCAAAGTGAATACCTCTCAAAGCAGACCACCGGGCTCAGTGGTGCGCTCCTCGGATTGTCGATCTTCCTCACCCTCATCATGGGTTCCGCCGCGGTGATCGGCACCATGAACACGATGTTGGCGACCGTCTCTGCTCGGAACCATGAGATCGGCATCCTCCTTGCGATCGGCTACAGCCGCCGCGAAGTCTTCCTCTCCTTCCTGCTCGAATCAGCCCAGGTCGGTCTCCTCGGGGGCTTGCTCGGGTTGTGCCTCGTCGCCCCCTTCCACGGCATCGAAACGGGCGCGGCAAACTTCAATACCTTTACCGACATCAGCTTCTCCTTCCAACTGTCACCGACGATCGCGCTGACGGCCTTGGCCCTCTCATTTGGTCTCGGCCTCGTCGGTGGGGCGATTCCCGCCTGGGTCGCCTCATCCCGCTCTGCCGTCGATGCCCTGCGCAGGTAGCTTCTGGCGATCGCATCGACCGATAGAGATCGACCGATAGATCTCGATGCCCCGTTTCTTCCCGGTCTCGTTGCCCGATTTCCCCGACTCCGCTAGCATCGCTCCGGTGAGCCGAACCCCATTCTTCGAAGGAATGAAATGGACCCCAATGAGTCCCTCGACATCTCGGTGGTGATCCCCGCCTACAACGAAGAGGAAGCGTTGCCGCCCCTCCTCGATGAGGTCTTCGAGGTCCTCGGAAATCTCGATCGCCCCTTCGAAGTGATCGTCATCGATGACGGCTCCAACGATGGCACCCCCGCCTTCCTCGAAAGACGACGGGAGATCACCCCCCGCTTGCGCGTGTTGACGATGGTTCCCAACAGTGGCCAGACCGCCGCTTTTGAAGCGGGTTTCGCTGCGGCTCGGGGTGAGTTCATCATCACTATGGACGCGGATGGCCAAAACGACCCTGCAGACATCCCCCACATGCTCGAAAAAACCGCCGGAGTCGATGCCGTCCTCGGTGTTCGCGCCCATCGCCAGGATCCCTGGATTCGCACCTTTGCGCAAAAGTTTGCCAACGCCATCCGCAATCGTCTTCTCGGCACCCACTTTCAGGATGTCGGCTGTTCACTGAAGATTTTTCGCCGTGAAATTATTCAAGGGGTCACCCTCTACAACGGCATGCATCGCTTCTTCCCCTACATCGTCCACATGCGTGGAGGTCGTACCGTCGAAGTCGATGTCTCCCACCGATCCCGTGAGTTGGGCACCAGTAAGTATTCGCCCCTCGGTCGAGGCATCCCGGCGTTCCTCGATTTGTTGATGGTGCGTCGCATGAAGCGCAGAGCTTTGCGCTACAGCGCCCGGGAGACCCTCTGATGGAGGGGATCATGATGGAGTGGTTCAACCTTACTCAAATCGCATTGGCGACCACCGAGCTCACTGCCGATGCCGGCTGGTTTGAAACCCTCAAATACAAGCTGACCGCAGATCTGTGGGTCTGGTTTGGGCTCGGTGCCCAATCGATCTTCTTCGCCCGTTGGTTGGTTCAATGGATCGCCAGCGAAAGAAAAGGTGAATCGACGATCCCGGTCGCCTTCTGGTGGTGCAGCATCCTGGGAGGTGTGGGGCTCTTCATCTACGCGTGGCGCAATGTCGATCTACCGATCATGCTCGCACAAGCTGCAGGGATTTTGATGTACAGCCGCAACCTCTACTTGATCTACAAGCCGAAGACCCATCACCAGCCCAATAACTGATGCAGCATGTGGGTCGCCGCGGTCGGCATCATCAACAGCGCCACCCCCGCGACTGCCAGCAACACTCCACCCAATGCCAGCAGCGCCATCTTTTGTCGCAACGCGATGGCCACGATCAACACCATGAAGACTGGAGTCGTCGCCATTTGAGTGGTGGCAACGGCGAGGCTGATGGCATCCACCGAAATGTGGCTGAGCCAAATTCCCATGTAGGTGCCGATGAAACTGGCGACGATCAACTTGGGTGCGATCTTCCAATCCTTGATGGGAGCAGTCCACGCTTTCAGTTGTCCGATCCCGGCAGCAAAGATCAACCCCGCAATCACGGCGGTCCCTATTCTGACCGCAGAAACTTCCAGAGCTCCCAGGGAGGATTGCATCACCACCTTCGAGAGAGCGATTCCGGATGCCTGACACAGTGCCGCCAATACCCCGAGAAGGATGCCGTCGAGCATCTTGCCCTCGCGAAACTTTCCCCGGTCCGATGCGAGGCGTTGATCCCGAATCACCGCAAAGACACCGACGAGGGTCACCGTCATCCCCAGAATCTGGCCCACCTCCAAAACTTCGGCGAGCCAGAACCAACCGATGAGAGCTGAAACGGGTGGGGTCAGAGTCGTCAGCACCAAGGCGCGCCGTGGCCCCAGGATCTGGATGCTGCGAAAGTAGGCGGAATCACCGACGAGGATGCCGACGACACCGCTGAGGATCAGGAAGATGTAATCGGTGGAGGAGGCTCCCTGCCAGGCGGCGAGTCCCTTACCGACGAAGGGCAAGCTCAGCACCAGCAGAGTCCCGGCGAAGAGGTTTTTGGCCAAATTGATGGCGGTTGCCGGCGCATCGATACGGCTGAACAGGAAACTGCCAGTCGCCCAACAGGCGGCCGCAAGCAATCCGGCGATCTCTTCAAATGACAATGGGCCCCCTATCGGGATCGATCCCGCTTTCCATCGGATGGTACTGCTCGCAACTGTTCGGGGGGAGCAAATCTCGAGCAGTGATCAGTAGACACTCCGATTGGGGCATGCCATCTTCATTGCCATTGGATGTCCCTGCGGGGGACTCACGGCGCGGCCACAGGCAGTACTCGGCAGCGCCATGGGTGGGAGATCCCGCGGTACCCCCACTCTTTGAAGCCACTGGATGAAATCAGAATCAGGATCTACCGACGTGCGCACCATTCTGCTGTTTCTGGTTCTACTCGGATTCTGGTTGCTCCTCTCGGGTCAATTCGACAAGGCTTTTCTCGTCGGCTCTGGCATCGTCTCTTGTCTTCTCGCCGTGTATTGCTGCCATCGCTTGAAGTTGATGAACGAGATCTACCAACCGGTAGAGTCACTCCCGCGCTTTCTCTTCTACCTGCCGTGGCTCATCTGGCAGATCATCCTCGCCAGTCTCGATGTTACGCTCCGATCATGGGGAACCGCCTCCGCCATCCAGCCGCGCTTCGTCAAGGTTCCGGTGAAGATCCGTCACCCCTTGGCTCAAACCTTGCTCGCTAACTCCATCACCCTGACCCCGGGAACCGTCACCGTCGATGTCGAAGAAGATCACTACCTGGTCCACGCCCTCACCGATGATGCGGAGAAGGGCGTCCTCGACGGTTCGATGGAAAAACGTGTCGCGGTGATGGTCCCCGCTTCCAAGGAAGCGGGCCCCGATCAAAGCTCGGAGGTGACACCGTGAATTCGGTCGAGTTGATCACCGCCTTGCTGATCCTCGGTGGCGCCTTCCTCGCACTGATCCGTGCGGTCAAAGGGCCGACCGTTTACGACCGTGTTCTGGCGGTCAACGTCTTCGGTACCAAGACCGTGATCCTCCTCGCTTTACTGGGGTACATCGGAAACCGCAGCGGTTTCCTCGACATCGCCGTGCTCTATGCCTTGGTCAACTTCCTCGGCACCGTCGCCCTGTTGCGATTCGTCGAATCGAGGAGGTTCTTCCAATGATGGAAATCCTCGAATACGTCGCCAACGGATTGATGCTGCTCGGAGGGTTCTTCGCCTTCAGCGGTTCCCTCGGAATCCTGCGCATGCCCGACTTTTACTCGCGGCTGCACCCGGCGGGCACCGCCGATACCCTCGGGCAACTACTCGTCTTCTCTGGGTTGGCGCTGAAGATCATCGTCATCTCCCTTGCTGACGAAGCTGCCATCGATGGTCTCTCCATCGGCAAGTTGATCGCCATCTCGCTCTTGCTCTTTGTCACGACTCCCGCTTCGACCCATGCCATCTCGCGCGCCGCCCACCTGCGCGGCGTCGAACCGTGGACCGGAGACCCAGAACGGGAGGGCACCGATGAGTGATCCCGTTCTGTTGATCAATGTGATCCTCCTGGTCATCGCCATCATGACGGCCATCGCAGCGATGTGGACGCGCGATCTTCTGGGAGCCGTGATGCTGATGGGGATCTACAGCCTGTTGCTCGCCGTCGAGTGGGCCAACCTCTTCGCCATGGATGTCTCCTACACCGAGGCGGCGGTCGGCGCCGGTGCCGCGACGATCCTCTTGCTGACGGCCCTGACTCGCACCGGTACCCGTGAAAAGGAAGGCCCCAACTTCCACCCCACCGCCCTGTTGACGGTGCTCGTCACTGGAGCGGTGTTGATCTACGGCACCGCCGACATGCCCCGCTTCGGTGATCCCGATGCTCCGGCGACGGTGAATGTCGCTCCCGAATACATCGCCCAAAACGTTGGCAAAGTCGATGCGGGAGCTGACGGCCCCGAAAATGACTTCGGTGATCACGTGCCCAATGCGGTCACCGCAGTGCTCGCCTCCTACCGCGGCTACGACACCATGTTTGAAACCGCCGTGATCTTTACTGCGGGTGTGTGTGTCATCCTGATCTTGCGACCGCTGGCCTCTTCGGCACGGCGTAAAACTGCACAAAGTCAGGAGGACGCATGAGCGAAAGCGTCGTCCTGCGCACCATCGGCGGCATGCTCTTTCCGTACGTTCTCGTTTACGGTTTGTACGTGCAAATGCATGGCGAGATCGGCCCCGGGGGTGGCTTCCAGGCGGGGGTTTTGGTCGCCGCGGCGTTCATCCTTCACGCCCTCCTCTTTGGTA
>NHDG01000087.1 GCA_002167285.1 Planctomycetia bacterium TMED53
CCCTCGACGATGCGCACGTGCACATCGACGGTGTCGCCGACTTCAAAGTCATGTCCTTTTTTGTCCTGTGCGGACTCAAATTCTTCGATCGCTTTCGCCATCATTCTTCTCCCGGAACCCCCTAGGGCTCCTGCTCTGTCGTCTTCTGTTCCTCATCACCGGAGCGATCCCGGTTCGAGGATTGCCGCCGGGAATCCCGTCGGCGCCATTCTTCGATGGCTCCGTGGTCTCCGCTGCGGAGAACCTCCGGAACCCCCCGCCCCCGATATTCAGGAGGTCGAGTCCAGTGTGCATGGTCGAGGCCTTCTGCTCCGGGCCATGCATTGAAGGAATCGCGTAAAACCGATTCCCCATCTCCGAGAACGCCCGGCAGCAGCCGGATCGCCCCTTCGATGATCGCCATCGCTGGCACTTCTCCCCCTGAGAGTACGTAATCCCCAAGGGAAACGTGCTGCCAAGGGTAGGCCTCAACGATCCGCTCGTCGTAGCCTTCGTAGCGACCGCAAAGGATGACCAAACGCTCTGCGCCGGCGAAATCCTCGAGGTCGCTCTGCCCCAGCTGTTTACCCCGAGGGCACATCAGCAGGAGTTTCGTTCCCTCCGGCGCCTGATCTCCCGGTTGCAGCCCCAACACATCGAGGGCGCGAAAGACCGGCTCCGGTTTCAACAACATTCCAGGACCTCCCCCGTAGGGTCGGTCGTCGACGGTTCGATGACGATCCTCGCTGAAGGCGCGGAGATCGATCATGCCGATCTCAACCTGACCTTGCTTGCGAGCCACCCGCACCATTCCGTGCTGGATGAACTCATCAAAGAAGCTTGGAAAGATCGTCAAGATGTCGATCTGCACCGGCTTCTCCGAACCGCGTTCGCTCAGGAACCGCCCTGTGCCTTCTTCTTGGCACGCTGGACAGCTCGGCGACTTTTCTTCGCCATGGGCCACTTCACATCCACCTTACGTAAGAAGGATGTCACCGTCTCGCTCGGGCGTGCGCCCTGATCGATCCAATGCTGAACCCGATCGACGTGAATCTTCACGCGCTTCTCGGCATCGTCGACCATCGGGTCGTACCAACCGAGGGTTTCCAGGGATCTTCCGCCCCGGGCATTTCTCTTTTCGATGGCCTCGATGCGATAAAAGGGTCTATGAACCCGTCCGCACCTTTTGAGACGCAAGGCTACCGCCATGTTCGTCACTCCGTATCTACTCAAAACTCACGGGCCTGATTGACCCGGCACAGGGACCGGGCATACCGATACCCCGGCTCATCCCCCTTTGGGGGGAACGACTGAAATTACTAGGATGGCCCCAAAGCATCAACAGCGACCGACGAATTTGGGCGATTCTTGGCAGAAAAAAGCGGTTTTGACCGCTTCGGGGGGGAATCGGGGATCCAGCGGTCGGCTGGACGAGCTCTCAGCGGCGGCGTGACTTCTTGCGCCGCTGCCGCTCCTGCTTGCGCTTCTTGCGTCTTTCTTCCTTGCTGGGGCCTGCTTTCGCCTTGCCGGGGGCCCCTGGTCCCCCTCCGAGGCCAGGGATTTGGGGCATTTCACCCGGCACGCCACCCGGCATTCCTGGTAGGCCCGGCATTCCCGGGACGCCTCCTCCTGCGGGGTCCTGCATCTGATCCATGCCCTGCTTCATATCCCGCATCCCCTTGAGCTTGCCGAAGAGGCCTGATTGCTTCTTGAAGCCCTGCATCATCCCCTGCATCTGCTTGAACTGTTTGAGCAGATCATTGACCGCTTCCAGTGGACGGCCCGCCCCCGCGGCGATGCGGCGCCGGCGGCTGGTGTTGATGATCTCGGGGCGCTGACGCTCCTTTGCGGTCATCGACTGGATGATGCTCTCGACGATGACCAGCTCGTCCCCCTGGATATCCATCTGGTCGACTTGACCACCAAGCCCCGGGATGTGAGCGAGCAAATCCTTGAGGCTGCCCATCTTCTTAATTTGGCGCAACTGCGAGAGGAAATCCTGAAGGGTGAAGTTGGCCTCGAGCAGCTTCTCCTGCATCTCGGCCTGCTCTTTTTCGTCGATCACCTGTTGGGCGCGATCGACGAGGCCCACCACGTCTCCCATGCCAAGGATTCGTGAAGCCATGCGATCGGGGTGGAACTCGTCGAGTCGATCCAGCTTCTCGCCGACACCCACAAACTTCACCGGCTTACCGGTGATCGCTTTGACTGAGAGCGCCGCGCCACCGCGGGCGTCACCATCCAGCTTTGTCAGAATCACGCCTGAAAGCTCTAGCGATTTGGAGAACGCTTCCGCAGAGCGAACCGCGTCTTGTCCCGTCATCGCATCGCAAACGAAGAAGGTCTCATCCGGCTTCGTCTTATCAGCGATCTGCTTTAGCTCCCCCATCAGCTGATCGTCGACGTGCAACCGCCCGGCGGTATCGAGGATGATCACATCGCACTTCTGCTCGCGGGCTGCGCCAAGAGCGGCTTCACAAACTTGCGGCGGAGTCAGCCCTTCCTGGTGAAATACCGGGACATCTAGCTGACGGCCGAGAACTTTAAGCTGTTCGATCGCTGCAGGGCGCTGAAGATCGGCAGCGACGAGCATCGGGCGTTTCTTTTTGCGTTCACGGAAGTAACGGGCGAGCTTACCGCAGGTGGTCGTCTTACCCGAACCCTGCAAACCCGACATCAGGATTACCGTCGCACCCGATTTCTTCCATGCGATCTCGTGATCCACGGGGCCCATCAGGTCGGTCAGTTCATCCTGCACGATCTTGGTAAACATCTGACCGGCGTCGACACCTTCGATGACTTCGACACCGAGGGCCGCTTCACGAACCCGCTTTTCAAAATCTTTGACCACCGGCAACGAAGCATCTGCTTCCAAAAGCGCACGGCGAATCTCGCGGCTTGTTTCTTTGATGACTTCTTCAGTGATCTTACGGCCGCGAAGCCCGGAGACGATATCGGTGAGTCGTTTGGTCAATCCGCCAAGCATGCTGTTACCCCTGAACCACTTCTGTTTCGACCTGGCGATCTTCGATGCGTTCGACATCGGCACCGAGTCCACGCAACTTCAGCTCCATCGACTCGTAGCCCCTTTGAAGATGGTAGATGCGTCGAACCTGAGTCGTTCCAGAAGCCATCAAGCCGGCGATCACCAAACATGCGCTGGCCCGCAGATCGCTCGCCATCACCTCGGCACCATGAAGAGGAGCGCCACCTTCGATGATTCCGGTCGATCCTTCCTTGCGCACTTTGGCTCCAAAGCGGCGCAACTCCGAAAGATGCATAAAGCGATCGGGGAAGATCTTCTCGGTGATCAAGCTCACCCCATCTGTCTTGCACAACAGGGCCATCAGAGGCCCCTGAAGATCAGTGGGGAATCCAGGAAATGCCAAGGTTGCCACATCGCATGGGCTGACTTGATCGACCCCGGTGACGGTGATTCTGTTTTCTGAGACTTCAATGGGGACGCCGATATTACGGAGGATCGACAGTAGCGCGAGGTTTTCTTGGGGGCGGCAATTGTTGACCACCACCCGACCTCCAGCAGCCGCTCCCACCAAGATGTAAGTTCCCGTTTCGATGCGGTCGGGGGGAATCGTAAAGCTGATCCCTCCCTGCTGGGAGAAGCCATCCTGACCAACACCTTCGATGCGGATCGTCGGTGATCCATCACCCTCAATCTTGACGCCAAGGGTTCGCAAGAAGTCGGCTGTACTGCAAACTTCCGGCTCGCATGCCGCACCCTCGATCACCGAGACTCCGTCTGCCCCGGCAGCTGCCATCATCACATTTTGAGTTCCAAGAACCGTCGGGCCCATCGGGCCTGAAAGATAGACGGAACCACCCTTGAGGGGACCGCGGGCGATGATGTAACCATTTTCATGGCGAATCTCTGCGCCGAGAGCTTCCATTCCTTGAATGTGCAAGTCGATGGGGCGGTCGCCGATGTTGCAGCCACCAGGTAAGGAGACTACTGCCTCACCCCGTCGAGCGAGCAGCGGTCCAAAAGATGAAATGGAAGCGCGCATCTTCTTCACGAGATCGTAAGGAGCTTTGACCGGCCCCTGGGTTGGCACCTCGATGGCAACTTGATGGTCGCGCTTTTCGATTTCAGCGCCGAACTTCTTCAGAATTTCCAGGGTGGTATTGATATCACGCAGACTCGTCGGCACCCCTTCCAGGAGAAGGGGACCCGGGACCAGCAGACTGCCGAAAAGAATCGGAAGGCTGCCATTTTTTGACCCAGAGATGTCAACTTGGCCATTGAGGGGCAATCCGCCCCTGATCACAAACTTATCCAAGGAGAGCCTTTCACCACCGGGTCGGAGAGTGGCCGAGCCGGCGAACGGATATCGAGCAGCGCAAGCCTGATTGTGGCGGACAGGAGTGAAGTGTCAACGGTCCAGAAACTCCCGTGGTACAGATTTATGACGATCTCGAATGGAGGTAAAGGGCCCGCGGGATCGAAGCCAGATCTTGGCGAATCTCCACCTGCCACCTCTGTTGACGCGCCAACTCCGCGATGGAATCCGCTTGTCCCTGCCCGCACTCGAGAAGGAGGCCGCCGTGGTCGTGAACTCGGCCGGCAAGCCCCTCTATAAGAAGACGATAGTGACCCAGGCCATCCCCATCGATGTGATCGAGGAGAGCAACTTCGGGCTCGTGGGCCGCCACAGAAGATTGCAGCTGCGGATCACCGGGAATGACGTAGGGCGGATTCGCCACGACCAGATCGAAGAGATCCTCAAGGGGATCGAAGTGGCTGCCAAGTACGAGCTGCAAACGCTCCTCAAGATGGTGCTTCGCGGCATTTCGTTTTGCCACTGTGAGGGCATCGGCGCAGATCTCCACCCCCACACCCCGCAGGTCAGGCCGCTCGATGGCGAGGGATCCGATCACCGCCAGCGACCCGACGCCGATCTCTGCAACCCGAGGCTGCCGTCTTGATTTCAGAATCTGCAACGCCCAATCGACGAGCAACTCTGTTTCAGGCCGGGGAACCAAAACCGTTGGAGTCACTTCAAAGGCGTGACCGTAAAATTCCCATTCCCCGAGAAGGTGGGCAAGGGGCTCACCGTTACCGCGACGCTTCAGCAGTTTTAGAAAGTTGTTGGCGACGGATTCTTCGACTTGAAAATCTTGGCGCAGCTTCGGATCTCGATGATCGATTTGCAGCAGGTGAGCAAGTAGCCAGCGACCATCTAAATCTGGTGCATCCGATTCCGTGAGATCGGTGATCGCTTGCTGGATCAACTGACGGGAAGTCGCCATCTCTCACCACTCATCTCTGCGCCTAAAGGGCCTGGACGCGCTCTTCCCTATCGTGGGCTTCGAGTTGATCGAGAAGATCATCGATATCTCCAGCCATGAAACGATCGAGGTTGTAGAGGGTGGCACTGATACGGTGATCGCTGATGCGGTTCTGGGGGAAGTTGTAGGTGCGGATACGATCGCTGCGGTCGCCACTACCGATGAGGGAGCGACGCAGAGCATCCTCCTCCTCCTGCTTCTCCCGATCAGCTAACTCCTTGAGTCGAGTCTTGAGCAGGCGCATTGCCTTATCTCTATTACGATGCTGGGATTTTTCATCCTGCATCGATACGACTACGCCGGTTGGAATATGGGTGATACGCACCGCGCTGGAGGTCTTGTTGACCGACTGACCTCCGGGGCCAGATGCGCAGAAGGTGTCGATACGCAGATCTTTATCTTCGACGTGGATCTCCGATTCCTCCGCTTCCTGCATCACCGCCACGGTGATGGCAGACGTGTGGATGCGTCCTTGGGTTTCCGTCGCGGGAACACGCTGAACTCGGTGCCCCCCCGACTCGAAACAGAGGCGTGTAAATGCACCGGATCCACGAACCGCGAAGGTGATCTCTTTGTAACCGCCAAGGTCGGTGGAGCTTTCACTGAGCACCTCCACCTTCCAGCGACGCTTCTCGGCATAGAGGCTGTAGAGTCGATAGATGTCGGCACAGAAAAGAGCCGCTTCTTCACCACCGGCGCCAGCTCGGACCTCAAAGATGCAGTCGTCACCCCCTTCAACCTGTTGATCGAGAATCGCCATGCGCACGGCGCGCGCCTTTTCGCGGCCATCCTGCTCCAGGTCGGGGAGCTCCATCTCCGCTAACTCTTTGAGCTCGGGATCATCGCCACTGGCGAGGATCTCCTGCGCTTCATCGAGTGCCGCACAAGACTTGCCATACTCCCGATAGAGGGTCACCAAAGAGATGAGTGAGCCATGCTCTTTGAGCAACTCTTGAAACTTGCCACTGCCTTGCTGATCAGGATCGGAAATCAACTGCTCAAGCTCGACAAAGCGTTCCTCCATCGCGGACAGCTTGTCGAGCAAGTTGCCCTCGATCGGTTTCTCGAGGAAGTCGGAGGTCTCTTTGTCGGCGGAAGACATCTTTCAGATCCTCTCTCTACAGTCTGATAAACAACGGCTTGGGTTTACAGTTTCAAAGCCGCGATATCAGGGCGGCGCCATTTGAGTTTCGGCGAATGATGCAAAATGATGGAACAGGGGCCGGAGAAAAGCCATCTTTGGCTTCCTTCCGGCCCCAATCTCTCTCTTGATTTAGGAATCGGCGTCTGCTGGCTTCTCAGCCTCGTCGCCACCCTCAGCACTCTCCTCTGCAGGTGCCTCTTCTGCGGGCGCCTCTTCTGCAGGAGCTTCTGCTTTCGGCTCTTCTGCAGCGGGGGCCTCTTCTGAAGCGGCCTCTGCCTTTGGAGCTTCTTCGGCGGGAGCTTCCGCAGCAGCTTTTTCAGCGGCAGCAGCTTCCTCGGCAGATTTAGCCGCAGCTTCTTCTGCAGCCTTCTGCTTCTTCTGTTCGAGGATCGCCTTACGACGCTCTTCGCGCTCCGTCTTGCGCTCGGCAGCGGCTTTGCGCCCCGCCTCTTCCGCTTCCAACATCTCGCGATGCTTGGCTTTCGACTCTTCCTCGGCAGCAGAGATCATCGCGGAGGCTTTACCCTCTTTCCAATCGAAGCGCTTCTGGAACTTCTCCACCCGGCCAGCAGCATCGACGAAGGTCGCCTTACCAGTGTAGAAAGGATGGGAGGCGCTGGAGATATCCAGCTTGAAGAGGGGGTACTCCTCGCCGTCTTCCCATTTGATCGTGTCTGCGGTTTTGACCGTCGAGCGGGAAAGGAAGGCGAAGTCTGCGTTCTTGTCCTGGAAAACTACGAGGCGGTAGTTGTCCGGATGAATATCTTTTTTCACGAGTCGATCTCCATTCGCCACACTTACAAAGCGTGGCAGCGAAACAGCGGTGACGATATCCCGTTTCCGACGACGCCGTGTCGTCCAGGGGAACCGGGGTCGCTCCACCCACGAACCGAAGGCAGAGCCAATCGGCGATCTGACCTCTCAAGTCCGATCTAGAATCGTACGAATTGCCCCCCGACTGTGCAAGGAAACCGGGAAATTGGCGATTTGATCCAGGATTTGCTCCTCTACCTTTCCTTCCATCCTGAGCCCATTCCCCTACGATGGGGCCAAGAAGGACGCAGAACATGCCTCATCCGCTGATATTGAGATTTCGGGATGCCCAGGGGGATCACCAATCGGAGATCCTCCCCCAGGAATTGTCGCTGGGAAGAACGAGCGCATCCGACATCTGGATCGACGATGAAACCATCTCGCGTAAACACGCCCGAATCGTCTGGGAAGAGGGCGTCCCCTTCATCGAGGACGCCGGCAGCCGCAACGGCATCTACCTCGGCGACCAAAAAATCACTCGTATGGAACTGAAGCGCGGGTTGGTTTTTAGACTCGGAGGAGTCTCTTTTCTCGTCGAGGAAGACTCTGGCAAGCTTCAGTCAGTGCAGATTCATCAGGCGCTTCCCGGACAAGGGGTGCTCGATTCACTGATGGTGGACGACTGGGCGTCGAGCCTCGGCGCCAGCGATGCTCAACCAAGCCACGCCCAAGATCTCGGCGTCGCCCTCAAACTTTTCAAGGACGCCGCTGAAACCCTGCTCACTGGATCAGAGATTGAGCAGGTTGCCGAGGGCGCCATCGAACTGGCGCTACGCTCTCTGCCGGTAGACCGTGGCTTCGTCAGTCTCCTCGATGACGACCATCAACTACAATCGGTCGCCGAAAAGAGCAGCGTTGCTTCTTCGGACCAGGGCACGATGCGCCTCTCAAGTACCATTGCACAACAAGTGCTCGATGAACGCATTGCTGTTTTGATACAAGACACCGGCAACATGGATGATTTGGCAGCTGCGCAAAGCATTATGGAAATGAGAATCCAGTCCGCCCTCTGTGCACCTCTAACATCAGGAGACAAAGTGCTCGGCATTATTTATGTCGATTGCGTGACTCAAAGTAAGCCTCTCGAGAAAAACCACCTCGATATTCTGAGTGTCCTCGGGTTGATGGTGAGTAGCGCACTTGAGCAGGTAAGGCTGACGCAATCGGTCGCTGAAGAGAAGCGCCGCCGGGAAGAACTCTCCTGCCGCCTTTCGCCGAATGTCGTCGATAAGGTCATCGCCGGAAAAGCGGCACTCGGATCTCAGGATCTGGAAATCACTGTGATGTTTGCTGACATCGTCGGATTCACCCCCCTCTCTGAAACGCTGGAGGCGAATCAGGTGGTCGAGCTGCTCAATTCGCTCTTCGACGGCTTAACCAAAGAAGTGTTTCTACAGGACGGCACCCTCGACAAATACATCGGTGACGCATTGATCGCATTCTTCGGAGCTCCGGACCCCCAAGATGATCACCCTGAGAGAGCAGTCAGGGCAGCCATCGCGATGCAAAAGCACCTCGCAGAATTCAATGCCAGACATCCAGATTGGCCCGACCTACAGATGCGCATCGGTATCAACTCGGGAATCGCCACCGTCGGCGATGTCGGATCGGAAGCAAGGCGCGATTACACCGTCATCGGCGACACGGTCAACACTGCGAGCCGGCTCGAATCACAAGTGGCCACCCCCGGTGAAATTATTGTCGGGCCAAATACCGCTCGGCAACTCGGAGAAGAAGTCCACAAGGAAGCTCTCGATCCGGTCACCGTGAAGGGGAAGAGCAAAACTGTTGAACCGTGGAAGATTCTCGGGCTTAAAAACGACTCTGAAGCTTAACCGCGAGATTTAATTGATGCGGTATGCAGCGGTATCACCCGCAGGGGAAGATTCATCATCATCTTGATCGGCGGATAAGTCGATGGCGGCATCGGTGGAAAGATCTTCTGTTTTGGGTGCAGCAGCCAATGAGTCATTCTCTAGGGCTGCAACCAAACTCTCATCGATGATAGTTTTTTTGCCGCGGATACTGTCCTCTGAAATTTCAAAGAGAATGTCGCGCATCAAATCCTCGACGACGGAGCGCAAACCGCGCGCGCCGGTGCCGCGTTCGCGGGCGAGGCGGGCGATCTGCCTCAAGGCACCAGGGGTGAATTCCAGTTCGCCGCCCTCCATATGGAAGAACTGCTGATACTGCCGAACCAGCGCATTGCGTGGCTCGGTGAGAACCTTGACCAAGTCTTCTTCATCCAAAGGCTGCAAGGCTGTCAGCACCGGCAAGCGGCCAACAAACTCCGGAATCATGCCAAACTTGATGAGATCCTGGACCTGCACCTTGCTGTAGAGCATGGCGCGCTCATTGGGATCTTCGATATCGGGCAGCTCGGCGACGCCCTTCTTCTCTTCACCGTGACGGAACCCAACTTTGCGCGCGTTGAGACGCTCGGCCACGACTTCCGGCAGACCTTCAAAGGCGCCGCCGCAAATGAAGAGGATGTTGGTGGTGTCGAGTTGGAGGTACTGCTGCTCTGGATGCTTGCGCCCTCCCTGGGGAGGAATATTGGCGACAGTGCCTTCGAGGATTTTCAGCAATGCCTGCTGCACTCCCTCGCCGGAAACATCGCGAGTGATGGAGACATTCTGAGTTGCTTTGCCAACCTTGTCGGTCTCATCGATGAAGATGATTCCGCGCTCCGCCTTGGCCATATCGTAATCGGCGGCCATGACCAGCTTCAGCAATAGGTTCTCGACATCCTCACCGACGTATCCCGCTTCTGTCAAAGTTGTCGCATCGCCGATTGCTAAAGGGACATCGAGGACGCGAGCGAGAGTTTTCGCCATCAGCGTTTTGCCACTTCCGGTCGGACCGATCATCAAGATGTTCGACTTTTCGATCTGCACTTCATCTTCATCCGCTTTTTCGCGAGCAGCGATGGCGTCGAGATGAACGAGGCGGCGATAGTGAAGGTGGACTGCTACGGAAAGAGTTCTCTTGGCCTCTTCTTGGCCGATCACGTAGCGCTGCAACTCGTCGTAGAGTTCGCGAGGGCTTGGAACCTCATCGAGAGTTCTTGGAGCAGTCTCTATCGACTCATCACCCTGTTGCGGATCCGGGTGAATGATGACGTGACACAGGTCAACGCAGTCAGCACAGATGTACAAACCGGGAGGGCCGGCGATCAGGCGAGAAGCCTCATGGGCCTGCTTGCCGCAGAAACTGCAGCTTTCCTTGCCTGATTGCCCGGAACCTCCTGATGATGACATGACGAAACCGCTTAACTGACCTCTGCGGCAGGCTTCAGAGTTTCGATGACTTGGTCAACCAAGCCGTACTCTTGAGCCTCGCGGGATGACATGAAGAAATCGAGATGGGAGTCGTCGGTGATTTGCCCGACCGACTTCCCAGAGTGACGGCTGAGGATCTCGCTCAACACCTCTTTGTTGCGCTTAATCTCGTTGGCCTGAATCTCGATGTCCTGGGCAGTTCCCTGCGCACCCCCCCATGGCTGGTGGATCATGATGCGCGAATGGGGCAACGCGTGGCGCTTGCCTTCGGCTCCAGCAGCCAGAAGGACAGCACCCATCGAAGAGGCTTGACCGATACAGAAGGTGGCGATATCGCACTGCACAAACTGCATTGTGTCGTAGATCGCCAAGCCTGCGGTGACAGAGCCACCGGGGCTATTGATGTAAATGTTGATGTCCTGGTTGCGGTTGTCGGAAACCAGGAAAAGGATTTGGGCGATCACGAGGTTGGCAGTGTGATCGTGAATAGCATCGCCGATGAAGATGATGCGATCCTTCAATAGTCGAGAAAAGATGTCGTAGGATCTCTCTCCGCGACCGGTCTTTTCGATGACGAACGGTACGAGGTTGTCGTGAATTTCGTCGATCTTGCGCATCAGGTCGTCACTCATCTCGTGTCTCCCCCTATTTTCTGACTGTTGAACTCTTCGTTACTGTATCAACGTTTTCCGCGCTCCTCAGGAGCCGGAAACTTTTGCTTTTTTCCGCAGGACCTGTTTGACCTTCTCCCGCTTCATTCCGTTGCGAAGCTCCGGGATCATGCCGTTATTTCGGTACTGCTCCAACACCGCCTCGAGCGGCTGCTGGTAAGTGGAGGCAATGGCTTGCAGCCTCTGCACCACTTCATCTTCTGTTACAAACACCTTCTCCTCTTCGGCGATTCGATCAAGGACAAAGATGCGAACCAGCTCAATACGCGCCTGATTTGCCAGCTCTTCGTCCTTCTCCGCTTCTGCGGTGGCATCCTCCTCAGAGGCACCGTCGCGCATCAGCTCCATCACCTTGTTGCGAACGAGGGACTCCTTGCGACGCTCCAGCATCGACTCTGGGAGTTCCATCTCGACGGAGTCGGCAACCTTCTCAGCGAGGAGATCTTCTTGGCGAGTGTTCTCCTCAGCCTCGTGTCGCGCCTCCATTCCCTCGCGCACCTTATTGCGCAGGTCCTCTTCAGATTCGACGCCAAGGCGGCCGAAGAACTCTTCATTCATCTCCGGAGCGACCAGCTTCTTGGCATCTTTGATGGTCAATGAGACCTGGGCAGTTTTTCCGTGGTGTTCAGCCTCTGGGAAATCCTCAGGAATCTGAACCTCTTTCTCGACGACGGTATCCGCAGCAACACCGGCGAGATCTTTGCCGAGGCCTGGAACTTCCATCGAATCGATGAAGTCGTCGCCGATCTTCATCATCACTTCATCGCGAGTGAAGATCGATTCGCCATCGGCTTGCAGGTCGAGGTTGACGACGACGAAGTCCCCTTCTGCTTGCTTGCCGACCTCGAGAGGCTCGAGGGTGCTGGCCTGTTCGCAGATACGCTCGATTTCGGCATCGACATCTGAATCTTCCACAGACTTCAGCTCAGAGCTGATCTCAATCCCTTTGTAATCGGGCAAGTCGAAGGTCGGCTGCACATCGAAGACCGCTTCAAAGGTGAAGGGGTTTTCGGTGGAGAACTCGATGTTTTCGTACTCTGGGAATCCGAGGGGCGTGAACTCTGCGGCCTCAAACTGCTCCTGAATAGAGCGGCCGATGAGATCTTCCTGAACATCTTGCTGAACCTGCTCACCAAAACGATTCTTGAGCATCTTCAGTGGAGCTTTGCCCTTGCGGAATCCGGGCAGCATGACGCTCGCCTTCAGCTGCTTGAACTGGGTCTCCAGTTCACCGGCAACCTTCTCAGGATCGATACTGATCTTGAGGCGTTTGCGGCAGGGACCCTCGTCGCTAATTTCAACATTGCTGGCAATAAAATCCTGGGATTCGCCGGCGGTCGTGGTATCGACGCCGGTGTCCTCGTTGGCAGAGGTATTCATACTCGTATCTTCCGTCTCGGGATTCTCGATCCCATTCGTATCGTCATTCATGAGCGACCGATGGCTCCTTATCGTTGCGGTATACAAACCGTAACCACAGATCATCGTGCCAACGCCCAGAAGTGTCAACGCAAGCCGAGCCCCGGAAGCTCCCGAAACGGGGTTTTTTGCAGAAAATCGGGGGATATGAGCCATTTCTCGATGGAATTTCCCGATGCCCAGGTTTCATTTTCCCAAATCCGGGGGCAGATTTTCCTCATCTGAGAAGCAGCGTGAAATGCGATCAAGCCCTATCAGGCGAAATCCCCACTCAAATCGGCGCCCTCGTTTCGGATGGGCTCATCTATGGGGTCATCTGGATCAGACGGCTCACGCTCCCTTGCGCGAGTAGACTTCCAGATGAAAGCGACCCATCTCCTGGCGCGCCTCTTCAAGTCGCTTTGGTTCTACCGAAGCGCCTAAAGCATCAGAGAGCAGGACGAGCTCGGATTTGATGGCGTTTGCAGTGCGAACAGCTCTCGCTTCGTCCACTCCTTGAGGAATCGGCACCGTCACTCGCACCCCTTCAGGCGTCTCGTCGAGGTCGAAGTGAACCTCAAAGGGCTTCTCGGTGAACTCCCAACCAAAAGAGACTCTGTTTGCAGCCACTTTGACTTCGAGGGGAACGTCACCATTCATACGACGCTCAATCCAGCCCCCACCGGAATCTTTCATCACCGTTTGGTGTGCTGTCCACAACGGCAAGTTGCCGGGTTCACTGAGGAATGATTTGGCCTCGTCGATGGCGCAGGGCAACTTTCCGACGACCGCAGTGGGAGCAGCTGTCGCCGCGACGGAAGGCTCCGCTTTCTCGCCTTCGCCGATGTAGGATTTCATCGATTTGGCCAGCTCGGCCATGTTGCCCGATTTGAAGACTCCTTCTTCCGCTTCTTCGGTGCGCTCGATCAATTCGATGAAGTAGCCGGTTTTATCACGCGAAATAAACGCCTGGCGCAAACCTGTCATCGGGTCGTGGGCGATGCGCTTGGAGGTCAGTGGAATCTCCGCTTCCTCTAACTTTCGATAAGCCTCAGCAAGATCATCGACAGCATAGGCCACGTGATGAATCCCTGGGCCGTGGGCATCGAGATACTTGCGAAAGATACTGTCTTCAGTGAGTCCTTCTGTCACGACCATCGTCCGGCTTGGATCACCGGGTAAGTGGAGGACATGGTTGAGCATGTCGTACTCCCCTTCGGGAGCACTGCCAGCGTTGACTTTTTGTTCGCGAACCCAGCCGAAGCCGAGTACTTCCATGTGGAAACGGGAGCATGCTGCCGCATCGGGCACAATCAGGGTGTAGTGATCAAGGCGTCCCAGAGGAAGGGGGAGTGGAGTCATCATCGGGCTTTCTCTCTCTGCTGTGGCTGTGCCATCCAAATGAAGAACCAAGAACTCCATCCGGATCCCACCTCATGCGGGACCGCACAATTTTCTGCCACAGGGGCCCAAAGTGACATTTCCAAAATGAAGCCGTTTCTGGGGGGGTATCAGGCAAATATCGCTGACCCCCGATTTCCAGAATGCGCTCAAAGATCTCCTCATTATCAACCATCAGCTCAGCGATTCGCTCTGGGGTCCCTGGGTCGGCGCGACGCAACAATCCCCAAAAGAGGCAGTACTCCGATGTCGGCAAGCGGAACCAGGGAGGGGTCACCTGATCCGTCTTCAAGGGGAAGAAGAGCACCGGACCATTCCCCGTATCCCCCTCCGGATGCAAACGCTCGAACTCATCCGTGAGCAGTTTTCTGCCGTCTGAATCCATCGGTACCCAAGAACAAAGTTCGGGATGGGGGGCCGCACCGCGATACTGCTCTTCGAGCACCAGGGGCGGGATTCGGAAACAAAACTCTTCCCAACCCAACTCCCAGGAAGCTGCCAACCCGGGCTCACACTTCAACGCAGATTCATCGACCCGCGGATGCTGTCCGTCGTGGGGGCCGCCGATGAAATCGACCAACTCTAAATTGTAAACCCACTCACCCTTGATGTTGGAAAGCGCTGCATCGATGGAAGCATCTTCAAATGGCAGCGTTTCCGTGGAGTTCATCTTGGTGACGATCGACTCCCGATTCTTTTCGGCAGCAAAGGCGTGAATCAAATCGGTCTTTCGCTCTTGGGCATAAACTTCGAAATCGTCGAGCATCTTTGACAGAGAACCGTAACACGCCTGAACCAGCCTGACTTTTTCGGGAGCCGGTTCGAGGGGGATCTTGGCCCGGGTGATGATTCCAAATTTTCCGTGGGTTCCGCGGACCGCATCGAAGAGCTCGCTGTTTTGCTCAGAGCTGCAACGGACGACTTCCCCTGTTCCGGTGACCACCTCTAGCTCAAGAAGGTGGTCCATCTGGGTTCCACGCCAAAAGGACATGAACCCAAACCCACCCATCGAAATCGTTCCACCAACGGAAACTTTGAGCCAGTCGGTCACGATGGGAGGAGTCAAACCCTTCTCCATCGCTGCTTTCAGCACCACGTCCCAACCGGCACCCGCTTCGACTTCACAGAAACTTGATTCACCGTAATCGGATTCGAGCGAGCAGATCTTGGACATCGATTTCATGTCCAAAACGAGGCCCCTGCGGCTTTGCATCTGCGCACCCGCGGAGTGAGCAAAGCCCCGGGGCGACAACCCCACACCCCACTCTCTGCAAAACTGAATCGCGGAAGCCACATCCCCCGTGTGCGCCGGACGCAGTACCGCCGCAGGTTTTCGACGTCGAACTTTGCCAAAATCCCAAGCAGCCATCTCCAGAGCTTCTCCAGCTGTGATCAACTCTCCGGCGAACTCTGGAAGCGATGGGACCCATTCGGGCTCCGGTTGATCCTCCTCCATACGCTGCATCAGCTGGTCCCAGATCAGGGAGGCGTGAATCTGGTTTCGCTGGTAAGTAGGCTTTTCGCCCGTCCCCTGTCCCCCACTGAGAAGAATCTTGAAGCGATCTTGTAGTTCATGGGCTGGAGTATTGGAAAGAACCCAGAGGATTTCTTCTTCAGAAGCCGCGATGCCGGCAGCGTTGAGAAGGTCGAGCCACTCTTGAGTATCCATTGCCACCAACGCTCTCCTGCAAATCATCGCGATCGATTTAGCGACCTGCGCCTGCCTCGAATATCGGAGCCGCAGACAAAGATGAAAGGTGTTGGTGGGGAAAAAATGGAGCGGGTGATGGGATTCGAACCCACGACAATCACGTTGGCAACGTGATGCTCTACCCCTGAGCTACACCCGCTCTGAGCCTGTTAAAGGCCTCCCGAAGGCAGAAAAGGACTTTCGTGCCGTCGAAGGGAAACGCCAATTGTGCAGATCGGTGGCCGGGCTGTCAACGCCAAATAGCAGAGAGTTGCCTCTCCATCGCAAAAGCCGGGAATAAACCCCGGGTCAGCGTTGCAAGGCCTTCTCGATGCGCACCACATTGCCTTTGCCCAGGTATTCGAGGCGATCGGAGCAACGGTGCATCAGCAGAATCCCAAGGCCACCGCGGCCCCCTTCGCGCATCCGCTCCTTGGCGCGATCAAAGGCATCTTTGTCCTCTATCTGGCCAAGGAAGAACTCGTGATCGAATCCTTCGCCTTCATCTTCTACCAACATCATCACTCTTCTTGGATCGACCACATAGTTGACGGTCACCTTGCTGGTGGTGTCTTCGCGGTTGCCATGACGCACCGCGTTATCGACCCCTTCTTTGAGAGCGGATTGGAGAGCATTCTTTTCCGTTTCGGTCAGTGGCAGATGAGAGATCAATGCACTACCCAGACTCAAACCCTGATCGACCGAATCTTTGGATCCATCGAATTGGAAGCGCACCTGTTGGCTAAACAATTTTCTGTCGCGGCTGACTCGACGAACTTCACTCTCTGCGAGGACGAAGAGGTTGCCAAGCTCGAAGGGGTCGACGAGAG
Organism: Planctomycetia bacterium TMED53; assembly: GCA_002167285.1. Taxonomy (GTDB): domain Bacteria; phylum Planctomycetota; class UBA8108; order UBA1146; family UBA1146; genus UBA12191. The sequence continues at coordinate 16,515 of NHDG01000087.1, forward strand.
AATCGTTTTCCCAAACCCGAAACCCGGAGACGCTCGTTGGATCTACACCCTTGGGATGAATCAGGATGATGGATGCCAGCGCATGACGAGGCATCAGCTTGATGCGCTCGACGAGCTTATCGCTGCCCGGGATCCGTTGATCGATGACGATCAGATCGGGGACGATGGTGTCGATCGCTTCCAGCATCTCTTTCGGTGAACCGTAAAGAAACGTTTTGCCGCCGCGATCTTCGACGCGTCTTCTGCAGATATCCGCAAAGTTCCCTTTGCCTGGCAAGAGCAGGGCAACGGTCCCCGTGGGCCCGGGCTTATCCGCGATCACCGGAATCTTTTGCTCGGAGCTCCCTTCGGCAACCCCGATCTCTTCCCCCTGAAGTGCCCGCTCCGCTTCCTCGAAATCCTTCGCCACCGCAACGACTGAGGTCACCCCCAGCAGATGCATCGTGATGCCAACATTGCGCGCCACTCTGGCGAGAACGAGGCCGCCGCCCCCATTGGAGCAGTGGTGGTGGAAGCGAATGATGCCGCTGATGCCGGTGGAGTTGATGTACTCAACTCCTTTGAAATCGAGGACGATGTGAAAGCGTCCGCTATCGATCAGTTTTTCCAGCGCCTTTTCGAAGATGGGGTAGTTTGCGGCGTCGATGAAGCCTTCAAGCTGAACCAGGGTATAGGTCTGCGAATCGTCTCCGGAGATCGCTCTTTGCTCGATGGTCGTACTCAAATTGGACATCGCTGCTCCTGAACCTTCTTGTTCCTCAACGATCATGCTGGGAGCCGGCAACTCTCTTGGGACGTGGGAGGTTGCTCGGGGCTACTCAACATCATACACCGAGCTTAGCGCTGGGCCCAGAGCCCCAATCACAGCACTCTAAAATCTGGCCGACGTCTGCGCCGTTAACTCGCACACCCGGCGGAGTTGGGTTATCGTTTGGCGAAGAGGAGGAGTGCAAATGTCGATCGATGCGATTATTGACCCTGCGACCATCGACACCGAACAGGTCGTCTTTGGGCCCGAGGAAATTCGCCGCAGGAACTTCCAACGCAACGACATGGAGCTGCTGCATCGCATCGTGCACTTCGACCCGGAAAATTCGACGATCGCTGGTGTGCACGAAGTGAAAGATGACGCCTTCTGGACTTCTGGTCACTTTCCCGATCGTCCGCTTCTTCCCGGAGTATTGATGATCGAAACCGCCGGCCAGCTGTGCTCCTTTTATTACGGCGAAGCATCCGGCAACGAGGATGACATCGTCGGATTCGCTGCTTGCGAAAACGTGCGCTTCAAAGGCATCGTCGAGCCCGGGAATGAATTATTGATGGTCGGCGAGATGATCGCCCTGCGCAGCCGCCTCGCCAAGTTCAGCGCCCAGGGCTACGTCAACGGTGAACGCGTCTTCGAAGGCACCATCGTCGGAATGAAGATCTGAAATCATCTTCAGAGGCATACTCCTCTTTCCGTGTAATATTCTGCGCGACTCTCGAAGCCAGTTGTGAACCTGATCGAAAATCTGCCGGAGGAATCATGGGGTCTTTACCGAAAAAACAGCTTCTCTCGCTTGTTTCCTCATCACTTGTTTGTTCTGCGCTACTCCTGATTGCGTTCACACTTACCCTTGAAATTAACCCTCTCTATGCCCAGCACTCCAACTCCGCACCGCGGCCCGATTTGACCGCGGGGGGTTCGGTGCCGGAGGGGTGGACTCATGATTGGAATCTAGGCCCGACCGGTGCAAGGGGGTGGATCTACTGCGATAAGCATGTGACCACCGATGCTCGGCAGGTATTGGTGACGGAGATCGCTGCGGGTTCACCGGCGGATGGCAAGTTGAAGGTCGGCGACGTCATCACCGGGCTCTTTGGCAAGGAAATTGACAACGATGCCCGAGTTCTCTTTGGCCGCGCGATCACCCTCGCGGAAACGGAAGAGAAGGGTGGAAAGCTTTCACTGACGCTATGGCGTGATGGCAAGACGCAAGAGGTCATCATCGAGCTGCCAGTGCTCGGAAGCTACAGCGACACCGCTCCCTACGACTGCCCCAAATCGCAAAAAATCTTCGACCGCGGATGTGATGCGCTGGCGGAAAAAATGCAGGCCAACCCCCGCGCCGGCAATGAAATCACCCGTGCCCTCAACGCCCTCGCTCTCCTCGCGAGCGGCAAAGAGAAGTACCTTCCTGTCATCAAAGAACAGGTACAGCTTCTTTCTGAATACAACCAGGAGAGGGGCGTGCGCACCTGGCAGTACGCTTACGTCAACATTCTTCTCGCCGAGTATGTGATCGCGACCGGTGATCGCAGCTTCGTCAAAGAAGGTCTGGAGCGCATCACGCGCATGATCGTCGATGGTCAAAGCGTGGTCGGCTCTTGGGGACATGGATTTATCCAGGGCCCCCACAACCGTCTCGAAGGTTATGGCATGATGAATGCCCCGGGAATTCCGCTGACTTATTCGTTGGCACTGGCACAACGGGCGCAGATCGATGTTCCGGGGCTCGACAAGGCGCTGCGCAAAAGTCTGGATCTGGTTCGCTTTTATGTGGGCAAGGGGTCGATCCCCTACGGCGACCACAACCCTTGGATCGAGAATCATTGCGATAATGGCAAGAACGAGATGGCTGCGGTGCTTTTCGACCTTGAAGGTGATGCGGATGCCTGCGAGTTCTTCACGCGGATGGGCATCGCCTCACACGGCACCGAGCGCGATCAGGGCCACACCGGCAACTTTTTCAACATGACTTGGGCCCTACCCGGTGTCGCCCGCGCCGGCAAAACCGCCACCGGTGCATGGATGCAGGAGATGGCATGGTCTTACGATCTCGCCCGCCGCTGGGATGGGACCTATCTATACCAAGGGGCGCCGACCCCGCGGCCCGAGTCTTACAACAAGTGGGACAGCAGCGGTGCTTACCTGCTCGCCTATGCGATGCCGCTGCGCAAAACCTACTTCACTGGTCGCCGCAAAAGCCCAGCACCGCAGATCGATCGAGCCACCGCTGATGGCTTGATCGACGATGGTCGCGGCTGGACCAATAAAGATCGCACCAGCTATTACCAAGCGATGAACACCGAGCGGTTGCTAGAACGACTGACCAACTGGTCCCCGGTGGTCCGCGAGCGCGCGGCGATGGAACTGGGCCGCAGAAACGAAGAGCTGATCGTCCCGGGGTTGATTCGACTCCTCAATGGCAAAGATGTCGATGGCCGCATCGGGGCTTGCCAGGGCGTGATCTTTCAGCGCGGACGTGCAGCGGCGGCGGTTCCTTTTTTACGCAAAGCACTGCGATCCTCTGACCTTTGGTTGCGTATCAAAGCAGGGGAAGCATTAGCTGCCATCGGCGATCCAGCGCGAGTCGCAGTACCTGAACTGCTTTCGAAACTTGCACGCAAAGCCTCGTCCAAAGATCCACGAAACATGGAGCAGCGATACTTGACCTTTGCCCTCTTCAGTCACAACAAAGGTCTGATCGGCAAGTCTCTCGAGGGGATCGACCGCAAAACTTTGCTAAAAGCTGTGCGGGCGAGCTTGTTGAATCAGGATGGCCGCGCCCGTGGCGCTGTCTCCAGCGTTTACCGCAACCTCTCCTTTGACCAACTAAAGCCTTTGCTGCCGGCGATTCTCGATGCGATCACCGTTCGTTCACCGAGCGGAATCATGTTCGCTCACGAAATTCGTATGGCAGGCCTTGAACTCTTCGCCCGGCACCATGTGGCCGAAGGAATTGAACTTCTTGCCGATTACGTCCGCGACATGAAGCCCCACGCCAGCGAGCATCGGATCGTCAAGGTTGTCGAAATGTTAGAGAATTACGGAGCCCACGCTCAGCGTGTCATCCCGACCCTGGAAGAGCACGCGCGCTTCTTCGACGAGGGGCAGCCAAACTTCCCGATCAATCTCAGTCGCGACAAAGCAAAGATCGTTCGCGAAAGCATCGCTCGCATCGAAGCCTCAAAGGATCGGCCAAAACTGATCTCCCTCAAAAAGCTGCGCTAAGCCGCTGAACCCCCTTACAGCCACTGCGACCGATTCGTTTGACAGGTAGTGATAATCAATTATCATTCAAGGGTAGATTTGCCAATTTCCGCTAATTTCCTTGGTAGAGGCTGCCTAACTCATGATCGAAACCCAAGAAGTCAGTAAATCATACGGTGCGACCCAAGCACTCCATGCGCTCAGCCTCACCGTGAATCCGGGTGAGGTTCTCGGCCTTTTGGGGCCGAATGGCGCCGGTAAAACCACGACGATTCACCTTCTCGCCGGGTTTCTGCAGCCAGATTCGGGATCGGTGGTCATCGATGGCGTCGATGTCGTAAAGAATCCTGACGAAGCCAGAAGTCGTCTGGGATACATCCCCGAGAATGTCGCCCTTTACCCCTTCCTTAGCGCCATGGAAAACCTCCAGCACTTCTCTTCGCTGGCGGGGCTCAAGTTTTCCCGCGAAGAGATGGCCAAAAAACTGGTGACTTCGGGCCTCGCCCCGGAAGCGATCCACCGTCGCGTATCAACCTTCTCGAAGGGAATGCGCCAAAAGGTGGGGATCGCCATCGCGACCTCCAAAAACGCCAAAGCACTCGTCCTCGACGAACCCGCATCGGGACTCGACCCCCATGCCAGTCACGAACTTTCGATGCTGGTGCGCCAAGTTGCAGACGCAGGTGCAGCGGTATTGATGGCGACCCATGACCTCTTTCGTGCGAAAGAATCCTGCGACCGAGTGGTGATTCTGCAAGGTGGCAAACTGGTTCAAGAGATCGACCCTCGCTCCCTCTCGGCCAATGACCTTGAAAAGGTCTACTTGAAGCAGATGGAGTCCGGATCGTGATCTTTAAACTCCTCCTCCTCGAACTACGTTCGATTCGCAGCGATGGCCGCTTACTCGCGATGGTGGCTCTCGCCATGGCGACTCTGTTTCTTTCGACCTGGATCGGCGCAGAAAGCCAGCGGATGGCTGCTGAAGGTCGGGCCGCTGCCATCGAAACTTCCCGGCAACAATGGGAAGCGATCGACGGCCTCTCCGCACATGGTGTGGGTCACTATGGTAGTTACGTCTATAAACCGAGCAGCCCTCTCTCCACTCTGGATGCCGGCGTGATGCCCTTCACTGGAAAAGTGGTTCGAGTAGAGGCCCACGTTCAAAGCCCTCCATCCCATTCCGATGCAGGGTCGTGGAGTTCGCTGATTCGCCTGGGAGCGTTCGATGCAGGGATGATCCTCTCCCTCCTCATTCCGCTGCTCTTAGCTTTCTCAGCCTTTTCTTCCGTTTCGCGTGATCGAGAGACGGGGTTGCTGCGAGTTCTCGTAGCTCAAGGAGTGCCGTTGCGCTCCATCCTCTGGGGGAAATCTCTCGCATACTGGTGTTTGTCGTTGCTACTTGTGGGGGCCCTGATCGCGTCCCATGTCGTTCTTGATCAAATCAGTGGGGGACCCCTCTCCTCTGATATCAAGACCCGATTGCTGCTCTTCGGTGGCTCCCACTCTTTATACCTTTTGATCGTGGTTCTTTTATCTGTATGGGTCTCCGCAAGGGTCTCAGACTCTCGGAGCGCTCTGATGATTCTCACCATCGCTTGGTTGATGACTTCTGTGGTGCTGCCGCGGGTTACGGCTGAGTTCAGCTCGCAGTTGTTCCCCCTGAAATCACAGATCACCTTTGAAGATGATATGGCGGAAGATCGCTCAAAGGGGCTGGACGGCCACAACCCGAGAGACGAGCGCCGCAATGAAGTTAGGGAACAGGTCCTCAAGGAATACGGCGTCGAAAAGGTCAGTGACCTTCCAGTCAACCTCGGCGGAATCCTCATGCAAAAAGATGAGGAGTACGGCAACCTGGTTTGGGACGAACACTTTGGTCGTCGCCACGAGACGGTTCGCAAGCAGATTGGCGTCGTCCAGGCGGTGTCGTTTCTCGATCCATTCCTAGCGGCTCGCGGATTGAGCATGGCGTTCGCAGGAACAGATCAATTTCACGATGCCCAGTTTCAACGCCAGGCGGAAAATTATCGCCGCGACCTGATTCGCGTCCTCAACGACCTCGATGCCACCGCTGGAACTCGTCGGGATAATGGTCGCTGGAACCGTGAAAAAATCGACTACGCAACCATCTCTGATTTTGAATTTGAATCGCAGAGCGTTGGGTTTGCCTTGGGCCATCGCTGGCCCGAAGCGGCGTCTTTGTTGATTTGGGTGCTCTTCTCGGCCGCGCTGATTCAAAGAGGAACCGACAAGATTCCGATCGTGGGGTCGAGCCGATGATCTCACTCTCCCTCTCAATCGTTCGATTTGAATGCCAAAGACTGGTTCGCTCCCCAATGCGATTGGCGGCGATGGGCGTCTTCCTCCTCTGTGGCATGTACGCCATTTCTTCAGGAGCGCATCACGTTTCCGAGTGGGAGAAGACACTTAAAGAATTATCCTCACGGGATGCCTCCCTGCGCTCTGAAGCTTTAGGTTGGTACGCCGAACAAGTGAGCGGGCCCGCGGATCGCGACTGGATCGATATCACCCAGCCACGCTACGCCGATCGTTATGCCTCCGCTCACGCAGTGATGGAGCCGGAGCCGCTCGCGGCGCTAGCCATCGGTCTTTCAGACATTCGCAGTTCATGGGCGGTAGTATCGGCGACGCGTGGAGCCCAGCCCTTCCGCACCAGCGACCCTGCAACATTGGGAAATGCCGAAAAGCTGCTCTCTGGCAACTTTGATCTCGCCTTTGTTCTCGCTTATCTGATGCCGCTCTTGCTGCTCGTTCTTATGTTCGATGTGGGAAGCATGGAAAGAGATCTCGGAATCATGCGGACCGTTCGCACCCAAACCGCTTCACCCAGAGCCTGGTGGCTTCTGAGGGTTTCCTTGCCGATTCTGGTGGTGGCGACGCTGGTGGGTGTGCTTTTGGTTCTCGGCGGAGTTTGGACCGGAGCCATCGAATCGAGCTTCTCTCTATGGAAAACTTTCAGCCTCGCCTCGATGGGGTACGTCCTTCTTTGGGGAATACTCTTTAGCGCCGTCTTGTCTGCCGGCTCAGGATCTTCCACTGCAGCTTTGTGGATGGTGGGGCTTTGGATCGGCTTCTGTGTTTTGGTACCCGCGGCAGTTCGCCAGGTAGTCGGAAGTCAATTGCCTAACCAATATGCCAGTGAGCTGACCACCGTTCTCCGCGCCGAGCGCTATGAGATCTTGTTGGGAGAGGTTGAAGAATACCGAGATTCTTTTTATTCCTCCCGTCCAAAGATCTCTCCCCCCACTGAAACTCCCGACAGGGGAACCGCTTCCAACATGGATCGCATGATGAAAGAAGCGGCATTCCTTTCAAAGGTCGAAGAGGTTTCAGCTGAAATTTCTGAGAGAGAAATTCAGAGAGAAGCCGCGGTCGCGAGCTTTGGCTGGATTAACCCTGCGTACGTCTTTCAAAACTCGTTGTGCGTCCTCGCAGGCACGGAATCGGTTAATTTTCGCAACCACAGAAATGGCATCCTTTTGGCCGTGAGAGACCGGATGGAATCCCTGATCGGCCTCCAGTGGAAAATGTCACCGATCGAGAAGGCCGATTTCGAATCGCTCTTCATCCACGAAAATTGGCTGAAACATGGGCAATCGCCCCAGAAAGACGCTTTACTGAAAGGTGCATCCTTGGCCTTGGTGGCCGCCTTCTTTGCCAGCATCCTCTCAAGAAGCAAACGAACACGTGAAAGAAAAACCGGAATTGTTTAAACTAAAAGGTTCTGGCCTATGGTTTTTTTGATGGAGTTTTGATTAGTGAGTGAACAAAAGAGCAAACACGAGTTGGTCATCGACGCCCTATCCCATGCGGGGGGGCCTATGTCTGCCAACGAACTTTGGAACCATCTTCGCTCGACCGATAGTAAAAACACTATCGGCATCGCTACCGTTTATCGCTCACTTCGAAAGGGTGTACAAGATGGCGATCTGGTACCGGTCGAACTGGAGTCAGGATCGGTTCGTTACGAGCCAGGCAGCTTGAAACACCATCATCACTTCCTTTGCTCCGATTGTAGCCGCGCTTTTGATGTGGATGGGTGTGTGAACAATCTCGACCAATTACTCCCCGCAGGATTTGAAATGACCAATCATGAAATCCTGCTCTATGGCATATGCGCTGATTGCAAAGTAGCTAGCTGATCATGACAGAAAAAATGACCCCCACTGATAACAACAACACCGTTAGCACTGACCGCTTGGATAAAATCGGAGGCATCGCCTCGACGGCATGTGCCGTTCATTGCCTGATTGCACCATTGCTGTTTTTGTCACTGCCCGCATTTGCAGAAATCTGGGCTCACCCCGCCTCCCATGCCATCATGGCGCTGGGCGTGGTTCCCATGGCTTTGACTGTCGTCGTCTATGGGTATCGCAAGCACCGCCAAAAATGGGTCTCGATTGCAGCCTTATTTGGCATTGCTTTTATTCTCACTGGAAGCGTACTTCCTTACATCCCAGCAAGCACGGGGAGTATCTCCGCAGACCCTCTCGATGCAGTTGCGGTCGCCGATGAGCCTTGTGATTGTTGTCCATCCCTCGTCACGACAGAGGAGGGAAAGACCGAACTGCACTGGCCCCCAGCGGGGATTGCAACGGTCATGGGTAGTGGCTTCCTGATCCTTGCCCATTGGGGCAACCGTCGCTGCAGTAAGCGTTGTTGTGAAAATGAGACGGGCACCTGCCAAAACCCTTCTTAGTCTAATTTTTGCGCCTCGATTTTTTGCCTACCGCAACCATCAGTCATGGGCAAGGCTACGAGCCAGCTAGTCTACTGACGCAACCGGAGTGATAGACTTCCGAGACTCAGAGCGAAATAATCCTGCGCCACTTGTCAGTGCTGAGGAAATCGATTTTCGCCACGACTTCTGCTTCACAGTACTCACAATTCGATCGCCAGCCGCGCGTGCCCCAGCGATATTTCTAGAAATCGGGCCAATCTCTAAATCAGCAAGCGGACCAGTGACTCGAATATTTTTGTGCCAGCGAAGCGCCTTATCGATGATGGGATAACCACACTCGGCACAAGGAAGATCAGCGTAACGGATGAGCTCGTTGATCATGCGCCCCCCAGGTCTTCGAGCGGCGAATCCTGTTGCCAGAAGCACCCGATCCGCCCCGATCACACGACCATCTGCGAAACGCACGCCAAGAAGTTCATCGTCGGGTATCAGCTCCTCGATGCTTTGCTGATCCCAGATAATTTTTTCCTCGCGAAGAGCATGGCGAAGAGCTGCTGAAACATCCGGGGGAATTGATCCTCGATGCCTCGCTTCAGTGATGATCTCGCGACGCCGGGAGGTTTGGCGCTGTTTATCAAAATCGATTCGAACACGCGGGCCGAGCCAACCGGGATCACTATCAAATTGATGCACTCTAAACTCGTGTCGGGTCACCAATCGAACCGAGTGGCCTTCGCCGGCAAGCCTTAGGGCAATCTGTACAGCTGAGATCCCCCCACCAACCACAGCCACCCTCTCCTTCTCCCCTGTTGGCCAGCCCTGAAAGCCGGGCTCAAAAACGTGGTGAACCCGATTGTGGCCCCGAAGAGCCCAGCTGGGCCAACTCGGTTGTTCGCTAGTCCCGATTGCGAGAAGCACATTTTGGGTTTCGACCCAGCCCTCTTCAGCCAACTTTACCAAAACCCCTGATCGATGGGGTTTGCAGGAAACAACTCGGTCCTGGCGATGAATTGTATCGAGGCCAAGACTGTCGATTAGATGAGCCGAATGCTGATTGAAAAGGTGAAGAGCGGGCCTTCCGTATGGCTCTGTGAAGCTATCACTCTTGCGCATACGCTTCTCATCGGCGAAGTGCTTAAGTGATGCATGATGCAGATCGAGATGATGAACTGCGGGCGACCGAAGAAAACGCATCCCTGTGACGTCAGTGCAGGAATGCCAGCGACTCAACAGTTTTTCCGCCGGATCTGCGATGGTCACCCGGTCCCTTGGCACCCCCGCCTCAGCGATCAATCGCGCTGCGAGGTGAACCCCATGAATACCTCCACCAACAATCAGCCACTCCTGGCTCATTCGGATTCGAGCTTCAATTCGGGGAACGGGTTTGTGAGGTTTTGCCATGCCTTGCTGTTTTGGTCACGCGTTTCTTCATCGAGTAAGCACTCATCCAGCGCTGATCGAATCTTCTCTTCATCTAGGTTCTGTCCGATGAAGACCAATTGCTGTGTTCGATCTCCGTAGCGCTCATGCCAACCTTCCCGTTGATCAGGTCGGTGGCCTTCCTCGTGTGGCCAATGCTCTGGGGGAATCGCAGCCCACCAGTTCCCTTCCGCCTCGACGTTGCTCACCCCACCCGCTTGGGACCATGTGTAAGCAACACTGGGCTCCGCTGCGACCCAGAAGTAACCCTTGGAGCGAACCACTCCATTCCAGTTCCCCTGAGTGTGAAAAAACCGCCAAAGCTTGTCGGCGTCAAAAGGGTTTGGATTGCGATAGCAAAAACTAGTGATTCCGTATTCTTCCGTCTCGGGCGTATGCTCCCCTTGGAGCTCCTTGATCCAGCCAGCGGATTCCGTAGCGGCATCGTAATCAAAGAGTTTCGTATCGAGGACATTAGAGATGGGCACTTTGCCATGGGTCGTGCGAATGATATTCGCACCGCGGTTCAAGGCTTTCAGAATCCCCTCGATCTTTTTTGCAGATTCCTCGCTGACGAGGTCGCACTTGTTGAGAAGGATCACATCTGCAAATTCAATTTGGTCAATCAGGAGATCTGTGACGGTACGCTCATCCTCCTCACCTAAAGACTCCCCACGCTCTTGAAGCGAATCGGCTTTTTGGTAGTCGGTGAGGAAATTGGCCGCATCGACCACTGTCACCATCGTGTCTAGCCGGGAAACCTGGCCCAGGCTGACGCCATCCTCATCCTCAAAGGTAAAAGTTTGGGCGACAGGGATCGGCTCCGAAATTCCGGTGGACTCGATCAGCAGATAATCGAAACGCTTCTCTTGTGCGAGACGCGAAACTTCTGCGAGAAGATCATCGCGCAAAGTGCAACAGATGCAGCCATTCGACATTTCGACCAGCTGCTCTTCTGTACGGGATAACTCCGCGCCCCCTTTCTCCACCAATGAGGCATCGATGTTGACCTCGCTCATGTCGTTGACGATGACGGCAACTCGGCGGCCCTCCCGGTTATTCAGGATTTGGTTGAGCAGGGTTGTCTTCCCAGCCCCCAAAAACCCAGAGAGGACTGTTACCGGAAGTCGTGCGTCTAATGTATTGGGTTCCATCTCGTTGATATCTCTTCTGCTAGGAGTGTCATCTAACCGACAATCCGGGGTCCATCTTTCGTCGGTACGCTTTGGAGAAGCAGGGTTTCCATAGGACCAATGAGATATGATAATCAATTCTCAATCGGCAGCAAGCCAGTATGGGATGAGCCGCTCTTCGCTGTTTTGGGGATTTGTATACTCGTTTGAGGGGAAGATTCCCAAGGATCGTTCGTAGGTAATGAATGGCGGAGAGGGAGGGATTCGAACCCTCGGTACCGCGAACGGTACGCCGGCTTAGCAAGCCGGTGCAATCGACCACTCTGCCACCTCTCCGCACATGTTGACGAAATTACCGGCCAGGGTCGTTTCTTGGTCTCGAGAAAACAAACCCTTTAAAGCCTGGAATCTTGTTATGGCGAAAAGGCCTCCCATATATGGTGCTCGTCCCATCTCGGGAACACACCAGTTAAACGGGTATTGGCAACTCCTCGCCCAACCTGCCCGATCTGTTCGATGCATCCCATCGATACAGAGCGCTATTGTGCATGACAGAATGCACATGTTATCGAACGTCAAGGGTGTCAGCAAGTAAACCTGACAACGGGAGCCCCTTGCATCCCCGGTCCAAGATTCGGTACCCTTCATGACGCTCTCCAGATCATCCCATCTTGAAGTGCCCCTGTTTTTTAATCGCTGCGAGCCTGTGAGGAATTTCGATGGTGTCCCCCGCTGCAAACAAACCGTACGAGGCTGAGTTCCTCGAACAGTTGAAGCAGCAAATTCCTAAAGCAGAGAGGGCGATTTGGCTGGATGGGGTTCACCTCACCATCGCTGAAGATGGCGCGCTCGTGAGCGCTCCCAGCGAACCTCAGTTGGAGGTCTTACGGAGTCGCTGGGAAACACCAATCCTCAACATCGTCCGCGGTATCACTGATGACATGGATATTGAAGTGCGCTTTGGTTGTTCGACGGCGAGAAAAAAGGCAGTGGCGAAAGCTGAGCCAGACACACTCGCTGGGGTCAGCCTTAGGCCCGGGTTTACTTTTGACAGTTTTATTACAGGGCCATCCAACAAGTTAGCTTACGCCGCGGCTCTTTCGGTCTCAGAGAACCCCGGCAGTGCGTACAACCCCTTCTTCATCCATGGGTCTGTGGGGCTAGGAAAAACCCATCTTTTGCACGCCATCGCTCACCGGTTATTAGAGCAGGGGTATAAAAAAATCATCGTCGCTTCATGCGCGACCTTCACGAATGAGTTTATCGCCGCATTGACGTCTCAAAAGATTGATCGTTTCAGAGACCGCTATCGCAGTGCTGATGCATTGCTGATCGACGACATCCAGTTTCTCTCCGAAAAGGAGCGAACCCAGGAAGAATTCTTCCACACCTTCAATGACATCTACAATCGCGAGCAACAACTCGTCCTCACTTCTGACGCCCCCCCAAAGGCGATAGAGGGGCTCTCAGAGCGTCTCGTCTCACGTTTCCGGCTAGGTCTTGTCGTGCAACTAGAGGCTCCTGACCTCGAAACACGGGTCGCGATTATCAATAGAAAGCTACTCTCTAGGGAGATTTCGCTAGACCCTGCAGTCGTTGAACAAATCGCCCTGCGAATTAATGACAACGTGCGCGAGCTAGAAGGAGCTGTTCTCCGAGTGGAGAGCATGGTTCGCCATGAAGGTATTGAGGCAACCGCCGAAAACGTAAACGCCGCTCTCAATGAAATTTTCGGGCAAGAAACAAAGAGAATAGACCTCGGCACCATCGAAGAGCAGGTTTGTGAATACTTCTCTGTGACCCCTGAACAACTGCGCTCCTCTCGCCGCACTCGCTCCATCGTTTTACCGAGACAGATCTCTATGTATCTATGCAGATTGCTCACTGGGTGTTCTTTGGGAGAGATCGGCAAACACTTCGGTGGCCGCGATCACACGACGGTGATGCACTCCATCGATAAAATCCGCACCGCTATAGGCACCGACTCAACCCTTCGGCGCGATCTTGAAAGTATCGAGTCCAAGCTCCTGAGATAACTACCGGCGACATGTTGTTGGGTTTACGCCCCCTCCAAAATGAGTCGGTGTTGGTTGTGTAAGTTATTGGTGGAAAACTTGTTTTCACCTGTGGGATTGAACGGCGATGTTTAGGGGACAGGTTGCGCACACTTTATTTGCCTGGCTTTTAAGGTGTGCATAACTCCGAGACTTGTGGCTCATAACACACCTCCACTCGACACTGTTTCCACATCAAAAAACCGCCCGGTGTTTTCATAAAACCTTCAAAATTAAAGGCTTAAAAATCCCTCAAAGAGGTTTTCCACACTGACGATCCCGTAGAAGAAAACGAGCAAGAATTTTTATATCAATTAGTTTCAATTCTATTCTTCTGGCGGCACAAAATTGTTTCCAAAATGGATTTGTAAGTTGTTTAAAATTAATGGGTTAGAGGGTCCGTTTTCTGGGACCATCCGATTGCCCGGGTCATGACTCTAGCCTAGAATGTGTCAAGTCCGCGAGGAGGCGCAAAAACAGGTCTAAATCGGAAGCTTTTGATTCCTACGACCCTGTTCTCGCACGTCCCTTCCCAAAGGCTCTCAGAGGGGTTTCCTTTCGCCAGAATAGAATAGTTCTAGCCAAAGTCTCCACTGTGTATCGATCATCCTATTGAAGAAGAGGCAACCATGAAGTTTCAATGCCATACCCGTGATTTTCTTGAGGCTGTTGGCCTTGTTTCAGGAGTAGTACCGACAAATCCGACGAGGCCTGTATTGCAATCAGCGATGCTTCTGGCGGACCAAAGGGGACTTCAAGTCATAGGGACTGATCTCGAAGTAGGGCTCCAGGCTCAGGTCGATGAAGTTATGGTTGAGAAGGAAGGTTCTTGTCTGGTTCCTTGTGCGCGTCTCGTTAAGATTCTTCGCGAGTTGCAGGATACCGAGATCAGTATAGAGCAAGATGAAGCCGGCCAGGTTTGCATTCATTCTGGAAGTGCAGATTTTAAAATTCCTGCGGGCCCCATCGACGAATATCCGACCGTTAAATTTTCTAATGAAGGTCCCGCTTTTCAAGTGCAGCGAGAAGACCTTATTAGAAACCTTCAAAGAGTGAGTGTCGCCTCTGCAAGAGATGCTACCCGTTTCAATATGCATAGCGTTTTGATGGAGGGTGTTTCAGGGGAGCTGAGAATTGTTGGTACCGATGGTAAAAGGATGGCGATGAGTTCAATGCCTGCGGAAGCAGGGAATGACTCAGGAATGCCAGAGGGTCAGTTTATCATCCCTTTGAAAGCCGTTGATTTGCTATCGAGGATTCTTGCTTCTGAAGAAGAAGAGAGTGTTGTACTTCGCTTTGATTCTAATGAGGCGACGTACATCTCTGATAGCGTTTGTCTTTCTTGCAGACTTGTCGAAGGGAAGTTCCCTGAATACGAGAGAGCGATCCCTCAGGATCTTGAAAACGTGTACCGCGTGAATAGTGAAGAGCTCCTCGTCGCTCTCAAGCAGTGCGCTCTAATGACGACAAAAGAACGCAATTCAGTTCGATTCTCTTTTGGTGAAAATGAGGCAACCCTCTTCGGCCATGCCAGCAATGTGGGTGAATCCAGGATTCAGTTTCCAGTCGAAAGAGTCTCTGGAGAGGGCGAAGACTTCGCTGTTCATTTCAACCCGGTTTACCTCATCGATCTCTTACGGGTGATCGATTCTGCACAGGTCGAGTGTGGTTTCCGCGATGGGAAAACTGCAGGCTTGTTTAGCATTCCTGACCATCCAGAAGCTTATCGTCACATCGTTATGCCTCTTGTGATCAATGAAATGCAAGAGGCTTGATAGACCCTACTGACCAAAAGGTCAGCTACCTCGAATTGGAGTTAGAGAAGATCCGCCTGAAAAGGGAGAAAGAAAGTCTGCAGCCTTTATCAGGTGCGTTGAAGAAATTGGTGGATAAGTTTGCTCCCACTCATAACAAAGATGCCGTCGATGGTATTCAAGGAGTTAGGAAGATATGGGCGCAAGTTGTTGGGCAGGGGATATCAAAACACACCCTTCCTGTTCGCTGGAAAGAGGGCAAGTTGACAGTGAATGTTGACTCGGCACCTCTCGCTACAGAACTAAAGACCTTTGCAGAAAGGTCGATTATGAAAAACCTTCAAGAAGAAGGTTTGGACGGTATCCACTCGATCCACTTTCAAAATGGGCCAAGTGACTTAAACAGCGACTTAAATAATTGAATCAGTGATTTAATCCCATAAATCAAATGCTTCCCCATGAAAGGGACGTGAGATTTTGAGTGATCAGAAGAAAGAAAACTACTCCGGCTCGAACATTAAAGTCCTCGAAGGTGTCGAGGCGGTTCGCAAGCGCCCAGGAATGTACATCGGAAGTACAGGGCCTGCAGGGCTTCACCATCTTGTCTATGAAGTTGTCGATAACTGCATCGATGAGGCGATGGCTGGCCACGCAACAAAAATTGATGTCGTCATTCATGAAGACGGCTCTCTGAGCGTAGAGGATGATGGCCGCGGGATTCCCGTCGATTACCACGAAGACCAGGGGATGTCTGCCCTGGAAGTCGTCATGACCAAGCTTCACGCCGGCGGAAAGTTCGACAATGAGACCTATAAAGTTTCTGGCGGGCTTCACGGCGTAGGTGTTTCGGTGGTGAACGCGCTATCGACCGACCTTTTGGCAGAGGTTCGAAGAGATGGATCCCTTTGGCGTCAAAGCTTTTCACGGGGAGTCCCAACCTCTGACCTTGAGAAAATTGGCGAAGCGGAAGACACCGGAACTCGCGTAACTTTTACCGCTGACCCCGAAGTGTTTGAGACGGTGGTCTACGATCGAGACGTCCTTGCAAAAAGACTTAAAGAGCTCTCTTACCTCAATGCCGGTATTCACATCAATTTCATCGATGAGCGCCGGGATGATGAAAAACGCGTTGAGAAGTACCACTTCCCCAATGGTCTCGAAGCGTTTATCCGCGAAGTGAATGCAAAGAGAACTTCAATTTACGATGAGGTGATACGTTTCCAGACAGAGGTCGATGACGTCGTTGTCGATGTTGCAATGCAACACAACGATGGGTACTCACAGGAACAGATCTTTACCTTTGCCAACAACATCAATACTCACCACGGTGGAACCCACCTGAGCGGATTCCGTAGTGCTTTAACGAGAACCCTTAACAAGTTCTCTAAAGACATGAATATGCTCAAAAACGACAACGCCCCAGATGGTAAAGACTACCAAGAGGGCTTAGCGGCAGTGGTTAGTGTCAAACTTCCTGACCCCCAGTTTGAGGGCCAAACAAAAGAGAAGTTGGGTAACACAGAGATTGAAGGTGTTGTCCAGTCTTTGGTGAACGATGCCCTTGGCCATTGGATCGACATGAACCCTGCGGTTGGAAAGAAGATCGTCAACAAAGCGCTTGAGGCTGCGAGAGCACGTGATGCAGCGCGCAAGGCGAGGGATTTAACACGTCGTAAGGGGCTTTTGAGCACCGGAAGTCTTCCTGGAAAACTGCACGATTGCCGTAGTCGCAATAAAGACGAAACGGAACTCTTCATCGTTGAGGGAGATTCGGCGGGCGGCTCTGCTAAAGGCGGACGCGACTCGATGATTCAGGCGATTCTTCCTATTAAGGGTAAGATTCTCAACACCGAAAAGGCCCGTGTCGATAAAGCCCTCCAGCACGAGGAGATCCAAGCGATCATCACTGCGGTTGGGGCTGGCTTTGGCGATGAGTTTAATCTCGAGAAGACTCGATACTCGCGCATTATCATCATGACTGACGCGGATGTTGATGGATCTCACATTCGAACTTTGTTGATGACCTTCTTCTATAGGCATCTGCACGAGTTGGTCAAAAACGAATACATCTACGTCGCGCAGCCACCTCTGTACCGCGTGAAGTGGAAGGCGCGGGATGAGTACATCGTTACCGAAGAGGGTCTTGAAGAGATCCTTATAGACCTTGCCAGCGAGCATGGGTCTATTCGCATCGGTAGCGATGAGGGCCAAAAAGAACTCACTGGCGCAGATGTGCGATCAACCATTGAAAAGATTCAGCTGATCTGCAAGGCAAACGAGAGATTCCTTAAGCGTGGGTTTTCACTACACCACTGGCTCAACAACCAGTGGCAAAAAACCGGCAGTATCCCTGAGCGCGCATTGATCGGCGGCGGTGAGCAAATCGCTTATGAGTCTTCCGATGACCTCGCCGCTGTAGTGGAGGAAAAAGGGGATGGGTTCCACGGCGCAGAGTTGTCAAAGGCTGAGGAATTGACACAGGCGATCAAAGACTTGGAAGTCCTTGGCTTCGCTGCTGAGTCACTGCTTCCTGAACAAGAGTTGGATCGTTTTGGTATCCCCGATTTTGATTTCTCCAATGAGGGCTTTGAGCATTTAAAGCCCCTCCGCTTCGGAGTTGACTCCGTGGAAGAGGGCGCTGCTACCGCCGAAGAGTTGGTCGAAGAGTTGTTTTTGCTCATGAAGAGTAAAGTGGCCTTAACCCGCTTTAAGGGACTGGGCGAAATGAACCCTGACCAATTGTGGGAAACAACGATGGACCCCGATCGCAGAACCCTCTTCAAGGTCACCATCAACGATGCCGAGGCGACCGATGACCTCTTTGTGAAGTTGATGGGAACCGAGGTTGCTCCGCGCCGTGAGTACATCGAAAAGCACGCGCTCGAAGCTCGTGAGCTGGATATTTAGGAGACCCCTGTCATGGCACGATTGCGCCTCGATCAACTGCGGAACTGGAAATTCAAGGGCCACCGCTGGGTATGCCTGACCGCATACGATGCGCCCACTGCGAGGATTCTCGAATCTTCTGGTGTGCCGATGATCTTGGTTGGGGACTCGCTCGGGAATGTGGTCCTCGGCCACGAAAGTACGGTTCCAGTCACAATTGAAGACATGATTCACCACTGCTCGGCGGTTCGCCGCGGAGCTCCAGAGACTTTTGTTGTCGCCGACATGCCATTTTTGGCAGCACAGGTGAATGACGACGAAGCGATTCGCAATGCGGGCCTGCTGATTCAAGAGGGCTCTGCTGATGCGGTAAAGGTTGAGGGCGGTGGTGTTCGAGCAGAAACAATCCGCCGCATCGTTGAGGCGGGGATCCCAACGATGGGGCACTTGGGTTTAACACCTCAGAACGCGACCCAACTAGGGGGATATCGGGTGCAAGGCAATACTCCCGAGTCAGCCAAGAGAATCATTCAAGATGCGCTCGCCTTGGAAAAGGCTGGGGCGTTTGCTCTGGTTCTTGAGTGTGTGCCCGCAGCTTTGGCTGCCCAGGTTTGTTCTCAAGTTGGGATTCCGGTCATCGGAATTGGTGCCGGCCGCGAAGTCGATGCCCAAGTTCTCGTCTTCCATGACCTCGTCGGGCTCTCGGGAGATTTCAAACCCCGTTTTGTGCGCAGGTATGCGCAAGGGGAGGAAGTGTTTCGTTCGGCGGTTTCTTCATTCATCGAGGATGTCTCTTCGGGAGGTTTCCCCGGCGACAGCGAGAGCTTTATTGAGCGAGATGGTGAGAATGCAGAAATGGCACCAGAGGCTTAATGAACCAACACAGCGAATCCCCCACTACCCCTACCCCTTTAGAAGGCCCGATCGGCGTCGTTGGTGGAGGTGCTGTGGGTGGATGGTTGGCCACCCAAATGAAAAACCATGGTTGGGATGTTTCGCTTTTGCTGAGACCGAATACAGCTGGGTATCCTGAAGCGATCGATTACCAGGTTTCAGGGGTGGGGTTTGGTGATTTGCGCGAGACCATCCCTTGCGCTGCTGCTGATGCTTCCGGAGAGCCTCTTCGATGGCTCTTTTTGGCTCTCAAGGCGGGAGACATGGAGCAGGCAGCACATCAACTGGCACACAGAATTAACTCCGACACACGGTTAGTGTTTCCTGGTAACGGCCTCGATCTCACAGCTCCCTTCGCCACCCTTGCAAGTGATCGCTTTTTGGTAGCGAGCACCACCTACGGGCTCTTTAGGGAATCACGCACACAGATCAGCGTGCGGGGTGCCGCTGGAGAGATCAGCGTTGGTCCCGATAGCTCTTATGCCTCTAGCTCTTATCCCTCAGCGGCAGAAGATGCCCGTCATTTAACGGCGGCGTTGCAAGCCCTGGGTTTACGGACGCGCCAGGTGGCCAGCGGGTCGGCGGTGATGTGGCAGAAAGCGATCCTTAGCGCGGGTCTCAATCCAGTGTGTGCCTTGCTCGGTATCGAAAATGGCCAGCTTCCCGCAAGCGAAGGTTTTCCCTTGGCTCTCGAAGCGAGCAGTGAAGCGATAAAAGTTGCTTCCGCTGAAGGCCTCGACATGTCGTCGATGTCATCACCGGTGGTGATCGAAACCTCTCTGAAGGAATTGTGCGAAAAGACAGCGACCAATCGGTGTTCGATGCTCCAGGATCTCGATTCAGGGGAGAGCACAGAGGTCAATTGGATCAGTGGAGTAGTGGTACGGTTGGGGAAAAAAAACAATATCCCCACCCCGGTAAACCAATTGCTCCTCGACATGGTTAAGGGCGTCTCAGTTGGGACACTTTCGCCAGTAAGTTTGAACTAAAAACCGGAGCCTGTGAGCCCGGGTGACATGGAGAACGACAAGATGAGCCAGGATTCAAGCATCCTTCCCCTTTCTCTCGAAGAAGAGATGAAGGGCTCCTATCTGACCTACGCCATGAGCGTCATCATCCAGCGTGCTTTGCCCGATGTGAGAGATGGACTCAAGCCATCTCAGCGTCGAATCCTTGTGGCGATGAATGACCTGAATCTCGGTCCGCGCTCCAAGCACAGGAAGTGCGCCAAGGTTGCTGGTGACACCTCGGGTAACTATCACCCTCACGGTGAATCGGTGATCTATCCGACTTTGGTTCGAATGGCTCAGCCCTTCAACATGCGCCAAACTATGGTCGATGGGCAGGG
>NHDG01000088.1 GCA_002167285.1 Planctomycetia bacterium TMED53
ATGAACATCGAGGTTATTCCCCAAATTACCCCACCAATCTTCGTAATAATCCCGTAGTTGTTTGACAAGGTTAGGATAGTTATTGGAACAATCGGAGACTTGGCTTGGATCCCTGCTAATATTGTACAATTCGTTTTCATTGATCAAAAAGCGCCACTGGTTCCACATGACGACAGCATGATTTTTCTCCGTGTAACCCCAGACACCTAAATTGGAATGACCAAATTGCATTATAGCTTTGCGCTCCGGAGAAACAGGTTGGTCATTTTGAAGAGAATCCGCTAAAGATAGACCATCGAAGGTCAGTCCATCGTCCACATCAAGTTGACAAAGATCTATCAAGGTAGGGAGGACGTCGGTACCACGTGTTAGACCATCGACATCACGTCCCCCCTGCAAACCACCAGCTGGCCAATGAACAAAGAAGGGGACGCGGTGTCCACCTTCATATAATGAAGCTTTTCGACCTCTCATTTGTGCATTGTAGACATGTTCACCTGTTGCAGTTCCATTGTCAGTCATAAAAATTAAAATAGTGTTATCTTTTATGTCCTTTTGAGCAAGGAACTGTTCCAATAGTCCTAAATTCTCATCGATGTTCTCAATCATACCAAAGAAGCTAGCTTCGTTCGCTCTGACTTCTTTTTGGTAAGGCCTGCGATATTGATCCGGTACCCACAAAGGGCCATGTGGCGCATTAGTAGCAATATAAGCAAAGAAGGGTTGATTTTCGCACTGCTCAATCCAGTGAATTGCTTCACGAAACCAAACATCAGTACAGTAACCATCATACTTCTCGATTTGATCTTTATGTCGATAATAATCATCGAAGTAATCGTTACCGTAATAATCAGCAGCAGAAGTGATTCCCCACGACGGATGGTAAATAGTTTCTTGGAATCCCCTATCTTGCGGTCGATAAGGATAATTATCTCCCAAATGCCACTTACCGAAGTGACCGGTTCTATAACCGTTTTGGGTAAAAAGATCGGCCATAGTTGGTAAATCAGCCCGAAGCAAAGATCGTCCCATACAGACGAAAGTAGCCTGATTATAGAATGCATCTCGGCCTGTCAATAGTTCACTCCTAGTAGGAGTACAAACAGGAGCCACATGAAAATCTGTACAACGAATACTATCAGTCCAGAGATTATCAATGTGAGGGGTACGCAAAACAGGATTACCTAAACAAGATATATCTCCATATCCTTGGTCATCTGTCAAGATAAGAATAACATTGGGTATCGAAGTATAACTCACTAGGCTCTCCTTCATGACAATAAACTATGGGGTCATGAAAATATAAACTTTAAACAACAAATTGGCGAAGGTATCTTTGACTCTGGATGAGAGCAGCCTTTCGCCGATCTAATGATACTTCGTAAGCTCTATCTTCGACTTCTACACAGACGGCACCATCATAGCCAGTATCAGTAAGAATCGAGAAAAAATGCCCCCAATTGACGTCTCCCATCCCTGGCAGTTTAGGTTGATGATATTCTAGCGGATTAGCCAAAATACCTACTTGATTGAGCCGATTCTTATCTAATCTTACATCTTTAGCATGAACATGAAAGATTTTATCCGCAAAGTCCAATAATGCTTGATCGTAATCAATGTGCAACCAAATGAGATGAGAGGGATCAAAATTTAAACCGAAATGATCACTGGGAATAGCCTCGAACATTCGATTCCAAATGGCTGGAGAGAAAGCCAAATTTTTCCCGCCAGGCCACTCATCGTTGGTAAAAAACATAGGACAATTTTCAATTCCAATCCGAATGTCTGATTCTTCAGCCAGGGCGATTAAGGGCTTCCAAGTCTTTTCAAAGCTAGGCCAATTTTCGTCAACTGAACGTGTCCAATCCCGACCTACAAAAGTATTAATGTTTTTTAGCCCCAAAGACTCAGCTGCAAAAATCAAGGCCTTAATATGGTCAGTGGAAGTTTTGGCTTCTTCTTCATCTGGCGCTAACGGGTTGGGGTAATAACCTAGTCCACTAATATCAACTCCAGTTTTGGCAACCAATTGGTGGATTTCGTCAATTTCGTGGCTCTCCAGTTGTGCGACATCTATGTGAGTAACCCCTGCATATCTTCGTTCCGCTGTTCCTTTAGGCCAACACATTACTTCAACACAATCGTAGCCGATCTCACTGGCTAAGTTCATTACTGATGTTAAGGATAATTCGGGTAGGATCGCACTAACAAATCCAAGTTTCATATTTTCTCCTGATGACATACTCCATATATTGGAGAAAGTGAGTTTAACTAGTCGTAGCCCATTCTACGGGTAAGGATACTTATCTTGGGCTCAAGTTTCAATCCTCAGATGTCTATTTTTTAATAAGCCTAGGGGTCATTCTGGAGCTAAATCAGTAGACCATAGATTGTAGGCTTAACTCTTCAAGACCATTGATGTAGGTTAGAGGATAAAACTAGGTTGATTTTAACAAAATATATCCCATAATATCTCCATCATTTTCGTAATCAGCCCCGGCAACACCCAGAGTCAAGTGTTCACCTTCACCGATTCCGATACTCTTTGTAACATCCATGAATCAGCCATCACAACGGTTAAGGCAAAGAACGTTGTTTTGACTAGTGAGATCATAGCGGAAAAAATTATCTGTTCCGTCCGGAATTTTCTCATTACCAAGATAATTGCTCACATATAGACATAGAAATCTATCGTTATCATAATCAATTCAGCTAACACCAGCCCCCAAATGATTATCACCGATACCACCCGCACCAGATGAAGCCTGTTTGAAGCTGCCATTTCCTCGGTGTTTGAAAAAGACATTAGCCAAATAGTTCTTTAGGTAAAGGTCTACATCACCATCATTATCATAGTCAGCAAATGCATAACCTATTTCCCAACCGTCGTGGTCAAGTCCAACTTGTTTAGCAACTCGGCCTCCATCTTGGTATAAAGTATTAGTCGGTCGGGAGTCAAGGACACCACTGACTGATTCGAACTTTCATATGGCTGAGCAGTATTGATCAAATAAAGATCCAAGTCACCATCGTTATCGTAATCAATAAACGCAACTCCTGACCCAACAGTAGCAGGTATGACTTTTTTATCAATCCCACTGGCATGAATGAGTCGACACCAGCAGAAGTAGCAACTCAACAAAGTGTATAACCCGGTTAGAATATGAAATCAGTGAACAAAGGAAAAAAGTGTTGTTGCCCGAATAACAGAAACCGTCCTAACAGGTGAGTTGGCCTATTATATGCTGAGGAGATAATGATTAGTTAAGAAAAATAACCAATAGATTAGGATTTAGCTCTCAAATGGCGGAGACAGAAGCTGATTTTGGAACGCTAAATTTCAACTCTAGAAGCTAAGCTACCATGTTAAAAGACCGTCTCATTCTAGAACAGGTTTCCAAATACTTCTACCGGCACTCCCAAAATCAATTAACGTTTCCAAATAATCTCAACCCTTTCCTTAAAAACAAAAAAGAGATCATTAAAGCGGTAGATAATATTCCATTAGAAGTGGAACTAGGAAAAATTTACGGTATCTTAGGCGTAAATGGATCCGGTAAGTCTACGCTGATTCGGCTGATTTCAACACTCTTATTACCCTTATTACCGGATAGTGGCAGAATTACCGTTTTTGGTTACGATGTAGTAATTACCAAGCACGTAAGATGATGAATCGAGTATCAGTAGATGCTGCATTTTTCAAGAGACTTTCAGCAATAGAGAATCTAGTTTATGCTGCTCGTTTATACGATATTCCAGTAAAAAAAGCCACCACCAAGGCCACTTTAATTCTGGAAAATCTTGGTTTCCCAAAAAGTCGTATGAACGGTGGAATGGAAGATTTATCCCGTGGAATGCAACAGAAAGTGGCAATTGCACGCGCATTTCTGATAAATCCAATGTTACTTCTTTTGGATGAGCCAACAACAGGTTTAGACCCTAAGTCTAAACGAGATGTTCAATCCTTCATAAACCAAGTACGCCAAGAACACTCCGCTGTTACAATTTTAACCACTCATGATATGATAGAAGCCGAAGCTTTGTGCTATGAAATTGCTATAATTGATAATGGAAAATTTATTGCTCAAGGCACATTAGATGAGCTTAAATTGAGTATTAATAAACCTGAAGTAACTTTAGAAGAAGTTTTCCTTGAACTTGTCGGTAAAGATATCTTAGATGAAGAAGCATGAGTCAATGCTTGGTATAATTCGTACTCTAATCCGAGAATTAGTTCTTTTCTATGCATTTATTGAAAGGAACTTCAATTTATTGAGACGATACCTGACTTGGGAGATCTTATTCTTTACATATTCAATAGTCAACGCGTTGACTATTGGACTAATTATGGTAGGAAAAGGTAATCCACAAGACGCTCTATATTTGGTTATTGGACCACTCGTTTGGGGGTTTCTTTCGATTATGATGAGAGAAGTAAGTGATGCAATAACTTGGGAAAGATGGGAAGGTACAATTGAATATACATTCATGGCGCCGATTCATCGCATTACTCATCTGATTGGATCTTGCTTTTTTGCCATTCTGTATGGTGTTATTCGGACTGGAATTGTTTTAGCGGTAATGCCTTTATTTTTTGGTAATTATGTAGATTTAAGTCAAGCAAATTGGCTAACAATGGTAACTATAATTGGTGTTTCCAGCTTGTCATTTATCGGTATTGGTCTGATGACAGCGGTTTTTCCCTTATTGTCGCCTGAAAAAGGTCAAGTAGCTACAGGAATTTTGCAAGCTCTCCTGTTATTAATTGCTGGTATTTACTACGAAATCGAGGTGTTACCACGATGGCTGCAGCCGATCGCAATTATTTCGCCCGCCACGTATGCTTTACGTTCAACACGATCGGCCACGTTGAAAAATGCATCTGTTATAGATGAGCTACCCAATCTTTTACTTCCCTTCTCTATTGGTTTAGTTACTATTCCTATCGGTTTTTATATTTTTCATTTAGGTGAGAAGTATGCTAAACGGGTTGGACGGCTAAAACGAAGTGGTTAAAAGTAGTAGCTGTTAAAAATGTTGACCATTATAAAAACTAATTGTATTATAGAAAAGCTTATCATACCCCTTCACCTCAATACATTCTAAAATAGAATAACAGGAGATCACGCAATGTCAGAAGAACAAACAGTTGATAACCTTATCGGATCATTGCGCAAAGTACAAGAAGAAAAAATAGAGGAAGTTGAAGAGCACTTAAGGAAAGAGTTAGGTCAAGCAGAAGAGGAGTATCAAACGGAGTTAGAAGAGATCGACAAAAATCTCATGGACCAATTCGATAATTTGATGAGTAATCATGGTGAGGAACTTAATGAAAATGTCGATCATTTTCAGCAGCTATTAATGGAACTAAAGGGTGCGGCTTACCATTGGGATGATGAGTTTTGGTATAATTTTTCACCTGGAAAAGTTAGCGAAGTTGCGGTTTGTCATCGTCTTGGAACGCTGAAAATCAGCGGACACTTTAATCAACTAGAAACTTTAGCCTTAGTACCAATAATAAATGGGCAAAATGCTATTTTCTTATCTTCAGTAAAAATCAAAAAGCAAATAACTCAAGCCTTCCAGAGTCTGATACTGCGATTGATTGTTACTTCTCCGAAAGGAAAGATTCATCTGGTGACAATTGAACAGCTGTCGCCTGATGGGAATATTCTCGGTATATTTCCCAACCAACATAAAAAACAGCAAAGTATTGAGGATAATTTAAACAAACTAAGCCAACATATATCGCAAGTTAGAAAAGAATATTTAACAGAAAAGTATCCGACATTAGTTGAAGTCGTGGCTGAAATGGGCTGTTCTCCTGTACCTCATTACATTTTGGCTGTCTCGGACTTTCCTAACAGTTTCTCAGAGGAAGCGGTCCGCCAGTTAATCACAATTATGCGTAAAGGACCTGCATGTGGAGTCCATACAATTATGATGGTTGATACTGAAGAACTACCAAATTTAAATTTAGAAGGACTTGATAAGGAAGCTAACGTGATTTCTTATGAGGAAGACCGTTTCATATTTAGGAATGGGATAGCACAATCTGAACCAAGTGATGAGTTGGATTTTGACTACTCCGGTTTTGATTTGGAACTTGATCAACTACCAGCTCCGGATCTACTGGAGAAGTTGATTACAGAAACTGATGTTTCGGTTTTCGATCATGCCAATTTACCATCCTGAAGTTACCAATGTGTAGGTATTAAGCAATTCCGTCGAGACATTATTATTTCTAACTGTGCATTTGATAAATTAATTCAGATGAAATTCCGTTGATTCGCGGAGAGGAATAACTATGAACCAAGTGTTACAAATGCAGAACCAGCTAATGCAGGGGTTCTTGATTTCGGAAAATCGACTTAAAAAGAAACAAGAAGAATTGAACCAAGAAGTTGACACACAAATAACTACTGCTCAAAAAGTATTAGACAAAAAACGGCAGAAAGCAGAAGAAAAAAAAGAACAATCGATGGAACTAATTCAGAAAAAGTCAGAAAAGGTTTTTACATCTTTAAAACAATATCGTGATTTTACGAAGAGCATTCGCAAGGATCTAGGACAAATATCCAAACTAGATTTAGCTCAAGATCCAAAGAAAATGCTAGCTTCCACGACTAAAAAGCTATCTCATCTGCACAGAGATATTCAGTCAGGAAGAATAGTTAATTTTGAAGCAATTTCTCAATCTGTTTCAAGCTTAATTGAGCCGACTAGACCTTTACAAAAAGAGGTCACGATCAAAACAAAAAGCTATATTCGGCAACAAACCAAGGTAGAACAAGAAATAACCAGACAAAACGAAGAATTTATTTTAAGCATTTTACTGATGGTCGTTAGTGCTGGTTTAATAGTTTCAATGATATGGTTTGTTGGGTAATCCGATGAATAATTGAGCGCTTGGCTTCATATTTTGGTTTCATACGAATAAAAACAGAGGATTTTTTACAGCTTCGATTTGTACGAAGTCACGGTTGTTTAGTTAAGTCCTATGCTAGCCATATTACTGGTAAAATCTTTCCGAATTGTTTTCCGTACCGGTGCCCCAGATTCATTGCCAAATGTTTTTGAATGTAATTACTCATGCTAGTCAATAAACATAGAATAGTTTGTTGGAAAGGAAATAGTATGGGCTAAGTTTCTTAAATCAAGATTTACCATCCGTATCGGGATGGTCCCCATGGCTTTTTAACTAATTCCTGCTTAACAGTGATCATGGTCTGGCTGGGAACATCTTCGTTTAATATAACACCTGCACCAACTACGCTGTAGGAGCCAATTTTTCGGCCTGGCATAATCATTGCGTTGACTCCAGTACGACAATACTCCCCCATGTAAGTCGCGTTCGCACCATAAGTTGGGATTTCGTATCTCCCATTAATCTTTTGAGGGGTGTCTCCATCATCAAAACGTAATGTGCCACAAACTGTAGCTGCTCCAATATCAGAAGCAGTTCCAAAAACACCAGACATCTCACAATAGTGATAAAGATATACCTTGTCGAATAGCACACCTGACATTTCGGCACCATGTCCAATGATGCATTGGTTTCCTATTACGCTAGAACCAACCTCACAGTAGTCGCTAATTCGGCACTGGTCCCCTATGATTAACCCTCCACCAAGGATCGCTCCGTTGGTGATATTGTTGTTCGCTCCAGCTATGAGGTCCCCTTTAACCACGACCCGTTTACCAATTCTCGAGTTTTCTCCTAAGACTACGCGTCCACTAATATCTGCACCATCTGATATTTTGGCCCCGTCGGCTATCTGATCTCTGTCAATTTGCTGAATTAGATGACTTTTCAGCCTATGGTTAGCTTCAAGAACATGCCACGGTTTATCTACATCAACAAATATTTCTTCAGTCTCAACTGCTAAAACTGGACGGTTATTATCGATCATCAACTGGATGGAATGCGCAATTTCGGATTCAACTGGTGGCATTCCACCCACTGGTACAGGTGTCGCAAACCCTGGGTTTCGACGTATGTACCCGACAGCTGACGAAGAAAAACCGTAAATTCCACAGAGACGAAATTTTCCACCCCGTGGGTGCCCCTCGATACCAGTTATAAGGTTTTGATTGACCCCCGCACAAATCCAGTTTAAGGGATCCTCTTTGCCTAGTTGATTAACGAGTACTGAGGCTTCAGCTTGTCCAAGTTGCCTAACGAATCTTCTTAGATCGTTGGTACTAGTCACAATATCACCGGCTAATACCAAATATTGTTCTGCGCAGGATTCTGTTGTTATAGCTTGGTAGGTAGCAGTGGCCGTACCATCGAGTATTTTTTGTGTTACAAAAGTAACATTGGGTAAATCCGCAGTTACAGAAATGACTTGCTGAGCGTGGTGGCCAACAACAACTATAATTTCTTCGATACCAATTTGGGTTAATTGTTGTACCAACCGACGTACAATTGGTATATTGCAGATAGGAAGAGTACACTTCTGGCGGAATTCCCCGTAGGGCCAAGCTTTTTTCCCACTTCCTGCGGCTAAGATAATTGCTCTAGTTATCATTGGACAGACCTACAAAGTATTCAATAGTATTTTGGAGACCTTCATGGAGATCAACAAGTGGTAACCAATCTAAGTATTGCTGAGCACGTCTAATATCTGGGCGACGAATTTTTGGATCATCGACAGGAAGATTCTTGTAAGTGATCTCACTTTGACTCCCAGTCAACTCAATAATTTTTTTTGCTAACTCAAGAATGGTTAGTTCATTTGGATTGCCAATATTGACGGGCTTTGTCACTTTAGACATTAATAAACGATAGATACCTTCAATTTCATCTTGGTAGTAACAGAAACTCCGCGTTTGACTACCATCACCATAGATTGTAATGGGATCATTTCTTAATGCTTGATCGATAAAATTAGGGATAACTCGGCCATCCCGGGGCCTCATTCGAGGACCATACACATTAAAGATCCGCAACAACCGAACATCAAGCTGAAATTCACGATGGTATGCCATGGTCATAGCTTCCGAAAAACGTTTGGCTTCATCGTATACACTACGAGGACCAATCGGGTTTACATTACCCCAATAACTTTCGGGTTGAGGTGAAACAATTGGGTCACCATAAAC
Organism: Planctomycetia bacterium TMED53; assembly: GCA_002167285.1. Taxonomy (GTDB): domain Bacteria; phylum Planctomycetota; class UBA8108; order UBA1146; family UBA1146; genus UBA12191. Next base: position 9,109 of record NHDG01000088.1, read on the forward strand.
CTCGGAAGTAGAAGCCATCATGAAAACTGACGATTTAGCCTTGGCTAACTCGAGCAAATTGTGGGTGCCAATTGAACCAACGAGCATAGTTTGAATAGGAAGCCCATAGTAATCAGGTGGACTTGCTGGACTAGCAAAATTCAGTACGTAATCTAAATCTCGTTCAATTTCGATAGGCAGTGTAACATCGTGGTTCATATAGGTAAACCGCTCATTGTGCAATAAATGCTGGATATTATCATGTCTACCAGTGATTAGATTATCTACACAAACCACCTCAAAATCTCTTTGCAAAAATAAATCGCAAAGATGAGAACCTAGAAACCCCGCTCCTCCAGCAATAAGTACACTTACCATTGTTTCCTATATCCTATTTAACCAGTCTGCATCAAATATACATGAGCTATCCCATCAAATGCCAGCTTTAGTGTCAAAGCTACTTCTACTCATGTAAGCCAGCAGCCCTAAGTACAGTTTCCTGAACAGTATATTCGTGATCTAGCGAACGATCAGGCTTTTTCTGTCCCCTAATATCAGCGACGAAAGCCCGAAGGCTTTCAACATAACGAGGGCGTGCTTTTAAATTGACGGTTTGCCATCCTTTTTTATACCCATCTCGATCGGCATCTAAACATAAGCGTAGCTTGGGTGGCTCTAGTGGCTCCATCACAATACTACCTTTAGTTCCATATACCTCGATTCGGCGGGACAAACCGGCTGAAACCTCTAGTGCCGTTGATTCCAAAATAGCTTGCCCTGTTCCATACTCAAATACAACCAAATTGTTATCCTGAAACCAGTCGTAATCTATACCATCATGTCTAAGAAAAGGGGTCACACGATTTGGTCTTCCCATCAAAGCGACTATAATATCGATTAGGTGACATGCTAAAATGAACATAATGCCGCCTTGTCTTTCACCAGTAGAATTCCAACGCTTCCAGTGGTTAGCATTTACACCCCCAGTCGAAATTCGAGCACGTATTGAAAAGATATGACCCAGTCTGCCATTGTTTGCCCAATCCAACAAAAACTGAAACCCAGTATTATAACGAAACATATAGCCTAATTGAACTAATCGTTTTTTTTGTCGTGCTATACTCAATATTTTCTCGAATTGTTTCAAATCATCTCCGGCGGGTTTATCAAGCCAGATATGCTTATTGTTGGTCAGGGCCTGCTCTGCGAAAGAAAGGTTATCGGCTACACGACCTTGAACAGCAATGGCTTCAATGGTTTCATCTTCCAGCATTTCTTGTGGCGTTGAAAACCAATTTAGGCCCTCATATAAACTATCATCCTTCAGTTCAAATCTAGCTAATTTATCTGGTTCGCAAATTCCAACTAAATCCACATCAGTGCTGGCCTTCATTACTCTTGTTTTGCCAACAGCATGGTCATGCAAAATACCATATTGTGCCATTCTAATTTTCATGACAACAATCTCCCTATTGTTGTTCAATTTAACTATTAATTAATCCACCTGTCAAGAAGATTCGCCTAACCCGCATGTGATTGTGTCACGAGTGAATAACTAGTTGACTTTGATATAATTTTTTGTTAACTTAACGTCCGGTTTTGGTTTAAATTGAAATGGGATCTGTGTCTTTAACCTGAACTGCTTCTATTTCTAACATTTCTAATTGGCTAAAGGGGTAACTGTTTAATTTTACTTTGCCTCTCCTTCTGGGTATAGCCAACTGAGCAATAGTTAAACCGTAGGTCATTGTTTTGTAACGATTTTGAACGTCCATACATTTATTATTTATTGGTAAGGAAGAGAATAAGATGAGCGATTATAGATTTGAGACTTTACAGTTGCACGCAGGACACCAACCTGATTCCGAAACTAACTCGAGAGCTGTCCCAATATACCAAACAACATCGTTTGTATTTGATAATGCCGAACATGGAGCAAATCTTTTCGGTTTAAAAGAGTTTGGCAATATATATACAAGAATAATGAATCCGACGACCGATGTCTTTGAAAAAAGAGTTGCAGCATTAGAGGGAGGTGTTTCTGGCTTAGCGACCGCCTCAGGTCAGGCGTCTCAGTTTGCAGCAATCGCTAATATAATGCAGGCCGGCGACAACTTTGTTTCAACATCATTTCTCTACGGTGGAACATACAACCAGTTCAAAGTTCAATTTCCGAGATTGGGAATTGAGGTCAAATTTGCGGATGGGGATGATATAGAAAGTTTTAAATCACAGATAGACGAAAACACTAAGGCCTTATACATTGAGTCGATGGGAAATCCCAGATTCAATGTACCTAATTTTGAAGGCTTAGCACACCTTGCTCATTCTAATAACATACCACTAATTGTCGACAACACTTTAGGGGCCGCAGGAGCACTAATCAGACCGATAGACCATGGCGCAGATGTAGTAGTTCAAAGTGCTACCAAATGGATTGGTGGGCATGGAACTAGTATTGGGGGAATAATAGTTGATGCTGGCACATTTAACTGGGGTAATGGGAATTTCCCGTTATTTACGGAGCCAAGTGGCGCATATCATGGTCTCGTACACTGGGATGCGTTTGGGTTTGGTAGCGAAATATGCACAGCTCTTGGCGTCCCAGAAAGTCATAATCTCGCATTTGGCTTAAGAGCCCGGCTCGAAATTCTGAGAGATTATGGTGCATCTTTAAGTCCATTTAATTCTTTCCTTATGTTACAAGGATTAGAAACACTCTCTTTGAGAATAGAGAGGCATAATGAGAATGCGAGTGCACTTGCTAAATGGCTTGAAAAACACCCAAAAGTGGAGTCGGTAAATCACCCTAGCCTGTCATCTAGCCCCTACAAAATCGCAGCAGAAAAATATTTAAGAAGAGGTTATGGTTCAATGCTGACAGTCTCACTCAAAGGTGGATACGATGACGCTGTTAATTTTATTGACTCTCTAGAGCTGGCAAGTCACTTAGCAAATGTAGGTGATGCAAAAACACTCGTTATTCATCCTGCTTCAACTACTCATCAGCAATTGACAGAAAGTGAGCAACTTTCCGCCGGAGTCGAGCCAACTATGGTAAGAGTCTCAGTTGGTATAGAACATATTGATGATATCAAGGAAGATTTTGACCAAGCTTTGTCTTTAATACAATGACTTTTCGGTGACGTAAGGTGATGATATACTTCTCTGCTGAGGTATATCATCACATGATACGTAGGGGTAGAATTGTGACCTTGATAATACGACCTGACTACCACGCAGTTCCATTGATAGAAAAAAATGGAATTAAGTCTTTTGGTCCATCAAAGTATGCATCTCAACTTGAAGGGTCTAAGACATTTTCCAAAAACTTCTTTATAAAACATGGTATTCCAACTGCTCAATATGCATCTTTTAGTAATTTTTATGATGCTGCTAGTCATTTAAAGAAAATTGAGTATCCAACTGTTGTAAAAGCAGATGGACTGGCTTCCGGGAAAGGTGTAATCATTTGTGAGAATCGATCAGATGCTGAAAAAGCACTTAAAAGTATGTTTAAGGAA
>NHDG01000089.1 GCA_002167285.1 Planctomycetia bacterium TMED53
ATTTACGAGCTGTTCCTCAATGGTCCCGCCACGACCTGTCCGATCGCCAGTGATTCCAACAATGATGGGTTCGGAGATCTTGCCGACGCCACTTTCATCATTATGTATCGCTTTATGGAAGGTGCTGCCCCGGCGGCTCCATTCCCGGATTGCGGACAAGTTGACGGACAGACACCGGAAGATTGTGGAGACAGTTCCTGCCTCTAATTTGAAATAGGAACTGGCTATCTGAGTTTGATTTGATTTCTCCCTGGGGGGCTTTGCTCTCCAGGGAGTTTTTGAAGCTATTAACGATGAAGGTCTTGTAAATCTCGGGTGTTGAGGCCTCTAGTGCTAAAGTCTGTGATCGTCATGCTTTGTGAAAATGAAACTCCCTAAGAAGTGGCCTCAATCGTCAACAGTTTCGACTCGGATTTTGATCAAGAGCTCCTTCGCTTAGATCGTATAGATATGACGAAATTCTCGCTAAAACATGGGTGATCCCTGTCTCCTGGGACCTTATGATGCGTGTTCAATCTGGAGCACTGCGCTCCGGGTCGATTTGGGAGTTGAGACCGCTTGAGTCGGTTTGAAAACTCCTCAGACCCAGTCTTGTAACCTTGACAACTTGTGGGCTATTCAAAATTTGCATACGCCTGCGATTGATGATTATCAGACCCTGAGCTATTCCCCGGGGGGGGACCTGAGAGGTGTAAAGATGCTTCGTTCTTTTTCTCTATTCATGCTGACGATATTTGTCAGTTTCTTCACGACCAGTGTGGAAGCACAAGATTTCGTTTTGACGGTCGATGGACCTGCAACCGGATCTTTGGGAGCTTCCATCGATCAATCGGTCATCTTCGACAACAACGGTGACGCGGTCGCTGGTTGGTCTTACGGGGTTTGCCACGATACAGCTCTGCTGACTCTGACCGATGTGGTGGATGGAGCGACAACCGCAACCGTGAATGGGGGAGGCGCACCGGATTTCAACCAGGTGAATTCATTTGCTGGAGGATACACCGTGGGTGTTGTGATCAGCTTCACTGGAGGAGCATCTTTGCCGGTGAGCACGGGCAATGAGCTGAATGTCGGTACTTACACCTGTGACAATGAGGGAACCTCTGTGACTTCTCTCTGCGATACTCTGGGATCTCCTCCTGTTGAGACCGTGGTCGTCGTCAACGGAGCCTCCGTAGTTCCTGTGCAAAATGACGGGAACACGGAGATTCAGGGAGTTCCAGATCCCCAGTACACCATCACTGCTCCTAGCGATACCGTGACTTTTGATGGCAACACCGGGGTCGGTGCATTTACTGCAGCGTTCAGTATCACTGAGGTCGATAACTCGGCCTTGGGGGCACCATTCCCCAATGAAACCCAGGGCTTCTCCTTGGGTCTCGGCAATGATTCGACTCTTCTGACTCCGATCGCGATCTCCGACACTCTTCCCTTCAGTGCAGATTTCGGAGAATCCAACCTCTTGGCTGACGGTTGGACCATCGGTGTTGTCTACAGTTTTACTGGGGCAACCACCCTTGCGTTTGATGCTCCTCTCGACGTCGTTTCCGTCGATTACGACACCGTACCGGGAAGCCTTATTGGCAGCGTTGATAATGTCGAGACCAGCCTCACCTGGATCAACACTTTGGGAACTCCTCCTGTGGAGAACGTGCTGGTCGTGAACGGGGGTTCCATCGCTCCGATCTTTGAAGATGGTGCGATCACTTTGGAGCCCTTCTCGATTCCTGATCCGGAGTTCAATTTCAACGCTCCGAGCTCGACTGTGAACTATGACGGAAACAGTGGATCTGCCTCCTTCTCTGCGGCTTTCAGTATCTCTGAGGTCGATAACAGTGCTCTCGGTGCAGATTTCCCGAATCCCAGCCAAGGTTTCTCCATGGGTATGGGGAATGACAGTGCTGTTCTTGAACCGACTGCGGTGACTGCGACCTTGCCCTTCGATGCTGACTTTGCCGAGGGCGGAATCTTCCCAGATGGTTGGACCATCGGGGTTGTTTACAGCTTCACAGGAGGAGAGACCCTTTCCTTCGAAAATGCACTGGATGTCGTTCTCGTCGAGTACTCGACCGTCGCCGGAGCACTTTCCGGCCCAGATGCCACCACGACTAACTTGTCCTGGACAGGCGCACTCGGAAGTCCTCCGGTCGATAACGTCGTCGTCGTCAACGGTTCTTCCATCGAGCCGACTCTGAATGACGGAACCTTGACCCTTCAGCCGGTGTTCGACATTCCCTTTATTCGTGGAAACTGCAATGGGGACAACAAGGTCAACATTGCGGACGGAATTTGGATCCTGAACGAGCTCTTCTTGCAGGGACCCTCAGGGACTTGTTTCGCGGCGTGTGATGCGAACGACGACAACCGCTATGACCAGGCAGATGCGATCTTCATCATTGCATACCGTCTTCAGGACGGCCCGATGCCGGCTGCACCCTTCCCCGATTGTGGTCCTGTGGCAGGTGCAAATTGCGATGCCACGACGAACTGCCCCTGATTTTTGTTTCAAAGGCTTCACTAAGCCTTGAATCGGAAGTCGAAAATAGATAACAGGCCCGGAATCTTCTAGATTCCGGGCCTGTTTTTTTGTCTCGACTCTCCACTTCTCGGTATTTTCTTCCGGTTCGAAAACCGGGGGGGGGGCCTTGGTTCCGATTTACGCATGGCTGAATAGTGAGTTGAATTCAGTGCGATTGGAAATATCCGGAAGTCGATACCGGATTCAAGAATCTATTGCCGAGTTTTCGTCGATAGGACTTTGGAAACGACCTGTAAAGAAGTCCACTAGGCTTCTTCTTCTAGAACTGTTCGAAGAATCGCCGTAGACAGTTTTGACACCTGTCTGTAACTTTGAATCTCCAGCACAGGAATCTTTAGGTTCCGAATCGCAGGATCTTTCGATCCAGCACCTTCCTCTTCTTGCACGACATTCAGTCAATTGTCCCCCCGGGCAGAAGTGACCTGGAGCTCCCCCGAGTTTCAGGAGGCTTGTTCCCGGACTGTTTTCAACTTTTGTAATTTTTCCCCCCTGTTCGGAGTCTCTCCGTGCGGGTCGAAGAGTGGAAATACTCCATTCGATCCACAAGGAAACTCCGATGTGTCCCTTCGAGACGAGGAGAGTAGTGATGAAACGCAGTCTCCCGCGCCTTTATAGCGCACTGTTTGCGGTGATTTTCACCGTTATCGGTTCCCACTCTTTTGCCCAGAATGCACTCACCATTTCCAGTGGTGAAACTGCGGGATTGGCACCTGAAACCCTTTCGGTCCTGATGGACTCAGATACGGGTGTTCAGGGGTTCGTGCTTGCGATCACATTCGACACCAGCTTGCTGGCGGTCAGTAATGTCGAAGCCGGATCTGCCACCGCTTCCGCGAATGCTGAACTGGTTGTTCCTGAAACTCTGGGTGGTGGCTTCACCCTTGGAGTGGTTTTGGATGCAACGGCTCCATTCGACGGTCAGGAAATTCCTGCCGGTACCGGGCTTGAGATTGCGGCCTTCACCATGACGCCACAAGCCGTGGTCGGCACTTCCACAGACGCTGCCATCGAGTTCTCCGATGGTGTTCTGAATAACCCTCCTCTTTCCAACTTGATCGTTCAAAATGGTCAGAGTGTGGACGCCTCCACCGGATTGGGATTGAACAACGGTCTTTTGACCCTTCTTCCTCCTCCGCCTGACAGTGTCCGTATCGAGAGTAGCGAGATCACTGCTGAAGAGGGTGGTCCTGCAAGAATCTTGATGACCAACGTTGCAGAAGTTCAGGGATTTGTGCTCGCAATCGCTCACGACCCAGAAATTCTTGAGTTGACCGACATCGTCAGAGGTGATCAGGCTCTTGCTGCTGAGCTTTTCATTGTGGAAATTTATGACGGCAACGGATTGCTCGGCGGAATCGCGGGTGGAACCGTTGGCTGTGTCATGGATTACACTTCTCCATTCGATGGACAGGCAATCCCGGCAGGTGTTGACAATCACATTGCTTCCTACAACTACAACACTGTGATCGAACTCGTTGAGCCCGCACCCCCAATCACAACCAATCTGACCTTCGTCAACGGTGTGTTTGGCAATCCTCCCCTGGAGAATGTGATCGTCGGTGCCGGTATCTCAATCGATCCTGGCCTTGAGGACGAAGGACCTGGCAATGGTGGTCTCGTAGTGAACCCCAGCCCTCCTCCTCCGGTAAATGACACTGCATTCTACATCGGTCAGCGCGACTTCCCGCAAACTGGTACCAATGGTGGTAGCGGATTCCCTGGCCAGGAGATTGAGTTCTGTTTCTTCTACAGTGACCCGAACGACAATCTTCAGGGTGTCCAGTTGGCAGTCTGCTACGACGACCTTCTTCTCGTCGACGGAACCTTCAGCATCGAGGGATCTATCGCCGACGAGCTGGGTGCCGAGTTTGTGCACTACCAGATCGACAACGATGACAATGACGGTGACGGGCGTGAGCTTGTCGCTGGTATTCTCATGGATGCTTTGCCACCCTTCGAGAACCAGCAGCTGCCGACGACCACCGAGCCGCTGATGATCGCCTGTGTCGACGCCGAAGTCGATGGCGGAGCGATTTGTGGTGATTCCTTCAGCATCGATTTCTGCAATGGAATCAACGGTAACGGCATGGTCGAAATCAACAACTTGGCCGTTATTGATTACCAGTCGATTCAGAACTTCACACTCGTTGGTGCTGACTACGAGATCATTCCTGTTCCAGCATTCCTTCGTGGAGACTGCAACACCGACACCCTTGTCGACCTTGCAGACGCTGCAACCGTGATCGCCACCGAGTTCCAGGGTTACAACGCCCTTTGTCTCGACGCATGTGACTCCAATGACGATGGAATCATCAATCTTGCTGACTCTGTTTACCTGCTCAACTTCCTTTTCAGTTTCGGGAATCCGACTCCGGCTCCTGGACCATTCAGCGCCGGTGAAGACCCAACCGAGGACTCCCTCGATTGTGCCCTCCCAGCTGCGTGTAACTAACGGATAGTTTCAGGAACCCATAAGACGAAGTTAGCTTTTTAAGAAAGCAGAGTAATAAAATGAAATCATTCAAGTTTCTTCTTCCCTTCGCCTGCGCGCTGCTCTTGAGCGCCACGGCATTCGGGCAGAGTTACCAGATGACGATCACGGACGGATCGGGTGCGCCCGGCTCAGCTGTCGATCTTCAGGTTCTGCTCGACAACAACGGCGATGCCATTCAAGGCTGGTCCTTAGGGGCTTGTCATGACGGTGCAGCCCTTTCTCTGACTGGCGTCGAGGACGGTGCCACCACCTTGGTGGTGAAGAATGGATCACCCCCGGACTTCAATCAGGTCAATGTCGATGCAGCCGCAGGTTTCACCGTCGGTGTGGTCATTTGCTTCACCGGTTGTGCAAGTCTCGATGCGGGTACCAACGGAGCTGAGCTCAATGTCGCTTCTTACGACTTGATCGGTGACCCCGGAACCTCCACCAGCGTCGACTTCTGCAATACCCTCGGATCTCCCGCTGTCGAGACCATCGTCGTCGTCGGTGGTGCTTCGATCACTCCCGACACCTCTGGCGGTGCCGTCGAACTCGTGGCTGGTCCTCCTCCGTTTGCATACACCATCGGAGATTACGATCTCGACTACGATGGAAACACTGGTGAGCTTTCTTTCAGCACCAGCCCAAGCATTACAGAGAATCCGGATAATCCGGGATTCCCCAGCTCGACTCAGGGTTTCTCGATGGGCCTTCAGCACGATGATGCGCTGTTGACCGTCGATTCTATCGAGTGGAATTCAGATCTCGGTTTCGATCCGGACTTCGCGGGTGTCAATACTCTGGCCAATGGCTGGACCATCGGGGTGGTTTACAGTTTTACCGGTGGTAACACCCTTCAGTTCGATTCAGAGACCGCGGTTTTAAGTGTTGGATACTCCTCCGTCTCTTCAGCCCTCGCTGGGCTTGAAGATCCGACGAACACTGGCCTTTCTTGGACCGATAGTCTTGGACAGCCTCCAGTGGCAAACGTTGTCGTCGTCGGTGGTGGATCGATCGAAGCTGAGCTGGTCAGTGGGGCTGTAACCTTGTTCCCACAGTACGCTCCGCCCGACGTTCCATTCATTCGTGGTAACTGCAATGGTGATGACAGAGTCAACATCGCTGATGGTATCTTCATCATAAATGAGATTTTCCAGAATGGCCCATCGAGTTCTTGCTTGATTGCATGTGACGCTAACGACGACTCCGTTATGGACGTTGCTGATGCGACCTACATCATCATGTACCGCTTCTTGGGTGGACCTGCACCGACCGCACCATGGCCGGATTGCGGAACCATCGAAGGTGCCGATTGTGAATCGACACCTTACTGCCCCTGATCCCTGGATCAGGAACCTCATAGGACACTAGGGAAAGCCCGGTGCGACTCGTGGTCGTACCGGGCAATTTTTTTGGGGGTAGTCGAACCGGGAATCGATAGCGCGAATTTGTGATTATCGGTCCCGGAGCGGGCACTATTACCGAAATTGACGGCTTGAGCACGCGCCAAGGATCCGGGGGATTGACGACGGGTGGGGCGTCGATACGATAGATATTGCCTCGGGGATCACGCAACCACCGGGTCAAGCCCAATTCCTTCCGGAACCCTCATCGTCCGTGTTGACGAATTGTCGAATGATCTGTTCGTAGATCTGACTCGACGATGGTCTTCACGAGTGAGTCAGGCGGCGTGCCTGGCGAAGTTGGTGAGGAATCGATTCACGATTCCATAATGTGACGATGGAGGCGCTTCCATGTTGATCGCCGAAAAAATTCTCCACGAAAACCGCCATGACCTTAAGGGTGTTGGTATAGCGATGACGTCGATGCCGAGATTGCTTTCGAGTGTCGTCTTGGTACTGCTTCTGCTGTCGGCAGGTTGTACCCAGCCCCCTGACGTTCCCTTTACCATTCCTGGAAACGGGGCTTCAAACGTTGAAGTCACCACTGATATTCAGGTGGCATTCACCACGGCGATGGATCCTTCATCTTCTACCGATCCTGCAAACTGGACTATTCAAGGAAGCCTTTCCGGTCCCCACCCTGCGGCGGGATCTCTCAATGAAGATAGCCGCATTTTGACTCTTATCCCCGAGACTCCTTTCCAAGAGGGAGAAACGGTGACAGTGGTCATCACCGAAGGTGTCAGAACCAATGTTCAGATCCCTATCGATCCCATCACCATTCAATTCACAACGGTTGGGGCAGGGGCAGGAACAGCCGGTTCGCGTCCGGGAGAAGACCAGTTTTCATTGGTTCAAATCACTCCCAATGCTGGCGATCTCAGTGTTTCCCGCAGTCCTTCTGTCACCGCCACCTTTGATCTTCCATACCAGGTTGCGACAGCAGCTGGGGCGGTCAGTTTGCGTGGTTCTCGAACAGGCCTTCGCACCCCGCAACTGATTTACCCCGCGGTGAACGCAGGAGTTTCAGATCTGTTACAGGTACTTCTCGAAGGGGGAGAGGCTCCCTTCTACCCAGGTGAAGAGATCGAGCTCGTCTTCGATTCAAAACTGCTTTCCCAGTTACAAACCGGGGAAACTGAACCACGGCAACTTGTGCCATTCGTCTCGCGCTACCGAGCAGCACTGGGATTCGCCACTGGTGGTTTGGGACCCCGTGAGCCGGTCATCGCAACCGGAACAAACGGCCTTCTCTTCGCTGATCTCGGTGAGATGTTGCCCTACAGCGGACTCGAATTGGTGACACTCAGTCAACAAGGACAGGTTTCCCTTTTGCGTGCGGGTAGTGCTGGAGACGGATCCAGCTGGAGTCTCGAATCACAAATTGAACTGACTTCGGCTCCCGCCGCGGCAGTCCTCGCTGACCTGGATGGGGACAGCAGATCAGAGTTGATCGTCTCATGTGAAGATGGATTTCTTCACATCGTTACCGTCATCGGTCAAGAGTTGGTGGAGGAGGATACTACCCACGATATGGGAGGTCTGATCTTCAACGCCTTGAATGTGGGTGAACTCAGTGGCGATCAGAGTCTTGAAATCGTCGGGGCTGCTCAGGATGGATTACGTATCATCCAGAATACAGTCGTCATCGATCCCGGTACCTTTGAGGTCAGCAGCGCTCTTTCCGTGACAGGGATATTGCCGATGCCCGCCCCCGTCGAATCGGTGGTTCTTGCGGATTTTGATAAGGATGGTCGTCTCGATCTATTGGTATCTGCAGGAGTAGGACTCTTACTTCGTGGAGCAGGTAATGCCACTTTCCTGGAAACGGCGTTCCTTGAACCGGCACCGTTCGGAAAGATTGTAGCTGGAGACGTGAATGGGGATGGCTGGCTCGATGCCATCACCCCTGGAACTTCCGGCCTTTCAATACACCTTAACCCTGCGGGGCAACCCCCTCTCGAGTGGACCGGTGTTCCACTGTTAACGGGTGGCCCGGTCATCGACGTCGCCGTGACCGAGGTTGATGGTGACCCTGTTGAAATCGACGACATCGTGATCATTCAGGATGCCGCAGATGAATTGATTCTCTTGCGCAGACTCTCTCCGGATCTGGGAGATTCGGAAGTGGTGATCTTGCCCTTCTTTGGTGATGCCGCGGAGAGTCGCCTTTCCCTTGTGGATACGGATGGAGATTTAGGTACGGATATCCTCGTTCGCCAACTCTCCAATTCTGCTCCTCCCTTGGCAGTGTGGAGATCGATCGGTGTTATCGACGATCAGCAAAGTGCCTTGGAATTTCAAGTTCCCGCCTCCATCGACCTTCCACCGGGAACTCTTAGCATTGAGATTCCGATTACTGCCACCTTTGAAGACGATTTGTCAGGATTCCGTTTGGCAATGGACTACGATGAATCCTTGTTGATCGCTTCCGAGTTGATCGCCGATCCGGCAACGTTCCCCTTCGGCAGTGTTGAGGTGGTGAGCAGTATCGACGCAGCAAATGGACTGATCGCTGCAAACATGCAAATCAATGGGTACATCCCGGCTGGAACAGAAGTTCCGATTGCTCGCGTTTTGATGCAGCCTGTACCGAGTCAGTTAGGGGAGGCCCAATTCCTCTTGGCGGATGGACTCAGTATCCAGGGAACGACCTGGTCCAATCAGGGAACTGTCGACGCTACCGGTGCTTTGCTGGCAGGTGATGTTTCTTCGGCACAAGGTGTGGTCTTCATCAATTCGGCCACACCGGCTCCGGAAGCCTTGCAGTGTGAAATCACTTCTTCTGCAGGGCAGACCGAAGTCATTCTCAACTGGTCCAATCCAGTCAACTACGATCTTCAGGCTGGAATAGAGATTCGTCGCGGCGGCGCATTGCTGTCGACGATTTCTGGAACGAGCACCAGCTTCATCGACACGACACCCGGCCAAGGATCCTTTGAATACAGCGTCATCGGTTTTCAGGGAGGGGTACCTTCTGCGCCGACGAGTTGTACTGCCGTGATCATTCCAACCACTAATCTCAACTGTGAGCGAAACGCCTCGAATCCCGCAAATGTGGAGCTCAATTGGTTGAGCCTCCCCGGAACTTCAGCTTGGCAGATCTTCCGTGATGGCGGCTTTGTGGTCGAACTACCCGCACAGCAGTTGCAATTCATCGATGCCGCTGATTTGCAATCCCACATTTACGAGGTCAGAGCAGTACAGGGTGGTGCTACCTCAGCTGGTGCGACCTGCATCGTCGAAGATGCAGGTGGAACTGGTACAGCAAACCCCACCAATGTTCAGGCGACTCTCATCGGTCTCAATGACCTGCTGTTGACCTGGAATAACCAAGAATTCTACGACGAGTTGAGAATCTTTGAGTCTGGAACATTGATTGCCACCCTCGGTGGGCAGGAGACTGAATACGAAGTTTTAGATCTTCTTCCTGGCTCGGTGGCCTATTCAGTACAAGCCCTCGGAGATGGGGGGCTTGGAGCACAGATTTCTGCCAATCAAGTTTCGATTCCGTTGGCCTCTCCGACTGCACTGAACTGCTCGACAACGGGGCCTGCCATCGAGTTGACTTGGGAAAATGGCCCAGACACCTTCGACTACGATGAAATCGTCGTTGAGAGAACGGGTTCACAAGGAACAGACTTCTTCAGTTTGCCAGGGACGACCACGACCTTCAGTGATTCTGCAAGTGCAGGATCCTGGACTTATCGAGTGATCGGATACTTCTTCCTCGATGGCATCAACAACTCTGCTCCTTCCACGGATTGCCAAGTCACAATCTCTGAGCGCATCTACTACGATCCCTCGGATGTGGTGGTGGGGCGCAACTTTGAAGTGGAAATCCTCGGTCAGATTCTCGAGGACGCTTCAGGTTGGAGTTACCAAATCGATTACGATGGCAATGTTCTGGAAAATATTCAGGTCTCTGTTCCTGGTGTTGCCAACAATGACCTGATCGTTACTGATAATCCTCTTGGTACCTTTGCTGGCCTTCGTCGATTGACCGTTGAAGTTGCCAATGGAAGTGCACCTCTTGGGGGAGCATCCCTTCTCGGTACCATCAGTGGCAGTATCGAATCGAACTTTGATCTCTTAGGGCCAGTGCTGTTTCACCTGGTGGGCGGCACCTTGGAGACCGCTTCCGGAGTAACCACCCCCGCACTTCAAGACGGTGGAGTGACCGTCGTCGGTAATGCCTTGTTCCTCGACCCGGGAGTTCTGATTCCTGGTGAAGAAGTGGTGATTTGGGCTCGCGGTGTTTGGAGTCAATCACTGACGGGATACTCGGTGATCCTCGATTATGATCCAGCGATTCTGACCTGTCTCGAAGTGAGCAATGTCGGTACTGTTGGTGAAGATCTTAGTGGCTCCTTTGGACTGTTCTTCTCAGGCATCGACCCTCTGTCAGGAAAAGCATACGGCTCTGTCATCTCAACCTTCGACACGATCCCTGCCAATCCAGAAGCAGAACTGGGTTACTTCAGGTTTATGGTTTCTCCGGATGCCAATGAGGGAGATGTGACAGCGGTCAACTTTGGAATTTACGATGCCGATGGCGTTGAGCTGGAGAATGTCTTTGTTGATTCGATCGCTTCGACCATCGAGCCTGTATTGTTCTCTGCGGAGTTTCAGGTTCTTTCTCAGCCTCAACCGCCTGTTTTACTTTCAGTCTCTCCTGAGACGGGACCGGCTGTAGGTGGAACAGAAGTGATGTTGAACGGCACGGGATTTACTTCGAGTGCCACAGTCTTCTTCGGTGCGAACTCCGCTTCAGAGATCGTCTTCATCGACTCCGGTACTCTTCTCGTCAATGCTCCAGCTGGCACAGGAGGATTAGTGGACGTCACGGTTTTGACCGAGTACGGACAGACGACACTCGCACAGGCATTCACTTACTACAACTCCACCATCGAGAGCTACTCCCCTGAAGAAGGATCGATCTGTAGTCCGACGACGATGCTCGTGACAGGAGCGGGAATTCCGGAAGGTCTTCAAGTCTTCTTCGGTGATCTTGAATCGGTCAACGTTCAGGTGCTTCCGGATGGGACGATGGCGACGGTTCGTGTTCCAGCTTCGCCGATTACCGGAGAAGTCGATCTTCGCTTCCTCGATGCTGCAGGCACTGAGCTCGCGGTATTCCCTGGTGGATTCACATACTTTGACGACGGAATCTTCCTTCGCGGAGATGTCACTTGCGATGGGTTGGTCAATATCGCTGACGTTGCGATGATTGCGGCTTACGTGGCGGGTTCCGGTCAAGCTCCGGTACTCCTCGACAGTGCGGATATCGATGACAATGGTGTCGTCCACATTGGTGATGCCGTGCAATTGGCGACTTGGCTCTTTGATGGAGGAGCTCCTCCTGCACCGCCATTCCCAAGTCCCGGACCGGATCCAACTCCAGACGGCCTGTAGCCGAATCCTAAAACGGTCGAAGTGGTGCCCGCTCTCCCTTTATTGGGGAGAGCGGGCATTTCATTATCATCCACCGACGGAGAAAATTAATTCAAGAATGAGTCGGTGATGAGGAGTGGAATGAATTGTGGGTTTGGACTGGATTGTGAAGGGGTCGAAGACTCGAGAAGTTTTCCGCTGTTAGACTGGTCTCGTCTTTCGGAGGGGAATTTACTTCAGCTCCTCGAAGGGAATGGGCCTTCAGCCGAAGTTTGCAGGCCGTTCGATCACCCATCATCGCGATGTTTGGGCGCACTCTTTGATCCGGCTTCAGGGAAACCTGAAGAGGCTTTACAGAAACTCGCCGGTGTCGGGCCAGCATTGGCGTTGAAACTCCTCGCTGCCCATGAAGTTGGGCGCAGGAGCCACATATCTATTTGGAATCACTCGGAACCATTTCGATCTGCCAGTCAGGTTCATCGTCACTTGATCTATCGATATGGGGGTGAATCTCGGGAGCACTTCTGCCTTTTGATGCTGGATGTAAGACATCGGCTGATCCGCGATTGTGTGATCAGCATCGGATCGCTGACCGCTAGCATCGTTCATCCCAGGGAGGTCTTTCGACCCGCCGTTTTAGCTTCGGCAGCGGCAGTGATTTTGGCTCACAACCATCCCTCAGGGGACCCTGAGCCATCCGCTGAGGATTTGCGAGTCACGCAACGCCTCTACCGTTGCGGCCAATGGCTCGGAATTCCAGTTCTTGATCACGTCATCAGTGGACGAGGGCAGTGGTGTTCGATGAGAGAGGCCCAAATTGGCCCTTGGTGCCCTTCTGAAGTGGGGAGAGTTGAGCAGGGGGAGTTATCCACAGGTCTGGGGGCCCACGATGGATCAAATCACGATTTGGTGCTCGAGGGCGAAGGCTAGACTTACCGGGCAAGGAAGCGTACGGATCTTTCGCCTTCGCTGGAATCAGCACCGGTTCCGGTTAACATCATACATTGGTCCAGCGGGATTGGGCCGTGGAAGATACCCTCTAGGATCGGGATCGAGCGATTTCGATGTTTAGGTGACCTCTGATAGACGAGAGCCTATTTTTAGGGCGAGGGAAGAGACTTCCACTGTTGCCAAATCCACCGTTGTCGAGTGAGTCAGGAGGCCTCAGCTGAAGACTGCGATTATCAGCGACGTTCATGCCAACCTGCCAGCACTCCAGGCTGTTCTCGAAGATTGTCGAGCCTTGGGTGTCGAGCAATATGTCGGCCTGGGAGACATCATCGGATATGGACCGGATCCACGGGAGTGCCTCCTGTTGTGCCGAGATTTCTGTATCAACCTGTTGGGCAATCACGAGGAAGCAGTTCTCTTTGATCCGGTGGGATTCAATCCCCGGGCGCGAGCAGCCGTTGAATGGACCAAGCAGCAGTTGATGAGTCCGGATCATTCTCGGGAAGAGAATGGTGTTCTCTGGCAAATTCTCGATGCCATGAAGGTTAGCCATACTCTTGGAAATCTGTTTCTCGCCCACGGAACTCCTAGGGAACCGACGAGAGAGTACCTATTCGTACAGGATTGCACCGAAGATCCAAGCAAGGTGGATTCCATCTTTGACAGTTTTCCGACTCAAACTGCATTTGTGGGGCACACCCATGTTGCAGGAGTTTTTGCTGAAGGACCCCGGTTCATTAGTCCTGATCAATTGGAGGATGGAATCTACACTTGTGGTGAAGGTAAAGCCGTCATCAATGTAGGTTCAGTGGGACAGCCCCGCGACGGAGATCCCAGAAGTAGTTATGTCATCGTCGACGGGGATCGTGTTGAATTTCGTCGAGTGGAGTACCCCGTTGAGGAAACACTTCAGCGTTTCAAGCGAACACCCTTACCAGAAAATTTGGCTCTTCGACTCGTCGAAGGCCGCTGAGAGATGATCATCGATGGATAAACGCACATTCCAGGCGCTGTTGGTTTGCTTTGCCATCTCGATCCTATACTTGAATTGGATCACTCCTCCGCCTCAGGAAACGCCTCAGCAAAATCCTGAAGTAGTTCCTGCAGGCGAGAAGCAAGAAGTTGTTTCAAATGGGAATGTTTCGCCGAATCCTGCCGTTGAGCAAAGCGGTGATCCTGCAACGGTTTCGCCGACCATCATTCCTGTACAAGACCCCGTAGAGGTGGAGATCGTCAGTCTCTCCAACGAGAACCTCGAGCTTCAATTGACCAGTATGGGTGCACGGTTGACGGATGCTCGCTTAAAAAAGTACAAAGAGAGTCTCGACTCCGCTGAACCTCTGCAGCTGCTCTCATCAGAGCTCAAATCTTCGGGTGCTCTGGGGATTCGCATTCCGTCATTGCAACTCGATCTTTCGAAGGTGAATTGGAAGCTCGTCGAACAAAAGTCTGACAGCGTTCAGTTCAGGACCCGTATCGGTGAAGATCGATTTATTTTACACACACTGACACTTCCCGATTCGGATACCTACGAGTTGATCTCGGATTTGAAGTTCGAGGGGAAATGGTCAGCGGCCAATGAGTTGTATTATGAAATCCTTGGCGCCGAGCGAATCCGTTTTGATCCTGCTGGTGGAGCGACCGCTTACCCGAATCAATGGGTTGCTGCCCAACGTAACCAAGACGGATCGATCAAAGAGGCCAATCATGAAGCGGTTGGGCCTATCGATAGTGGTGAAATGCGCAAGAGCAGCATCGCCTGGGGTGGTCTGGAAAGTACCTACTTTGCTCAAGTGATCCGTCCTCTCGGTGAAAGTGCTACCGGCTCATTGGTTGTTAGGGGTAAGGAGTCTGGGTTTGCAGGCGCTTCCCTTTTTGACGAGTACTCGGAGGAAGGTCTGCAAGGTTGGCCTGTTCGTGTCGGTTTCAATCGCAAATTGGACCCTGGCCAACTTCAATCGTATGCAGTCTTTCTAGGGCCAAAAGATCCTGAGGTTCTGTCGATGAATTCAAGCTGGGATGCAACTCAGCTGATCGACTATGGCTTTTTCGGCTGGTTGTGCCGGCCATTTTTGTTTTTGTTGAGAACCTTTAATTCATTCGTTGGATCTTGGGGATTGGCCATCATTCTGCTGACCTTTGTGATTCGTGCTGTGCTGCATCCTGTCAATAAGAGGAATCAGAGACAGATGCAAGTTCAGCAACAGGGAATGGCCCGCATCAAACCGCAGATGGACGAGATTCGGGAGCGTTTTAAAAACGATCCGACGACGATGCATCGCAAGACTCAAGAGTTGTTCAAGCAAGAGGGGGTCAATCCTGCAGCGATGTTTGGTGGCTGCTTGTTTATCTTTCTTCAGCTGCCGATCTGGATTGCGTTGATCAATACCTTCTCCGTTGCCATCGAATTGCGTCAGACCGGATTCCTTTGGATCGACGATTTGACTCAGCCGGACATGTTGTTCCAGATGCCGTTTTCTTTGCCACTCCTCGGGGACTGGTTCAATTTGTTGCCATTCGTCTACGTGGTGGTCACTCTTATTAATCAGCGGATGATGCCTAAGTCCGATGACCCACAAGTACAAACGCAGCAAAAAATGATGACATTCATGATGATCGCATTTGGTTTCATCTTTTACTCATTCGCCTCGGGATTGCTGATCTACTTTATCGTTTCAGCTCTCGTAGGAATCTTTGAGCAGAAACTGATTCGCAAGGAGTTGGTTGCTGCGGGAATCACTCCTGCGACAGCCTCGGCTCCAGTTTCTTCAGGCTCCAAACAAGTGGATGGTGGCCCGGGAGCTCCTCGTGGACCCGGCCGACCTGGTCAAAATAATCCTTCGGGGCAGCGCAAGTCCAAGGCTTGAGGAGCTTCGATGGCGGATATCGCTGATGGTGCAATTGACGTCATCATGGCTCTTTCCAGTCCGCCACCTCCTGCTCCTATAGCGATGATTCGGCTTGATGGAGATGGCGCTCTGAATCTTTTTGAAGAGTGTCTCATCAAGCACAACTCCGAAGAGAGTTCTGCTGCCGATGAGGTGTGTGATTCCGCAGCTCAGCAAAGTCATCTGAACCCTTTTGAGGTGACCCCGCTGAAACCTCGAGAGCCTTTGTTGGTAGAGCTCGATTGGAGATTGGGAGCACCCAAAGTTCCTGCAGTGGCTCTCGCTTCTGCAAAAGGTTCATCTTGGACTGGCAACGAATCTGTAGAGATCCTTCTCCCGGGATCACAACCACTGGTCGAAGGAGTGCTTGCCCAGCTCGATCAGGGTGGAGCTCGCATGGCAACCCCGGGGGAGTTCACTCGTAGATCCTTCATGAATGGCCAGATGGATCTTAGCCGTGCTGAGTCGGTCCTCGCGGTCATCGAGGCGGAGGATCGAGCGGCTCTTGCTGCAGCAAGGCGTGTCCTCGATGGCGAATTAGCCGGCCAGATCAGAAATCTCAATGATCAGCTCGTCGATTTACTCGCTTACCTTGAAGCGGGTCTCGATTTTTCTGAACAAGAGGTCGAGAGTCCCGGTGCGGATGAGTTGCAAGAATTGCTGACTCCTATTTCTTGCCGGTTAGAAGAGTTATTGGATCGTCGGCGCTGGCCATCCCAGGGGCCCGATATTCCGCGGGTGTTGCTATGGGGGAAACCTAATGCTGGTAAATCCACCCTGTTTAATGCCCTGGTGGGAGAAGCTTTGGCGATCACTGCATCCACTGAGGGAACGACCACGGATGTCATACGAGGTCAGATCGAAGAAGAGGGCTTATGCATCGACATCTTCGATCTTCCCGGTGATCGCAAGGCTGTGGGGGAGGTCGAGCGGATCGCCATCGAGAGGGCCCGCGAATTTATCGGTGGAGACGATCGAATATTATGGGTCTTTGACGGTCGTAGGGGAGAGTCGGAGTGGTATAGCGAAAGAGATAATTTACCTCAAGAAGTGCAGTTAAGGATGATTCCGGTTTGGACCCATCTCGATTGCTCTGGCGTTGCCTCCAACTGTCCAGAAGGGGTGAATATAGTGAGTGCTATTAGCTCGGAGGGATTGTGTGAACTGCGAAAAAGCCTGGTTCATCGGGTAAGGCAAACCCCTGGACAGCTGCGAGGGGACGCCTTGAGATTTACTCGGCGCCAGTGGCACTTACTCGAGCGCTGTCGAGAATCGGTTCAGCGATCCCTGGTGTCCGCGGTTGCTGGACCGGACTTGATGGTGGCCGACCTACGTGAAGCGATTCAGCGGCTTTCTGAGATCAGTGGGGAGACCACTGCAGAAGATGTTCTCGACCGTATCTTTGCCCGTTTTTGCCTTGGCAAGTAGTTTCTGCAAGAGTACTTGGGCTCATTGAGACCCTCCCTGTGGTGCAGTAAGATGGAGCTAATTATTTGGTCGATCCGCGTTTGGGGAAGGATCGGCAACCCGTGCAATTTTGGCGTTCATTTTTGAGGGGCCGAGTCGATGCGCTGTCCCAGTTGTGGATCAGAAAAGGACAGAGTGGTGGACTCCCGATCCAGCTCAGATGGATTGGCGGTTCGTCGCAGAAGGGAATGTCAAGATTGCCAGAAGCGATTTACCAGCTACGAACGCATCGAAGAGACTCCACGCATGGTTGTCAAAAAAGATCTTCGCCGTGAACCTTTCAATCGCAGTAAAGTTCTGGACGGAATCATGACCGCTTGTCAGAAGAGGAAAATCTCTGTCGAAAGCATGGAATCGATCGTCGATGAAGTCGAAAAGCGAATTCGTGAAGAGTTTGACCAAGAAGTCCCTTCAGGTTTCATCGGTGAAGTCGTGATTGAGCGTCTACGTAAGCTCGATTCTGTCGCTTATGTACGCTTCGCCTCGGTGTATCAGGAATTTGCAGATGTCTCTGAGTTTTTGAACGAGTTGACCCGATTGGTTGGCAAGGAAAGAGCCCCAGATGTCCAGTCCTGAATCGAGTCAAAGGCAAAAGCTGGATGAGCGATTGCGCAGGATGATTTCGACCGTGATCGATCCGATCGATTTGTTGTCGAGATCTTCAGCCAGTGCTGGTTCAGAATGTACTGACCTCATCATTCATCGAGTGATCGATCAAATCGGTGAGGACGCTGGTGATTGGCAGAGTCATGAGTACGTCGAGCCGATTCGAGAGGCCTGCATCGATGCGGGATTGAGTGATTGGGCAGACGAGTTTGAAAAGCTGGTCTGTTACTCAGGCGATCAATTGGTTCCAGGAATGTTCCTCGCCGAACTCACGAAGCACCTGACCGATTTTAGTCATCCGCGTCAACTCGAATCATTTTTTTCCAGATCCTTTCTTTCGCAAAACTGGCCTTTGCATGATGGCTTAAAGCCTGTTGAACCCTTCCGTCTGATGCATCGATATGTCGAGGTCGGAAGCATTTTGAGTTCGAGGGATAATGTTGAAGCAATATGCGAAGAATTGTTTCGGGAGTTGGAATGGGTCAGTGGAGATTTAACAGTCGCAGGAGCTCTCGATGGTCCCCTTGAGATATCTCCGGAGGAAGCGTCGCTGCGCTGGATTCGACTCAGTGAGAGAGTCAGGGGTTTTCAGGATTCATTGCGGCCTCGCCCTAGGGTTCGCTGGGAGTGCTCAGCCCCAACTCAACCCAACCCCGGTTTTCTCTATGCAGATTCGGGCAAGGAAGCGTGGCTAGGCGACCTTCTCGTCAGCTGCGCATCTCGGCAGGGTGCCGTTGATTTGATTCTGAGGCTTCCTGAAGAGGTACCGGTCACTTTACGGCCAATCCTCTCAAAAGCTCTTAGGGGAGTGAATCCGCCGGAGTTGATCAGTGATTCAAATCGTCAAGCTCCAATCATTGCCGGAGTTCTTCCCGCAGATCCTGAGGTGATTCGGGTGATCGAGCAGAGGACGCATAGTTTCGATTTGATCCTCGAATTGGGGGCAGATCCTCCCTGGCGTAAAGATTGGCTCGATCTAAGAGCCGCCGGATCACCGCTCTGGTGGGCGCGTGAACAGGATTTCCCACAGCGATCCATCGATTACATCCACAGAAATTTTCATGACGTGGAATCGCTTCCAGTGATCGCTTTGGAGCCGATGATAGTCGAGCGAAGCCGTAGAGATTTGCGTCGCTTAGTCGATCGCATTTCTCGACGGAGGGGGGGCGGCTGGGACCGTCTTGGAGAGCTACTTCAGATGATGAGTGCTCCTCCTTCAATCCTTCAACCTTCAGGGGACAGAACCCTTTGAAACTGAGTTCTTTTAGACCGGACCTTCGGCAACCTGGGAGAATATACTTGGGAGACAACACTTGTACTTGAAGAAGATTTACCTCTCCGGTTTCAAATCCTTTGCTGATCCAGTGCAGTTCGATTTTGACCCTGGGACCAGTGCAGTCGTCGGTCCTAATGGTTGTGGAAAGTCGAATGTTGTCGATGCATTCCGCTGGGTTCTGGGCGAGCGTTCCGCTAAGGGGCTTCGTGGTAGTGAAATGCTCGATGTCATCTTTAAGGGGACCGCTAGTAGGCCCGCTCTATCCAGAGCCGAAGTCCGATTGGTCTTCGACAATGAAGACACCACCCTTCCTATTGATTCTGCAGAGGTAGAAATCGGCAGAATCCTGCACAGGGATGGGAATAGTGAGTACGAAATCAATCGCAAGACCTGTCGCCTAAAGGATATTCAGGCGATTTTTGCGAACACCGGCATCGGAGCAGACGGATATTCAGTTCTTGGGCAGGGACAGGTGGATTCATTCCTCAACGCCAATGCTCAAGAACGTCGCAAGATCTTCGAGGAGGCTGCAGGGATCTCCAGTTTTCGAAAGCAGCGGGCAGAGACGACCAACAGGCTCGATCGTTCTGAGAGGGAGTTGACCCGTGTGACGGATCAGCTGTCTGAAATCGAAAGACGTATCAGAAGCCTCAAAATGCAAGCCGGTAAAGCTCGAAGGTTTGTTGAAGATCGAGACAGATTCAAATATGTGAGCACAGTTCTCGCGGCAACCGATGTTGAGCAACTTCGTTTTGAGCAGGAATCACTCAACTTCCGACTGAGTTGGAGAAACACCCTTCGTCATCTGATTTCTGAAGTCGCGACTCGTCTTGATTCAAGCGTAGAAACGGTTCGAACCGGTATCGAAGGGCTTCATCGGGAGCTGGAAGAGATCCGTCAGGTCGAAACCGAAAAAAGGGTGGCGCTTCAAGGAATCGAAGTCAGGCGTGTACAGATTCGCGAGCAGCAGGATCAAAGTCGCCGTAGGAATGAGGACCGCCAAAGGCAACTCGAAGAGTTATCCAATGTCGAAGAAGATTATCGCCAGCGTCGTTTAGAAGCTCGCAATCGGATTCGTGAAGCATTGGGTGAACTACGACAGTTGAGGGCCGTCCTTGGGCAGCTCAAAGTCGATCATTCAATTGAGCTGGCAAATCAGGATGAACTCGATCGCCGGATCCATGAGCTCAAGGATCAGGATTTGGGGCTCGTCTTTGAGCAATCTCGTCTGAAGAACTCGGTGGCTTCTCATGAAGGAGATCTTCGTGGTCAGGACGCGATCCGGGAGCGGAGAACCACAGAAGATCTCGATTACCGTAGGCAGCAGTCAGAGATCGAGTCTCAAATCACCGAGTTAGAGCAAAAGATTCGCGATACTCATGCCAGAGAGAATGAAACATCGATTCGTATGGAATCTCTCAGGTTTGAGATTGGGCAGAGAACGGACATTCTCGGCGGTGCAAAGAAGCGCCTTACCGAGCTCCGGTCTGAGTTCGAATCGTCTCATGGCAGGTTACGCCTACTCAAGGATCTCGAGGATAGTCTCGAAGGACTATCGAAGGGTACTCGGGATTTGTTGAGCAGTGACGCTCCGGCAGCAGGTGATATTCGCGGATTGTTGGCGCGATTGATCGAGGCTGATCCTGAAACCGCACAGATGGTCGACGCGGTATTGGGTCGAATCTTGGAGACGGTGGTTTTCCAAGGAAGAACACCCATCGAGCAGAGAATCCGTGCTGTGACAGCCATCATCAGTGGCGAAGCGGTTAATTTCGTTTCACTTGAGGATGATTTGGAAACAGGGAAGCGAAAAGGTGATCACTCCTTCCCAGAAGATGTCGTGACTTTGGCGAGCCGAGTCAAGTGCGAGAAGCTTTGCCGCCCCATCGTGGATGCATTGCTCGATGAGGTCCTCGTCGCAAGAGATCTTGATCAGGCTCTTCTACTTCGACGGCAGTATCCTGGTTTCAGAGTCGTCACTTCAGATGCACATGTGGTAGAGCCTTGGGGTGCGGTAAAGATTCCAGCGGTCAACAAGACCGGTTTGGTTTCTCGCCAAGTTGAGATGAATCAACTTCAAGACCGCATCGATGCGATGACTACGGATCTGGAGGAGCTCTCTCATCAAGGAGATGCTCTCGAAGAATCGATTGTTGCCCGTCAGGGTGAGTTGCAAAGACTTGAGCAAGAATTGGGAAGAGCCAAGTTGGAGGCGGAGCATGCTCTCGCTGAAAGGCAACGATGCCGAGAAAGTTTGAGAAGAATCTCAGACAAGCGCTCTTCTCTGAAGGTTGATATCGAAAAAGCCGAGCAGTTGACGATGGAGCTGCGAACCCTTAAGTCTCAAGCGGAAGAAGAATTGGGCCAGATCGATTCGCAGCGCCAGTCGATTTCTGTGGAGCTGGAATCGGCAGAGAAAAATCTCGAACCCCTGGCCAACAAATTGGCCCAGCTTGAAGGAGGGGTTCAAAGCAGATCCCTCGAATCGACGAGGGTTCAGGAACGCATTTCCTCCGATTGGCGTGAGCAACGTCGCCTCGCTGATGAGATGGATCAAAGGGAAGTGCAGCGTGAGCGAATTCTCAATGACATCGTTGGAGACGAGCAGCAGGTCGAAAAGCTGTCTGCAGATCTCCTTCGCATCGACGTTGAAGAGAAAGAGTTCGGTCAGCTTCTCTCCGAAGCCACTGAGAGTCGAACCCAGTTGGATCAGCGCCTCGAAGCGGAACGCTCGCATCGAAGTCGTCTAGAGAAGAAGGTCAAAGAGTGTCGTCTTCGAGGTGAACAAATCCGCGAAGGCAGAGAAGCAGACCTACTTTCTGAGAATGAATGTAGAGTTCGAATTGAAGGTATTCAGGAGAAGATTCGTGAAGACCTTGAAATGGAACTCTCTGAAGCCCCTGTTGAAGAGTGGCAGCAGTTGCTCAGTGAAGAAGGTGAATCTCAAGATCAGCTGATCTCTCGTCTTCGTGGTGAGTACCAATCTCTCCAGGATAGACTTCGTAAGAACTCCAACGTCAATCTTCAGGCTGTAGAGGAGCTCGAAACCGAGGAGTCTCGATTCGAAGAGATTTCCGGGAAGATCAACGATCTTACAGTTGCCAGAGATCTGATCATCAAAGCCATCTCGACACTGGACGACCAATGTCGAACTCTTTTCAGAGAATCCTTCGAGGAAGTTCGCGAGCATTTCAGAGAGATTTTCTCGTTGATGTTCGGTGGAGGTAGTGCGGATCTGAAATTGGACGACGAAGAGGTGGATCCATTGGAGGCCGGGATTGAAGTGATCGCAAAGCCACCTGGCAAACGGATCTCTAATCTCAGATTGCTTTCTGGTGGAGAGCGAGCACTCACTGCAATCTCAGTGATCTTTGCTCTCTTCAAAACTAGGCCGAGCCCCTTTTGTATTCTTGACGAAGTTGACGCTCCGCTCGACGAAGCGAATACCCGCAGATTCGTCAGAGTTCTTCAGGAGTTTGCCAAGAGTTCTCAGTTTCTTGTGATCACCCACTCGAGGGTCACTATGGGAGAAGCAGAGCGTCTCTATGGCGTGACGATGGAGGAGCAGGGTGTCTCGCGGAGGGTTGTCGTCAAGATCGATGAGGCTGACGATTGGATGGCAACGAACGCCGATGAATACAAGGTGGGGGATCGCACTCGGGCGCAGGGTGGGAAATCCATCTTTGATCGCGGTGGATCTCCGGTTTCCTCCGATCAGGCAGCTCGATAATTCTCTATTTTTACAATATGAAGCTTCTACTGCCTACTGAGGGCAGATTAGCTCTCCCTACGCCCTCCCTGGTTTGACGAATTTCCCGACAGCGGGCTAGTCTTCATTGACGACGAACTTTTGCCGACTTTTCGGAAAGGATTTCCTTTTCGAGAGGATGACCATGCGGTTTTGGCACTCGTCGGGAAGTCATTGCCGAGTAGGAGAGTCGATTGACCACCTCGGATAGATTCGACCCGATTGTGGGAAACAGTTCTCTGATCCAGAGTCTATGGTCCTTCGTTTTGGAGGTCAGTGACTCCCGTCAACCTGTGGTGTTTTTCGGTGAAGATGGAGTTGGGAAGAAACTCGCTGCCCGAAAGATCCACGCGACCGGTTGCATTGCAGGATCTCGTATTCGATTCCTCGACGGAGAGTCCTTCAAAGTCCAACAGCTCGAAGATCATTCCCAGGGGAATCCAATGTTGAATCGGGCGGGAACTATTTACATCGGCAGTGCCGAGAAGATTTCAGCAGAGGTGCTCCAAGAGCTTCGATCTGCCCTTTTCGAGAACTCAGACCAGATTCCAAGGTTGGTATTTGGTTTCCGCAATGAGCCAGATCTAAAGACTCAGGCGATCATCGATGAGATGAAGCCAGCAGGTTCCTTTGCCCTGACGCCCTTAAGTCAGCGTCCAGAGGATATTGCACCTATCGCCCGCTACCAGATTTGGAGCCATTCCTTCAAAGAAGATTTCAAAAATCGTTGGGATGAATTTGAGACTCTCGTGCTGCCAGATTTCATGAACAGGAAGTGGCAGGGAAACGTCGAAGAGTTACTTGAAGCCGTGAAGATTTACTGTGAATCCAGTGCTGAATCAGATGGCAGTCGTCTCGTGGGGGAAATGAATACCTCCGTATCCTCCCATTGGCTCAAAGAGCAATTTGAGCGTATGCACGAAAAACTCCTCGATCGTTGGGATCACGAAGATTCGATAGCCGCGAGTGAACCCTTCGGAGAAACGTGGGGGGGCCGATGAAGGTTGAAGATTTGAAGATTCTTGTCGCCGACGACGACCCCGGGGCAAGAGAGCTGGTGTCAGCAATCTTGTCAGCAGATGGCTGGCCAGAGCCGGTCCTCGTTGAAGACGGCGAAAGAGCATTAGAGCAAATTCGTGAGCAGCATTGGGACATCCTCGTCACCGATCTCGACATGCCACGAATGCGTGGAGACGACTTGGTCAGAAGCGCAATCAAGGAAGATCCCGACCTTAGCATCGTGGTGACGACAGGTGACGGAACAGTACAAAATGCGGTCGACTTGATGCAGTCTGGTGCAACAGACTTCATCACAAAGCCATACGACGTCGACGACTTCATTACCTCGATGCAGAGAGCTCGATTGCGTGCATTGAATGTGCATGAGATCAGGGGAATGCGCGATACTGTCGAGGCTCTGTTGGTTGCCCTCGAAAGCAAAGATCGATACTTGAATGGCCATTCGGTCAGAGTCAGGGATATGGCTCTGAAGCTTGGGAAATTCGCCGGCTTAGACCGGGGTCAGCTAAGGACTCTCGGTTATGCAGCTTTGCTGCACGACGTCGGAAAAATCGGCATTCATGAAGACATTTTGAACAAAACTGACAAGTTGACGGATGCAGAATACAAAGCTATTCAGCGACACCCCGAAATTTCAGCAGAAATCATCTCTCCAGTTCCATTTCTTACTCCGAGTGTTAAGGCGGTCCTTCACCATCATGAAAGGTGGGATGGTCGTGGCTACCCGGAAGGTCTTAGTGGAGAGCAGATTCCGCTGATGGCTCGAATCATCGCCGTGGTTGATGCCTTCGATGCCATGACTAGTGACAGATCTTATCGCTCTGCACTGTCACACGATGTGGCACTGCAGAATATTCGATCAGGCAGGGGGGAGCAGTTTGATCCTCGCATTGCCGACCTTTTTGATAATTACAAAGACGAGATCCTCGTCAGGGAGGAAGTGACCCCATGAGTCAACCACTTGCCGAATCCGGTGCCGCTCACAAGCCATCGATTCTACGTCTTCCGGTTTTCAATGAGTCCGGAGGAAATGACACTTTTGTTGCTGGTAACGATCCGCGGACGCTACGCGTTCTTCGGACCTTGTCAGCGGTTTCGCCGACTGATTCAACCATCCTTATCGAAGGTGAGAGTGGAACAGGTAAAGACCTTGTCGCTCGTTTAGTTCATCAGACCAGCAAGAGGTCTAGTGGTCCTTGGGTCACTTTGAACTGCGGTGCGATTCCACAGTCCTTAGTAGAGAGTGAGTTGTTTGGTGCTCTCAAAGGCTCTTACACGGGGATCGACAGGGATAAAACCGGTCTGATCGAAAAAGCAGATGGTGGAACTCTGTTCCTCGATGAGATTGGCGATCTTCCTATGGAAGCTCAGGTCAAGCTCTTGCGTGTGCTTCAATCCGGAAGGATTCGTGCCGTAGGTTCGAATGAGGATAAGGCTATCGATGTGAGAATCATCGCCGCCACCAATAGAGATCTTCGTGAAGAAGTGAATGCGGGTCGTTTCCGCTTGGATCTCTTCTACAGAATTCACGTGGTACATGTTGAGTTGATCCCATTGAGAGATCGGGAGTTGGAGTTCCCTCATCTTGTTGAGGCGATCCTCGATAATCTTCGTAAGAAGGGGATCAATGTTCCCGAGTTGCGCAGTGGTGCTGTGGAGGTGCTCGTAAAGCACAGTTGGCCCGGCAATATTCGTGAGCTCGAGAATGTCCTCGAAAGATGCGTCTTGCTTAGCGGTGGCGAATCGATCAATGGTGAGGAGATTCGTGAACAGATCGCAAATTCTCCGCAGCCTATCGTCGAGAATGCTGTTGTCACTGCCCCCAGATTCACCGGGTATCCTGTGACGATGTCGCTCATGGAAGTGACGGATGCTCACATCCAAAAAGTATTGGATCACCATGGTGGCAACAAAACACGTGCGGCACGTGATTTGGGAGTCAATGTAAAGACGATTTACAACCGCACTGTCGCTAGGGCGAAAGATTCGAATCCCAGCGCTGAATAACGCTGAGTCAAATCAAATAAATTAAGAGCGGCGGGGTCAAATGCCTGTTGGGTCGATCACTAAAGCGACCAGTTGGCCCCGTCGCTCGATTTGTATTACGACAGGCTGGCCAGATTGCAGCTTTGCCAGACTGTCGGAGTGAGTAGTGAAGATCGCACCCACCGAAGTGAAGTCGAGTGCCTGACCATTCACCATTTTCAGGCGATCTTCGTTCTGAAGGCCTACTTTGTCGAGAAGGCATCCTGCCTTGATATCGAAGATTCTCAGCGAGCCATCTTCCATCGGTTCACTGGATGCATTCATC
Source organism: Planctomycetia bacterium TMED53 (assembly GCA_002167285.1). Classification (GTDB taxonomy): domain Bacteria; phylum Planctomycetota; class UBA8108; order UBA1146; family UBA1146; genus UBA12191. Next base: position 26,080 of record NHDG01000089.1, read on the forward strand.
AATTCTCTTTGGCACTCGGTCCTATTGGCGAGTTTTCTCATCAGAGGGCGGTTGATTCGGAACACTTCTTTTTTACGCACGATTGCGGGGCGCGTCTGACCTTCGACAGGTGCCGGTGTCAAATTTTCATTGAGCACCGCTTTCTGTTCAGGGGTCAAATTGATTTCGAGCTCCTGCATGGTGATCTTTTCAGACTTGAGAGCGACATCAGGAATCGAACTGGGCAATCCAAATAGGAAGCCGGCGGCGACGGCGAGAAGGAGGATCAGAATCAAAACGCCCCAGAGGAGTTTGTCAAAGATGCTCATTTAGTGATCCTACTTTCAATGGCTTAGGCTCGAAGACACCCGGGTGCCAGGAGATAAACTAGTTTACTCGATGTGGAATTTCTTTGCATGACATCCTGAGACTACAGCAATCTGTGGCATAGATTCGTCGATTAGCGGCGTATTCCGAGTTGTCGGTAGAGTGGCGTGTAGCGGAAATAGGTTTCGAAGGTCAAGACTCCCATGGCTGTTTGGGCGACTCTTCCCCCCGCTTTTCCTATCCAGTTCGGATCAGGGTCCCAGGAACCTCGACCCTCTCCTTCAGTTAACTGCAGAGGCAGGACGCTTTGCTGTATCGCCGAGTTCCAACGATTCCACTCTGGTCCGCCCATATGAAATAAGGCCAACGTGGCCGTGTACCAGTAGTACATCGATTGCGGCTCTCGATCCCAATCTTGACGGGCATTGGGGTCTGGCAAATTTTGCACAATCTTTTTGGCGGATTTGCGGCTTTGGCTCGACAGTGGTGAGTGGCCCAAGGTCAGACGGGTGAGGAGTCCCACCGCATCGATTCCGTATCCACCGCGTCCACGCCCTCTTCCTCGATCTGCATAAGTCGCATTGCCGGCATGGTCGATACAGCGCAGAAGGTATCGATCCAGCTTTGCAATCACTTCTGGTGGAGGAAGGTGTCCTAACTTTCTACCGGCATGAATCGCCAGGACTTGCCAGCCGGTGATGGAGAGATCATTGCGTAAGGTCGGTGAAGGGACGTAGTCCCAACCGCCACCGGGTTGTTGACTTTGAAAGATGAAGTTCAATCCCATACGGGCATGTTTTTCGATGCTCTGATTTGCCATCAACTCAGCGGATTCACAGAGGGCAAAAGTTGCTATCCCATGATCGTAGAGATTACGGGGAGATTCACCGGGGCCACTGCGAATGCAGCCAGAAGCATCTTGATGCTCTATCAACCAATTGAGCGCTCTCCACGCCGCTTGTTCCCTTGGAGAACCGCTGGCACTGGGAGGATGCCCATTACCGAGGAGCGCGAGTAGGCTAAGGCCGGTGATCCCTGCACGGTGTTCAGGATATCCGCGGCCATCACAAAGGTGATCCTTGTCAGCACACTCAGCATCGAATCGGTCGGGAGACCAACTACCATCCTTGGATTGATGCCGCATCAACCAATCGATTCCAGCATCGATTGCAGCTTCGGTTTCGGCGCTACCTCCGTGGTATGCGAGCGCACTTACCCGACCACCTCCTGTGCGGCTCGGGGCGAATACACCTCCCTCTGCATCCGCAGTGATCAAATTGTCATCGCTCGTCGATTCAAGGGTTTGATCCGTTGGAGCTGGATTCGTTTCATCCGTCGATGCGGATTCGATGGGTTCCTCCGGCTTCTCCGGTTCTTCCATCGGTGGGGTGTCTTCGACGACTTCGACAGGATCAGGAACGGTTTCTTTTTGCGGTTCTTCGCGGGGTAGGTAACGGATGACGACACGGGAAGGTTGCCGATCCGGGGTGGGTTCAGGAGTCCAAATCGGGATCAGGATCATGATGATTACGAGGTGAAAAACGACCGATCCAACGGTTGAGGCGAAGGGATCAGCGGGAGAGTGGGCGATCTCCCTCTCTAGTGGGGCAGACCTGACGGGGGCGGATCTGACTTGCCTCGGGGTTTTTTTGGCGCGATTTCGATGAGCACTTTGGTCACCCTGATGACCTCCGGGCGAAGGCGCTGCCGAGGGGGTTCTACGCGCTTTATTCCCCTCCTTCAGTCTCTTTTTGTCAGCGGGCCGGGCGGGGAGTGATTTGCGAGGGGGACTGGGAGGGCTCTTAGGAGTGGCCGATTTTCGGCGGAAAACAGCCAATATCCGTTTGATGAGGGCGAATTCTCGGCCAAACAACTCTCCCAGGGGACGTTTCAAAATTACGCCTTTCGGGGGCTTTCGACCCGTCACGAAGATCCTCGACGCGCCAAAGCGCCTCTGGCGGGTGAGCCGGGGCTCTGGCCAACGGCCGCATTTTGCCCCCATTAGAGATCTAACGCCAGTCTCCCGATCTTGACTCCTGAAGCCTCCAGGATACGATACTCTGCTGTTTGAAGGGTCATTTGTTGTTGGGTCAGTCCACCTCTTGAACAGCCCTCATCCGGGTTGGATAGGAGAGTGGGGTGTGTGTGCTGGTGCTCTCCTTCGGGGAGTACAAGGCTCCTATTTTTGATGGGATTCCCAGAAGAGACCCTCAAGCAAATACGGATCACAGAGTTTGTAATTTTGGGTCAGAGTTTGGATCCACGGAGTGGAAATTGGGGGGTGGGGAAAGTTTCGAAGCGGCGTGTCAGAAGTGGCACAGTTGGCTTCCAAACGTCAATTTCATAGCGCTCAGATGGAGTATTGGGGACTGGCTATTGTCCTATTTTTGGTTCCTTGGAGGCAATTTTAGGGTGATTCTTTAAATGGCCAGAAGTTTGCTCTTTTGAGTGTGAGTCCTAAAGGTGGAAACCTAGCCCGAAGAGTTTTGTAGATCCACTGCAGTTTTGAACTAGGAGTCAGGCTTTTTGTGAGACTTTGACGATTTGATGGAGCACCCGTTTTCGCTGGGTGAACTTCAAGTGTCACTGGAACCGGGTCAGCTTCTTTGCTGAGTTTGAGTTCAACTCTCGTCATTGGCCCGCGACAGCTTGAGCCTCAATTGAGTTGGGTATTCGGTGGCGATGGTCACTGAGGATCGACTCGAGGATCGATTCGAGGATCTTTTAGAGGTGATCCTTGAGAGATCCCTGCTTGAGGCGATTAGTTTTGAAGGAAATGAAGCAGACAACCTCGGCTTCGGATCATCGTTCCGAAGGTCGCAGTGCCTGAATCAGTCAGGCGCATTTTCCGAGGGAAAGGAGAGCCCCCGTGCTCGACGCTCAGAGGTTCACCGGATTGAACCGGTCGTTACTTTCATTGCTGGTACTTATCGGGGTGTTGTTGATCCAAGTGGGTTGCAACACGGGAAATCGTTTCGGTGTTCAGTTTGGTGAACCGCCGATCATCAATCCTCCCCCGCCTCCACCTCCTCCGGTCTGCGATCAGCCCTTGCTCAATGACGTCACACCAGATCAGGGGGGACCCGGTACGGTCCTGACCTTCTCCGGAGTGAATTTCTCTGATACGGGGGGGAATAGGGTCGTGATGAGCAGCTTCAGCGGTCAGGCTGAAATCGATGCTCTGATACTCTCGGTCAACGTTGTTCCTGAAGACCCGACCGATCCAAATGCATGTGGTGCGGTATCGACATTGACAGCAATGGTTCCTGGGGGTGCACGTAGCGGTCCAGTGACCTTGTTGGTGGATGGCATCGTTGCCGGTGCCGGAATCTTTAACGCTGCCCCTGAAATTGTGGGTTACGCCATCGGCGACAACGGTAATCAGCTTTTGGCAAATGCTGCTGGCCAAGTCCTTCCCGATGAAGTCGTGATCTACGGTTACAACCTCAATGGTGTGACCGGAGCGACCGTCGATGATGGAACCAGTACGCTCACTTCTCCAAATGTGACCGCAGGACTGGATCCAGGGGCGAACTACGATTTGCCGGCAGAGATGGAAGCGGTTCGTGTTGAAATCCCCGCCGGGATCATCCCTTCAGGGGACACCTCAGCACTGACCTTCAGCCTCACTGCTGCGACTGCAGGCTTGCCACTCAACAGTTCGAATATCGACATCCCATTGGTGTCTGCGATCGCTGCAGGTGAGTTTTCAGATATGCCTCCTTACGTCACCGCCGGATTGATGCCAGGTGGAGTCAGAACAGGAGTGATCCCTCTGAGATTCGTGATCGGTTCATTCCCCTCGAAGGGGCGATACGACTTTATTCCTGAGTTTGAAAATCCCACCAACTCTGGCAACTGGCAACCTTGCACCGCTTATGACGATCCCGATTCAGACTTCCGTGGGCTCGGTTTTTGTCCTGGCAGCTTGCTGCTGACAAATCAGGCCGCGTTCGGGCTCAATGGTGGCAGTGAGATGGTTTTCAACTGGGACAGCAATATCGATCTTCCTGACACTGGAGGTCCGCTGCCGATCCGCATTCGCATGCAAGCGAGTAACCCGATTCCGGTGACGGCTCTTTCTGACGATGCCGGAGTTTGGGAATCGGGAACGATGCTCGTCTCCAACGATTCCGCAGTGGTCCCAGCTGGCAGTGTTGTCGAAGATTTCGTCACCCCGGCCAATTTCGATTTTTCCGCTGGAGGAACTGCGATTTGGGGAAGTGGAGCGCTCGGCTTTAACCCCAGTAGCAATGAGTTCAATTTCAGTGGAGATGTCGGCCAGGGAACTGTCGATGTGATTCTTCAGGCGGATAACGTCTACGAGTTGAACCAAGGAAACGGATCGATTTTCAATGTGACCGATCCTGCTAACGTTTTCGAGGTGCTACCGATCGGTCCGGTACCAGGTGAGTTCCATGCCCGCACGATGATCATCGAGCAGGGTGCTGAACTCTCATTCCCCAATCCTCAGCCGACTCCTTTGATCTTCCGTTGTTCAGGCACCGGAAATGTCGATGACCTCGTCTTCTCTCTTGCTGCAGATCTCGATTTCTCGGGTGAAGACGGAATTCAAGGAGACAACGCCAATGGAGGAGCAGGAGGAGCTGCAGGCCCTGGTGGAGGTCAAGGTGGAACAGGTGGAACCATCACCGTCGATGGTGCTTCCCAGACACTCGATTCCATCACTCCTGCAACCGCAGGAGATTTTGGCGGATCTCAAGGGGGTGACGTCGATGTCATCATTCCTGCAGCCATCTTCGTCGCCAGACCCGGAAGTGGTGGAGGCGGAGGCGGTGCTGCACCTGGTGAGACCGCGATCAACGAAAATGGCTTCACTGTTGTAAACCGTGGATTGAATGGAGTCGGAGGAGGGCCTGTCGCTGATGGTCTCGGCTTCAATCTCACCGGTGGCGGTGGAGGTGGCGGTGGTGGTGCAGGGATTCGTCGCCAGCCGACGACAGCCCCCCCGATCATCAATAATGGTGGTGGTGGAGGCGGTGGTGGCGGAGCCATCATGGTCGTCGCCGATGGAGCTGTCCGTATCACGGGAACCATCAATCTTGACGGTGGAGCCGGACAAACCGGTGTTGCCGGAGCTAACTCTGGAGCTGGTGGTGGTGGCGGAGGTGGCAGCCTGGTCATACGTGCCAGCGGCAATCTCGAAGTCGGCTCGACCGCGGTCATCTCGGCAGTCGGAGGAGAAGGCGGTAACCAGACGATCACCGGTAACCTGATGCAGGCCGGTGACGGTGGTGACGGTTTGATTCTCTTTGAGACCAATAGCAGCCTTGTTGCACCAGGTTCGGTGGATGACATTTCGTTGAATCCGACTCCTGCAGAGAGTGCTGGGTCTTCCTACGGAATCTCCGCCGGCGTCATCGAGGTTGGAAATGGATCCACGGATGTGACCTTTACCACCGTTGATTCTCCTTACCTTATCGATACCGATGCCGGAACGATCACCACTTTTGGAGGTGTCGAATTGCCGGTGATCGGTGTGGATGGAGTCTTTGAGTTTGGCAATCTCGAGGTTCTTGATGGAGCTGTTGTCGAGGCGACCGGAAGTCAGTCTCTCTACATGAGGGCTACCGGATTCGTCAATATCGCTGGCACCATCGACGTCAGTGGCCAATCCGGAGGTATTCCTGACATTCTGACTGACCCTGCGAATCCTGTTGCTGGAGCCGGTGGAGTTCCGGGACCCGGTGGTGGTGCCGGAGGAGTAGGAGGCTCAGCCGTGGACGGTGCCACATTGACCAATGGAGAAGATGGTGGAATCCCTGCTGGGGTCCCAGCTTCCCTGGTCTTCACGGGCGTGCCTCCAGGGGGAGACCCCGGCGGCTCGGTTCCTCCCGATCTGATTGCAGCGGCGGGTGGAGCGGATTCTGTCGCAGGTGATCCTCTGGCGGGCTGTTCAGCCGGCGGAGGTGGCGGCGGAGGATTTGCTGAAGACGGCCTCAATGGTACCGGTGCAGGGGACTGCAATCCGGTCTTCCCCAATGCGGGGAGTGGCGGCAGTGATTACGGTAGCAGTTCCTTCTTCGTTCCCGACCCAGACAATCCTGGTTCGAGCATCGCGCTCGAAGTTGGTGGATTGGGTGGAGCAGGAGGGGGAGCCCTCTTCGACTCTGCAAACACCATTGCCCTTGCTGCAACCGGTGGAGGGGGTGGTGGTGGATACCTAGAGATCTCCGCAGGCGGTCCTTTGAACGTGGGAGATACTGCTTTCATCAATGCCCGAGGTGGAGACTCATTCCTGTCTCCTGAAGGTTGTGGTGCCGGTGGTGCTGGTGCCGGTGGTGTGATTCGTATTCGCGGCAAGAGTCGCGTGGTGATCGACCCCGGAGCAACCTTGAATGTTAGCGGTGGTAACGCCAATGGCCTTCCCCCCGCTCCTGGTCTCCCTTACCCGGGAACAGGTTCGACCTCCGGTGGAAACGGCTCTCCTGGTTGGATTCGTATCGAGACTCCATTGGGATTCGCTGAAGGAATCAATGTCGCTCCTGCCCCTGTCGAAGGACCATTCTTCTCCTTCGGCAAGGAGTTCAGTTCTGCTTACTCGGTGCCTTATTCCTTGGTGAATGATCAAGGTACGGTTTCCGGGTTAAGTGAGGTTTCCAACGCCATCGTCGTTCAGCAAGCGGGTGACGGCGGTAACTTTGGCAATCATCGAGTGCTCTACGAAGGATTTGGCTCCAGTGGTGAGAGTGCCGGTTTGACCGGTGATTCTCTCGGATTGGTCAGCGATCCCGCACTATTCGATGACTCCATTGAGAGTTTGCGCTTTGTGATTCTGCTTTACTCGAACTTTGTTCAGGGAGACGTGGCACCGGTGATCGATTTGGTCGAGGTTCCATTTACGACCCCTGTTCCGACCCCGGTTCCATAGAGACCGGCTCAGTTCGAGTGGTTGGAAAGGGCCCCGATGCTAAGGCATCGGGGCCCTTTTTTTGCGGCCCTTTTCGCCGGTAGATCCTGCTCGGCAGTTACGAGTTCGGGCGATTACATGAGGTTCTAGAAGGTTGAAGCAATGTGCAATGCCGCAAGTGACATTGCTCGCATGAGTATCTTTCGAGGACTACAATGATGGTAGTAAGGGCCTTCCCCGGTGTCACGTTGACCCAGTGGTTGGCCCCGGTCGTTTCAAAAAGGGGAAACATCTATGTCCAGAACAGTGCACGTCATCGGCACGGGGACCATCGGAGAGCCTCTCATCGGGCTTCTTTGCCACTTTAAGGAAAAGCTGGGAATCGACGAGGTCACCTTTAACAAACGGAGTCCTCTCTTCACCGATAGGTCGAAAGTGAAAACACTTCTCGATAGGGGAGCAAAACTTTCGACCTCATCGGAAGCGATGTCTGGCTTCGAAAAATTAGGCCTCAAAGCTGAATTCGAAACCAGGGAAGCGATCGAAAGATCTGCAGTGGTGATCGATTGCACACCGTCTGGTGCAGGACTTGCGAACAAAGCGGAGTTTTACGAATCCGCAACTCAGGTGAAGGGTTTTATCGCCCAAGGTTCCGAATTCGGATTCGGAAAGATGTACGCCCGTGGGATCAATGACGAAGCGTTGATTCCTGGTGAAGACCGATTCCTTCACGTCGTATCGTGCAATACTCACAATCTTGCAGCGATTCTCAAGACTCTCGCGATGGATAATGGCCGTCAGCCTCAAAATTTGGTTTCCGCAGATTTCGTATGTATGAGGAGAGCAAACGATGTCAGTCAGGACGCTGGCTTTGCACCTTCTCCACAAGTCGGGAAGCATAAGGACGATTCATTCGGAACTCACCATGCAAGGGATGCACACCACCTCTTCAAGACGATGAACCTCAGCTACCAAAATCTCTATTCGAGTGCGGTGAAGCTGAATTCCCAGTACATGCACACTTTGAGGTTCCGCATTCGTGTCGAGAAGGACACCTCCGTCGAGCAGTTGATGGAGTTGATCAAAGAGAATGATCGCTTGGCAGTCACCTATAAAAAATCTGCCAATCAGGTCTTCAGCTTTGGTAGGGACCATGGATTCTTCGGTCGTATTCTCAATCAGACCGTCATTCCGCATGAAACTCTGTCAGTGGTTGACGGTCGTTGGATCACCGGTTTCTGCTTCACCCCCCAGGATGGCAACAGCTTGCTCTCCTCGGTGGCCTGCACGAACTGGCTTCTCGATCCGGAAGACTACGAGAGCAAGCTTCAAGTATTGAAGCCATGGTTCTTCGAAGAAGTTTAATGTTCTGTGAGATCTGTTTCTTCCCGGGGGGGGTTACCTCCGGGAAGAAGCGGCTCGATTTCGATCTCCGCACCGGGAACCAAATCCAACTCCAGCCATCCCAGAACATTTTCTATCGGGTCTTCTGCGATCCCACTCTGGCCTTGCGGATTTTCTTTCAGAGACTCTACCGCTTCTTCCAACAGCACATTTCCGTGGGGGAAGTCGCGCTGCAGAACCGTCTCAATCAAGTCGGTGGCATCTGCCATTCCTAGATGAGAGAGGGCGGTGGCACAGGCTTCCCTGCGCTGTAGTGGGAGTTGAGTCGACATAAGATCACGTCTCAGACGCTCTTCGATGGAGGCTCTCTGCTGGGGAAGTTGATGAAGAGAGATTCCTTCGAGGGCTTCGATCGCAAGGGCCGAGGTCTCCCCCTCCAAGGTTGAATCTTCCAACATTTCCAGAAGCGCCTCAAAAGCGGGATCTCCAATTCTTTGCAGTGAGCGAATAGAAATACGCTGAAGCATTTCATCTTCTTCTCTGAGAGCTTGAAGAAAAACGGTCGTCGCCGGAGCACTCCGCAACTCACCAAGGATGAGCGCCATGCAGAGTTCTCCGGGAAGGAATCCTTCTTCGCCGTCGATGAGCTCCTGGAGGCGCTCAATCATCGATTGTTCGAGTTCCGGATCATCGAAGACGGTATTGATCAACTGGATGCATGCTTCGCTGACCTGATCGAGGTCTCCCAGGAACAGGTTTGCCAATCGTGGATCCAGTGAGGATGGGATTTGTTCATTCATAGGTTTATTGTCCCCTTTTCAAGAAGGGATGGCTAGCAAGACCTGTATCAAGTGATGATTTACGGAACTCCTTACTGATTCTTTTACTGACAGAGGATATTCTTCAAACATGTCTGATGATGCAGATCCAATACGAGCAGGCAGGCGGCTTTGGGTGGGAATTCCCGCTCCGACGATCGATTCGGAGACGAGGGATCTGCTGGAAGAGATTGAACCTGGCGGAGTGATTCTGTTTCGCAGGAACATCAATTCCCTTGATCAAGTCAAAGAGCTGACTTCGGGTTTAAGGGAGATCTGCGGTGACTCACTTCATGTTTGCATCGACCAGGAAGGGGGAAGGGTCGTTCGCTTCCCGGATGGGCTGACCTTCTTCCCTGGAAACATGTGCTTGGGTTCGATGGCGCTGTCAGATCCGGAGAAGGCCTCTGAGCTCGCTTGGGAACAGGGCTGGCACACGGGTCTGGAACTGGCCGAGTTGGGAATCGACGTCAATTTGGCTCCGTGTGTAGACCTCGTTTCTTGCGCCGACTCCAGAGGTATCGGTTCCCGCTCCTTTGGCTCAAATCCACAGATCGCGATCTCATTAGCCACCTCCATCGGTCAAGGGATGCGCGCTGCAGGAGTCTCCGATTGTTGGAAGCACTATCCAGGTTTGGGCAGAGTGACCATCGATCCGCACTTTGGTTTGCCGGCGACCGATGCGGAGGGAATGAGTCAAGACTTGGAACCATTCGGTAGCGCTGCTTCGGCAGGTGCTGCAATGGTGATGACCAGTCACGTCATCGCCATGGGGCTCGATTCCAAAAACCCCGTGACCACATCTGCTGCTGCGGTAGGGGAGTTGAGGAGTGGGCTCGATTTTTCAGGTGTGGTGATGACCGATTGCCTCGAAATGGGTGGAGTTTCGGAGCTTTCCCCGGGAGATCTCGCAGAGAAATCCCTGAGGGCGGGCCATGATGTTTTGCTCGTCAGCCATACTCCTGAGCTTCAAAGGCAAATTCATCGGCGGCTGACAGATCTACTCAGCCAGGAAGATGATGACCACCGGGAGAGCCTTCTAAGATTAGATCAGCTTTCAAGAGGCTCGGTATCCGAACGGGAACCCTCAAGTCGCAGTGGTCGAGAGGTCGCCCTGGAGATCTGTCGAGGAGGGGTCAGTTTGTTGAGGGGTGAGCTTCCTTCTTTGCCATTGGCAGGAAGCTGGCACCTCGTGTTACCCCAAAACTTTTCTCACAGCCCCGTTGAGGATCCACGTCCAGCGACCGAGTTGGAGTTGTTGCAAGAGGAAGTACCCGCGCTTCAATCGGTCCAGAAATTTGATACTGCGCAGGATCTGCAGAAGTTGGCAGTGGACTGGCAGAGCCAAACTGAAAAGTCGCAAATCGTCGTCGCCATCCAGGGAGCTCGCCTTCAGGCAGATCTTCAGGAGGCTTTGTCTCTTTGCGAGGCGAGTAGTGTATTCATGATCGTTTTGCTACTGGAGGACCCCAGGGATCTGGAGTCGCTTCCAACGGGTGACTCGGTCGCTGTCTTGTGTGCTCACGGTGCCCGTCCCTTGCACTTAAGGACCCTTGCAGAGGTATTGAGGGGAGAGACGATCCCCCGTGGTGGTCAGCCGATTTGATGATAAAAAAAGCCCGCAGTTCAGTTTGAACTGCAGGCTCTCTTCTTCGCTGTTTCTCGTGATTAAAGACGAACGTATTCGAAGTCGACTTCTTGGCCGTTGATCCCTCTGGCGGGCGGGGCAATCCAGTTCGCCATCTTTCCCGGTTCAGTGACCGGGTGCATGATCGACTTGAGGTAGTCATTGTCGTCGGTGTTCAGCATCCATTCGTGCATGTTGGCGCGGAACTCTTCCTCAGTGATCAGGTTCCCTTCGGGGTCGAAGTGGTGATCGGAATAGATCCCCTGTGCCCGGTGGAAGCGGCGGTTGGGAAGTTTGAATCGGGTATCGAGGCCACTCTTTTCGAGGGTGCGATTCCACTTTCTGAGAGCCCTCTCACAATCAGCGATGTACTCCTCGCGGAGAACCTCATTGAGAGTGTTACGGTAGGGCATCTCTTCTTCAACGACGACGCCGTTTTTCACGATGGGAATCACCTTGATTCCGTCCTTCATGATGTGGTCCTCGTAGCGGCCCGGTTCTTTGAAGCGGCCCTTCAGCCCTTCTCCGAAGAAGTTTGCTGCATTGGAGGAGATTTCTCCTCCGAAGAGGTCGAGGCTGTAACTGAACCAGTAATTGATCGATCTCTGGATCATGTCGAGGGGGATTCCCCCGGCGGTTTCAGCTTGGCCATCGGTCTCGATCGTCAGTTCCGCACTTCGTTTGATGATTCGATCGATCCCGGTTTCTCCTACAAAGAGGTGGTGGGCTTCTTCGGTAAGCATGAACTCACAGGTTCTTGCCAGCGGTTCGAAACCGCTTTCTGCGAGGGAAGCGAGCTGGAACTTACCGTCTCGATCAGTGAAGTGAGTGAAGCTGAAGAATGAGAGCCAGTGGTCACAAGGCTCGTTGAAAGCATTGAGGATCCTGGGTTTGTCTTCGTCACCGCTTCTGCGACTCAGGAGTTCTTCCGCCTCGTCGCGACCGTCTTTTCCGAAGAAGCGGAAGAGCAGGTAGACCATAGCCCATAGGTGGCGACCTTCCTCAACATTCACCTGGAAGAGGTTTCTCATGTCGTAAAGAGAGGGGGCAATGCTACCCAGGTAGCGCTGCTGTTCCACAGAAGCGGGCTCGGTATCTGCCTGGGTGACGATGATTCGGCGAAGATTTCCGCGGTACTCTCCGGGGATTTCTTTCCAGGTTGGTTTGCCAAAATGGTCGCCGAATCCGATGGTGCGTTCTCCGCCACCATCGGGAGCGAGGAAGATTCCCCAGCGATAGTCGGGCATTTTGACGTAGTCGAAGTTCGCCCAGCCGCCCGCCTCGACGGAGACAGCGGTTCTCAGGTAGATGTCCTTGGACTGGAAGCCCACAGGGCCCATGTCGTTCCACCACTCCATGTACATCGGAAGCCAATGTTCCAATGCACGTTGAAGCCTTTTGTCGCTCGAAAGATCGACGTTGTTGGGAATCTTGCCGTTTTGATCTACCTTGCTCATGTGAGTCCCCCGTTCAAACCCTATCCCAGGCAAACTCCGGTCTCTCCGGACGTCCGTACAGGGTCAAGGCTCCATTCGGTCCAGTTGCGTTCGGTCGTATGAAAATCCAGTTTTGCCACGCGCTCAATCTTCCGAAGACTTTGCTCTCCATGTTCTCGGGGCCTGCGAATCGCAGATTTGCCTCCATGCCTGTCAACGAATCGGGAGAGAGGCTCACCCTTTCGTCGATGGCGACGGGGACCATGTCTTCGAAATCAAACTCGTCGAGGGCTTCGGTGATCAACCCCAGCTCTTCAGCCTCGGTGGCTTCAAGGCGATCGAAATTCCGGGAGCTACTTTGCAGAAGCTCTTCTTCACCCAAGAGGCGACAGGCGTGGCGGGTGATCCCGGTCGTCATCGGTAGTAAACCCTCATTCATCGGAGAGCGCTGAATCTCAACACCTTCTTCGTCGAGCATGTAAAGACGATCACAGGCCAAAGCCAACTCTAGCATCGACCCGCCGAAGCAGGATCCATTTTCGATCAGGGCAAAGAAGCTGCAGGAAGTTCTCTCGACACGTTGGATGACGTGACTGATCAAGTAAGTGATCTGGTCGACGAGCCAGTCACCCTTGTGATCGATGAGGATTTGATCCCAAGCTTTGATGTCATGGAGATTGCCCTGGGTGCTCAGTAGAACCAATCCTGTGTGGTGTCGATTGACTCTCAGGTCGAGGATGGCGTCTTCCAATTCGCGAGCAAACTTCAGTGGCCAGAACTGATCTCCGGCAGCATGGATCTCTTCGATGCTCTGGGGGGCTCCGTCCAGTGACGGTACCTGGATTTCCAGTTTTGCCACGCGGCGATCGTTCTCGTAGGCGACGCTCAGGGTTGAGTACTTGCGGGTATCGTCTTCATCGACAAATGGGATCTCTCCGAGAGTGATGCCTTTGCGCTCTTCCCTGCCAGGTCTTTCTTCACGTTTTGAAACGAGGTGTTCAGAGAGTTTGTCATTGAACTTTGACTTCGGGGCGAGGGCATCGACCAATCCCCAATTGAGCGCTTTCTTGCCTTTGAATCCCTCGGCGAGGGTGCAGAAGACATCCGCCCTATCCCTTCTCACTTTGCGTTTATCGACGAGGCGCGTGAGTCCACCAGTTCCCGGCAGTACACCAAGAAGAGGAGTTTCAGGGAGGCTGACGGCACTGTTTCCATCATCAACGAGCCAGATCTCTTCACAGGCGAGCGCCAGCTCGTAACCACCCCCGGCGCAGGGGCCGGTGATGGCACAGATGGTGGCGACATCCGCTTGCTCAGACCAGTCTTCCAACTCACAACGGGTTTCATTGGTGAACTTGCAGAAGTTGACCTTCCACGCGTGGCTGGAGACTCCGAGCATGTGAATGTTTGCACCGGCGCAGAAGACTTGTTCGTGAGCACTGCTGACCACCAGCGAGGTGATCTCTGGATGCTCAAAGCGCAGTCGGCGCACGATATCCGCCAGCTCGATATCGACTCCCAGATCATAGGAGTTCAGTTTGAGCTCATAGCCGTCCTTGAGAGGGTGATCCGGGTTCACATTCATATTGACCCGCATCTCCTGACCATTCTTTTCCACTTGCCAGTGACGGTATTTGGAAGGATCGGTCTGCAAGGAAATGTTGTCCATGGAGTTGTCCCTTTCGTGGTCCGTGACCGGCAGAGTCTTCGTGGACACACAAGGGTGACCAGGGACTCCATCTAACCCCTTGACCGGGGTGCCGGGATCAACGGACGTAGCCGCTCCATCCTGCATGAATGGGACATTCGGAGCAACCTTTACGGTCACTCTGGGGGGCTGTTTCTTGGTCATATCACGGTCTTACGATTTGCTGGAGACGATGGGTAGCCTTGGGATATGATTCAGGGCTGTCGGCCGGGGGTTTTTCCGGCCGGGAAAGGATGGATTCGCGCCATGCGGCGAACCCTTCTGCACTCAAAAATTCACCGTGCGACGGTCACCGGGGCAGACCTCGACTACGAGGGCAGTGTCTCCATCGATACCGACCTGCTGGAGGCGGCAGATATCCTGCCCGGCCAACAGGTGCACATATGGAATATCACCCGGGGAACCCGGATCGTGACCTATGCGCTGCCTGGAGAGGCGGGCTCCGGAACCATTTGTATCAATGGGGCCGCAGCTCACCAAAACGAGCCGGG
>NHDG01000090.1 GCA_002167285.1 Planctomycetia bacterium TMED53
GACCTCAACGGCCAAGACGACTCATGCCAACTCGATACCGACAGCGACGGCACCATCGACCCTTGTGATTCCGATCTTGACGGCGACGACATCCCCGACAACTGCGACGTCGATCAAACCGCCGGAGCCGACTGCGACCTCAACGGCCAAGACGACTCATGCCAACTCGATACCGACAGCGACGGCACCATCGACCCTTGTGATTCCGATCTTGACGGCGACGGCATCCCCAACGACTGCGATGTCGATCAAACCGCTGGAGCTGACTGTGACCTCGATGGCCAAGACGACTCCTGCCAACTCGATACCGACAGTGACGGAACCATCGACCCCTGCGATGCAGACCTCGACGGAGATGGCATTCCGAACAGCTGCGACGTCGATCAAAGCACCGGAGAGGACTGTAACGCCAACGGAAGCATCGACTCCTGCGACCTGGCAAATGGAATTGCGGACAACAACAACAATGCGATTCCGGACAGTTGCGAAGAGGTCTTCTTTATCCGTGGAGACGTCAATGGGGACGATCGCATCGATATTACTGATGCGATTCTTGCTCTGGAAATCTTGTTCGTTGGTAACGATTCACTTTGCCATAAATCTGCGGACAGCAATGACGATGGCGTCCTCGATCTCGCAGATGCGATTCACTCCCTCGACTTCATCTTCACAGGAACAGGGGTCATCGCCGCTCCAAATGGCTGCGATATTGACCCTACGGAAGACAGCCTCACCTGTGATCAGTACGGGGGGTGCCCATAATGCATGCATATCGGCGAAATCTGATTCTACTTACAGTCGCCCTACTGGGATCAATGCCTATCGCTCCCTGCAACCTTTTCGGGCAAACGACTGAAGCTCCAGATCGCCGATTAGCGAACACGCATTGGGGTGCCAACTATTTCCCCAATGTGGAATTGACCAGCAGCAAAGGTGAAAAGTCTCTCTTCTTTGATGATCTGATCAAAGACAAGGTCGTGATGATCAACTTCATCTACACCCGCTGCCCAGATGCCTGCCCCCTCGAAACCGCAAAGCTCTCTGAGGTTTACCAGATCTTAGGCGACCGAGTTGGTCAAGATGTGTTCATGTACTCCATCACCATCGACCCGGATTATGACACCCCTGAGGTCTTGGATCAGTTCATGCAAACATACCAGATCGAGGAGGGCTGGGAATTTTTCACCGGCAAAGAAGAGGACATCCTGCTTCTCAGAAAAAAACTTGGACTCTTCATCTCCGAGGTCAACAAAGACCCCCTGGATCACAACCTGAGCATGGTTATCGGCAACCAGAAGACGGGGCGCTGGATGAGAAAGTCTCCTTTTGAGAATCCTTATATCTTGGCGACAGAGATTGGAACCTGGTTGCACAATTACAAAACGCCGATGCGCAGAACCAACATGTACCAGGATGCCCCAGAACTGAGGAGACTGACTCAAGGGGAATCCCTCTTCAGAACCCGCTGCTCAGCATGTCACGAAATAGGTAGAGCTCCAGGTTCAACAATGAAGCCGGGACCAAACCTACTCGACGTCACGACTCGAAGAGATCATGAGTGGTTAGTTCGTTGGATTCAGGAACCCGACAAAATGCTCGCCGAGAAAGACCCCATCGCTACTGAGCTATTTGAAGCCTACAACAAGTTGCCGATGCCCAATTTACGGATCAATGATAAAGAAGTGGAAATGCTGCTCGACTACATAAAAACGGAGTCGCGCAGAATGAAAAAAGTGATGGAAGTAGAAGCGATTGCAGCCCAGCAAGAAGTTGAGGTGATGGATTGCTGTCAGAAAAACGAGGAAATGGTGATCGACTCGAGTTCAGCTGAGAACTCAGAATCTAAAGCTGAATTGACGTCCAATAATGCTGCACCAGGCAACCTCAAATTCGCCAATCATGAGAAGACTTCTTCGGGCAAAAACTTACCAAAGCCATTCAGCCTGATCTCGTGGGCTTGTGGATTAGGCCTCGGTATCCTGGCTTTCAGGGCGCGGAAGCTGGCCTAATCTTCACAAAGATCGCAGGTTGACGAGATATCTACTCTTCATTCTCACCAGAAGAGTCATCAATTTTGAATTGTTGACATCTCTCGCTCCTTCATTCCAAGGACTCTGTTCATTCGCAAAGACAGAACAACAGAATTCGATTCCTGACCCCAACTTCATTTCACTCGATTCAACAAAGTGAATACCAAATATTTAAAACCCAACGAGCCAGATCTAACAGATCCATAACGAAACCCAATACAAAAAACCGCCTCGGACTATTTGAGGCTGAAATCATCCCCTTGCATGTCCAATAAGGTGAGCATCTTAGGTACTATAGCGATGTCTAGAAATCCTACCAAACCTGACATTCGTGACTTTCCTTTCAATCATGCCAAAGCCAAAATTCTGAGTTGAATAGTCATTACAGAACTATCTAATGGTGGCGATATGACATTTTGTACTTAGGTGAACTAAGCAGATATTCATCGAGGAGGAGGAATATGAATCTCTTTCGTGGGACTTCCCCAAAATTTCAAAGCTTTAAATCGCATGGATTAGCTCTCTTAGCCGTCGCATGCTTCAGCGTCCCCTTCGTCATCGGGGAACCTCAAATTGACGAATCGGGTTTCGTCCCAGTCGTGATTTCTGAGGAGCTTCTGCCGCCCCCACCGGGAATGCACTACATGATGGACGGCGCATTGGAAGGCCCACTCGGGATTCCTGATGATCATTCCATCCTCACTGTGAACAACACGGTCCCTGAAGCGGATCTGCTTTTAGGAAGAATCTTCGACCTACCGACAGGTGGCTTGCCCAGCCCCCTCTTTGGCGCATTGGAATTCGAACAACCGATGCTCCGCTTCGAAGAATTTGGTCATAGGGATTATGGAGTCACACTCGATCCCGGATTGACAGAGCCTTTTCCCGGAACAGATGAAGCCAATATAAAGTACCCTGGTGGTTTCGACGTCGACGGTTTTCCGATCCCTGCTCCAACCCTTGGATCCGGTGATTGTCCGAGCGGCGATCAAGTTGAGGCATTTCTTGGGCAACAAGCTCTCACCACTTCAGCCACTCGAATGGCGGACGATTTCAACCAAAACCCGTGGAAAGTTCGTATCGAAGACTATCTCGGACGCCCCTGCCCAACTCTTCCATGCGAAGGGCGTCCCCCGGGGGAAGGGTGGGCACACCAACGCTGGGCCGAATTCCCGCCACAGAAGATCTTTCAATCGATGATCACTGGAGCGAGAACGAATTTCGGCTTCCGTAACATTTGGCAGGATCATCTCTATGAACATAGCTCTGGCGATACCGAAGACTGTGAATTCGGAGTAAACGGTCTCTACCATGATACTTTCACAGACCCTAATGGCTTGCAAAGCTTCGCAGGAACCACCAATGGCATTGAGGTCAAATTCCATCCTGCGATGCCTACACAGCTTCCTGAGTCACTTTGGACTTTTGATGGCACCTTCCCACCGAAACTGCTCAAAGTTCGATACGGCGAACCGATCCTGATGCGCCTTTGGAATGGCTTGCCGCTAGATCCTGCCGCCAATCGAGGATTCGGCCTTCACACCGTTTCGATTCACGAGCACAACGGACACAACCCCGCTGAAAGTGATGGATACACCAACTCATTCTTCTTCCCGGGTCAGTATTACGATTATCGCTGGCCTGTGATCCTTGCCGGACACGATTCCATCAATAAGGATGCCAGAGATCCAAGGGCAGGTATGCCCGATGGCAATGGCGGCATCATCAATGTTCCGGGAGACTGGCGCGAAACGATGAGCACCCATTGGTTCCATGACCACATGCTCGATTTCACGGCAAAGAATGTCTACAAAGGAATTGCAGCGATGATGAACTACTACAGTTCAGTCGATCGCGGTAATGAGGCCATCGACGACGGAGTCAATCTTCGCTTACCCAGTGGTGCCTCGCTTGACTGGGGTAACCGAGATTACGACATCAACCTGGTCATCGCTGATAAAGCCTGGGACCAAGAAGGGCAACTTTGGTTTAACCCCTTCAACACCGATGGATTCATGGGCGACCACTTGCTCACGAATTGGCAGTACAAGCCCTTCTTCAATGTAGCAGCGAGAAAGTACCGATTCCGTATTCTGAATGGTTCAGTCTCCCGTTACATCAAGATCGCCTTGGTGGATCAAAACGGGACCAGAGTCCCTTTCCACATGGTCGCCAACGACGGCAACATCATGGAACACTCTGTTTACTTTGACGGCAGCTCCGGAACAGAAAATGGGATTTTGCCCACTCATGCAATCGCCGAGCGTTACGACATCGTCGTCGATTTCTCCCAATTCCAACCTGGGGATAAACTTTACTTCGTTAACGTGCTGGAGCATACCGGAGGTAGAAAACCTGAAGGGGATATCCCACTGGAAGACATCCTCTCTGGAGCATACCAAGCCACAGTAACCCCCACTGGTTACGTCGGTGGTGACCCGTGTGTTGGCAAGTTTCTGGAGTTCCGCGTCCAAGCATACAACGGCATCGATCAAAGTATGAATCCTGCTGAATATGAATTCGGTGGCAAAACGATGATTCCATTGCCAAGGCCATCAGAGGACGAGATCGCCAATGCGACCCATCGGACCTTCGAATTTGGACGTGGCAGCGGCACCGATAGTGCCCCCTGGACGATTAAAACAGACGACGGATCAGGATTTACGATGGACCCCCGTCGTCTTTCCGCCGCTCCTAGCATGGGTGATTTGGAGATTTGGACGATCAAAAATGGTGGCAACGGTTGGAGCCACCCGATCCACATTCACTTCGAAGAAGGACAAATTCTTTCCAAAGACGGACTTCCGCCCCCGGTATGGGAGCGTTGGGCTCGGAAAGACGTTTATCGTATAGGACACCTGGATGATAGCTGCAATGAAATGGAGATTGCCCTCCGATTCCGCGAGTTCGCCGGCAGCTACATGGAGCATTGTCACAACACGCAACACGAAGATCATGCGATGCTCCTGCGTTGGGATATTGAAAACCCAGGACAGGTCAATCTCATGCCTTCACCTCTGCCGACTTGGGAGGGTGTGGAGTACGTCGAAACCGTGGCCCTGCCGACCTTCAGAGTCGGAGACGCCGTTGGACCACAAGAGCAAGTATTCATACCGCTTGTCGGACCGCCGACTGCGGACGATGACGCCGATGGAATCTTGAATAATTGTGACCCCGATCAAACCAACGGACCCGACTGTGACCTTAATGGAATCGACGACAATTGCGAAGTCGACACCGATGCAGATGGGCTGATCGACGCTTGTGATCTCGACATCGACGGTGACGGCATTCCCAACAACTGTGATGTTGATTTAACTCTTGGAGCAGACTGCGACCTCGATGGCCAGGATGATTCTTGTCAACTCGACTTCGATGGAGATGGTCTCATCGACTCTTGTGATCCCGACATCGACAATGACGGTCTTGCCAATGAATGTGATATCGATCACAGCGCAGGCGCCGATTGTGACCTCAATGGGCAAGTGGACAGCTGTCAGCTCGACACCGACAATGACGGCACCATCGATCCTTGTGACACAGACCTCGATGGTGACGGCATCGACAACAACTGTGACGTTGATCAGACCGGCGGCGCAGACTGTGACCTCAATGGCCAGGACGACACCTGTCAGCTCGACACCGATAACGACGGCACCATCGATCCGTGCGACTCCGACCTGGACGGTGACGGCATCGATAACAACTGTGACGTCGATCAGACCGGTGGCGCAGACTGTGACCTCAATGGCCAGGACGACACCTGTCAGCTCGACACCGACAGTGATGGCACCATCGATCCTTGTGATTCCGATCTCGATGGAGATGGCGTCACAAACGATTGCGACGTTGATCAAACCGGCGGCGCAGATTGTGACCTCAACGGCACCGATGACTCCTGCCAAATCGACACCGACAGTGACGGTACCATCGATCCATGCGACTCCGACCTCGACGGTGACGGCATCGATAACAACTGCGACGTTGATCAAACCGGTGGCGCTGACTGCGACCTCAATGGCCAGGACGACACCTGTCAGCTCGACACCGACAATGACGGCACCATCGATCCGTGCGACTCCGACCTCGATGGTGACGGCATCGATAACAACTGTGACGCTGATCAAACCGGTGGCACAGACTGTGACCTCGATGGCCAGGACGACACCTGTCAGCTCGACACCGACAATGACGGCACCATCGATCCGTGCGACTCCGACCTCGACGGTGACGGTATTGAAAACAACTGTGACGTCGATCAGACCGGTGACGCAGACTGTGACCTCGATGGCCAGGACGACACCTGTCAGCTCGACACCGACAATGACGGCACCATCGATCCGTGCGATTCCGATCTTGACGGTGATGGCATTATCAACGAATGCGATCTGGACCAGGTAGCCGGAGATGACTGCAACAACAATGGAGTTCTCGACAGCTGCGATATTGCTGCCGGCTTAACAGATCAAAACACCAACGGGATCCCCGATGAGTGTGAACCGCCAACATTCATCAGAGGCGATGCCAATGGTGATTCCGCAATCGACGTGAGTGACGTCATCGTCTCCCTGGGACATCTCTTCTCAGGATTGCCTCTCACCTGCGAATCAGCAGCGGACAGCAACGATGACGGTGTGGTTGACGTCGCTGATGGCATTCACTTGTTGGGATACATATTTGGTGGAACCTCAACAATCCCCGAACCATTCGGCGATTGCGGAGTCGATCCCACCGATGATGCATTGGGGTGCGAAGCCAACGGAGGCTGCCTCTAATGAAGTTCTCGCCCTTTAATACTGTGGCTCTGACAGCAACCCTAGTAGGGTTGCTGTCAGCGGCCCCGGCCGATACCTGCGCCCAAACAGGCGAAGAGGAGAAATCAGATCGCAAATATGCGAGCGCCCATTGGGGAGGGAACTATTTCCCAAATGTGGAACTCACCAGCAGCAAAGGCGAAAAGTTTCTCTTCTTTGATGATTTGATTAAGGACAAGGTTGTCCTCATCAACTTCATCTACACTCGCTGCCCTGACGCATGCCCCCT
Source organism: Planctomycetia bacterium TMED53 (assembly GCA_002167285.1). Classification (GTDB taxonomy): domain Bacteria; phylum Planctomycetota; class UBA8108; order UBA1146; family UBA1146; genus UBA12191. The sequence goes on from NHDG01000090.1 coordinate 7,074, forward strand.
CGAAACTGCAAAACTCTCCGAGGTTTATCAAATTCTAGGGGATCGAATTGGCAAAGACGTCTTCATGTACTCCATCACCATCGACCCAGATCATGACACTCCTGAGGTCCTGGATCAGTTCATGCAGACCTATCAGATCGAAGAGGGCTGGGAGTTTTTCACGGGCAAGGAAGAGGACATCCTCCTCTTGCGGAAAAAGCTCGGGCTCTACATTTCCGAAGTCAACAAGGATCCCTTCGATCACAACTTGAGCATGATCATCGGCAACCAAAAAACTGGCCGCTGGATGAAGAAATCCCCATTCGAAAACCCATACATCCTTGCCACCGAGATCGGTACCTGGCTTCACAACTACAAGTCCCCAATGCGTCGGGACCAGATGTACCAAGACGCACCAGAACTGCGAAGGCTGTCTCAAGGGGAATCCATCTTCAGAACCCGCTGCTCTGCATGCCACGAAATCGGTAGGCTTCCAGGGATGCCGATGAAACCGGGGCCAAATCTCCTCGACGTCAACACCCGCAGAGATCATGAGTGGCTCGTGCGCTGGATTCAGGAACCGGACAAGATGCTCGCCGAAAAGGATCCGATCGCCATCGAGCTTTTTGAAGCCTACAACAAGCTGCCGATGCCAAACTTGCGTATCACTGAAAAAGAAGTGGATATGCTCCTTGACTACATCCAGACCGAGTCGCGAAGAATGAAGAAGATCATGGAAGTAGAAGCGATCGCAGCACAACAAGACGTCGAAGTGATGGATTGCTGCCAGAAGAATGAAGAGATGGTTCTCGATTCTGATTCAGACACCATCACCGATGACATTGTGGCTACAGAAAATACCACGAAAGAGCCTACGGAACAGACTCCAGTCGACCAGGAGGTCGTATTGAGTTCTGAGAAAGGGGAAGCGATTTCTTCGCAGCCTGCCTCTTCCTCTTCCGGAAACATGCCGCGCCCCTTGAGCCTGATCTCATGGGCATGCGGTTTAGGATTGAGCATTTTGGCATTCAGGGCGCGCATGGCTCCCAGAGACTAATCTGTTCAATCGGTGCTCTTTGACCAACCACTTTGGATCGACATGATCCAAAGTGGTTTTTTTTGTGAGAGCCCTTGATATGTCATGGGTGATGAAATGATGAAGAGAGTGGGTCAGCCTGGACTCGAACCAGGGACCTACGGATTATGAGTCCGCTGCTCTAACCAACTGAGCTACTGACCCCAAGCCCACATCGATATGCAGTATGCCCACTTTTTTATGAAATGGCGAGGAATCCTAAAATCTAGAATCGACGACCCCGAAACCCTTACTCAATCATCAAGAAAGGCAATTCTGCAGGGAACGATCTAATCGGAGGACCACTTCTTCGACCTCCAAAGAAGAGAGGTCAGGGAAAAACGGCAACGCCAACATGCGTGGAGAGATCGACTCGGTGACGGGAAGATCACCTCCAGGAGCTTGATCGTAAGGTTTAAACTGAGTGATCGGCGGAAAATAGAGTCCCGTCTCGATGCCCGAATCGGCAAGATCTTGACGCACATGATCACGCCACTCCGCTTTATCCAGCAGGACAACAAACGTAAACCAAGACCTGCGATTCCGCTCCCCACTTAAATCCGGAGAAGGAGAAAGTTCGACACCCGAGACACTTTTCAATTGTTCTCGGTATTGATCTGCCACTCGAATTCGATCAGAAACCCGCTCTTCAAGATCGAGCCACTGACTTGCTCCCAGAGCTGCCTGCAACTCAGTCAGTCGGAAGTTATAGCCCTCTCCCTCAAATGAGAACCCTGGGCCAGTACGCCCTTGATTCGCGAGCTGGCGAACTCTATTGGCAAGTTCCTGATCACGGCAAGCCACCAAGCCGCCCTCCCCCATCGTCAGTATCTTATTGGGGTAGAAGCCGAAACTGGCGGCATCAGCGAGGGAACCACAAGGATCTCCATCGACTCGTGTTCCCAATGCTTCACAAGCATCTTCGATCACTGGAACACCTCGATCGATGGCAATCGACTTGAGAGCGGACATCGGTGCAGGAACCCCCAGGAGGTCCACGGGGAGAATCGCGCGAACATCGTCCCCCCATGCAGCAAGGACCTCTTCAGGGCCGCAGCAGAGATCCTCAGCAGAGACATCGCAGAACTTGGGAGTCGCTCCGACGGCGCGAATCGCATGGGCACTGGCGATAAATCCCAATGACGGAGTGATCACCTCTCCACCACTGACACCGAGCGCTCGAAGAGCGAGGATCAAACCAGCGGTACCACTGCTACAGGAGACAACGGGAACTCCCAAGGATTCACTGGCAAGCTCTTCCAGTTGTCGAGTGTACGGACCACCGGACAATCTTGTACTCTCCAGAACTGACAGGACAGATTGTCGATCCGCAGCAGAGATTCGCGGACGCGAGAGGGGGATACGGTAGTGAGATCCCGAATCAGCAGGAGACACCCTTGAAGAAGATCCTCAGCTGATCGCCGGAGGTGAGTCAGAGGAGTCCTCTGCAGCTTCTGGCTGCAGCCGCTCCTTCATCATCCGTCCCGATTTGAATTTGACGGTGACTTTTTCCGGTACGGCAATACGGTCACCGGTACGAGGATTTCGTGCCATCCGGGCAGCTTTGGACTTCGGCTCAAAAACACCGAAATCGCGGAACTCTAAACGGTTTCCTGAGGCCAATTCCTGAATGATCGCATCGAGGAACTGTTGAATAACTTCCTTCGCTTTTTGCTGCTGGACCCCAGTGGTTTCAGATATCCTTTGGACCAAATCTCTTTTGGTGATGGTATTCATAGTCGTTATCCCAACCCACCCGCCAGACAAACCAGCAAACTCTGGTGACTCTGGCAAACGGTGTCTCGAAGCCGGGTTTGAGCACCCGGACCTAAGACCTTCACTTTGGAAGGTGCAAATCATGAAAGGGATCGCGCCTCAGCCCGATTCCTCCCTTGAGCCCCAGAAATTACTCATTTCTTGAAGAGCTCGAAGTCACCTAGAACCAATACTGACCGAAAATTGGGGAAATTCCCCTATTCCAAGTCAGTAACAGAACTTGTGACATCGAGGCTATCATCTCGTTGGGAGGGTCGCAACGACGAGAATTGACGTTTCTCATTTCGGGATAAGGACTTACCCCCAATTTGAGAACTGGTCCGCTGAAGCCCCTCAGGCGCTCTTTTTTGCCTTCGAGGCTGTTTTCCCACCGCTTTTCCCCGATTTGGCTGTTGCGGCCTTTTTTGGGCGCACCTTGGAGGAAGCGGTCGCTGAAGTGCGAGATTTCAGGCTTCTGCTGTAGCCAAGATCTTTGATGATCGACAGAACCTCAGTCCAAGAGAGGAATAACTTGTCCTCTTTCTTTTTGAAATCCTCGATGGCTCTCAAAAAATCCAACTCTTCCTGGTTTACGGGTCTGGCCATGGCTCCACCTGCCTATTCTTGCTGTTTTTTGGGATTCAAATTCCTGATTCAATGCTTCTCATGAAAGATTCATCGGTGGAATCAGAGGATCTCTGAAGAAAAAAACAGGAGAACAGAAAAGAGATCTTTAGCCCAACTCGAGAGCTGGAGCCTCAATGCCTAATTTTTCGACGATTTCTTGGCACAGATTGGCGATTTCTTGGGCCGCTGGGCCTTTGCGATCATAATTGAAGATCGACATGCCAAAGGAAGGTGCCTCTGCAACCTTGACCCTTGAATGAATCACCGTATTCGTCACCTCGTCTGAATAGATCTCTCGGAGACTGTCGATCACCTCGCGGGACAAGCGGGTTCGCAGATCGACCATCGTCGGAACCACCACACGACAAGATAATTGAGGATGCAATCTTTGTTGGACCAATGAGACCACTTCGCGCAAATGCACCATCCCCTGCAAAGCCAGATACTCTGCCTGAACAGGAACGATGACGTCATCCGCGGCGACGAGAGCATTCAGTGAAAGCAACCCGAGGGAGGGGGGACAATCGAGAATAATCAGGTCGAATCGATCCTTGGGAAGCTTCGCAAGAGCGTCCTTTAACAACAACTCCCGCCCCAACTCCTGGTACAGGTCGTTTTCTGCAGCGGAGAGATTGATGTCGGAAGGAACGAGGCTGAACCCCTCCTCAGGAACCTCAAAAATACACTCTTCGATCGATTTCTCACGCCTCAGAGCCGCTTCGATCGTAAATTCAGAGATGCGCTCTAGGCTCGCTGCTTGTGAGGAATCCACCGAGGAAGAATCGATCAATGAGGTCGTAAGGTGAGCTTGCGGGTCGAGATCGACCAGCAACACCCGGTACCCCATTTGGACGTACCCTGCGGCACAATTGATGGCTAGAGTCGTCTTCCCCACTCCGCCTTTTTGATTGATGAACGCAAGGCAACGATGAGAAGAATAACGATGAGAAGAATGCTGTTGGGATTTGAGCTCTTCAGAATGATTCTCAGCCATGATTTCCCCTCCATGGACGATCGACCCATCGTGGAGATTAGTTGCAACCCCGACTCCGGGCAAGGGGGTCTGTGAGGATCCTGCAGGACTCTCTAAAATTAGCTATCATTGCCCCTGAAAAGGGAGGTACCCGGTGACCCGTGTCCACTTCGATTGCTGTCGTTTGACCTTTGCCCTCGCTGCCCCCGAGAGACTTTCTCCTAGAGAGTCCCTCAAACGCGCACTGGCAACTTCACCGACCGATTCCGTCATCGAGACGATCCTACAATCGATCCCATACAGCGGCTTCCCTGGGGCTGTCGAGGCCTTCGGCTGGCTGAGAAGTGAAGTCCCTGAGGAAGCTTCTGAATCTCGCCCTTCCAACGACCGCGACGTCTTTCAAGAGGTCTACGGAGGAGCTACCGACAAAGTCCTTGGAGAACTATCCCGGCGACACATGGACCTCGAAATGTGGATCAGGGAGTTCGCATATCGATCCGTGATGGGAACTTCTCCGTGGCAAACGGTCGATCTTGAGTTTCTGGCGGTCAGCTCGCTATTGGCGCAAGCGCGAATGACGCCCTTCCATTCACACTTGAGAGGAGCACTGCGTTGTGGTGCGACAGCCGAGGAGCTGAGTTCCCTTCTCGATGACTTACAGGACGTCGCCCAACCGCAAGCATTGGCGACTGCCAGGGACCTACTCGTCACGGAATCGAGAGGCGATTGATCCGCGAAGCTAGAACTTGAGGTGCTGGCTGATCGCTTCGGCAAGTCGCTCGCTATCTTCCCAACTCGCCACCATCGACAAACGTACAAACTGTTCATCGGGGCCATGGCTTGCCGGATCCCCGATCAACGCCTCCGATGGAATCGTTACCGCGAGGATCTTCTCATCGAGAAGAGCCTCTGCCAGTTGACTACTGGAGATACCTTCCGGGGCCTTTTGCCACACGTACATCGACGCCTCTGATTCACTGCGAGGTAGGCCAGCCTCCACAAAAGCCTCGACAAATAACTTCATTCTTGAGCGGTACTCCTCACGCATCTCTGCTACGTGAGACTCATCAGAATACGCGGTGATAGCCGCATCCTGAATAAACCATGGAGTTCCCGTATCGATATTTGCTTTCAACTTTCGGTACTCGGCGATCAGAGCGGGATCACCAGCAACCCAACCCACTCGATAACCGGTCATAGCAGAGCGCTTCGAGAGGGAGTTAAAAACGAGAACCCCTTCAGTTGAAACTTCGAGAGCGGAATGGGGAGGATCTCCAAAGTAAATCTCAGAATAAGCTTCATCGCTACATGCGATGATGTCCCGTTCACGGCACCAATTGACCCAGCGGGTGAGATATTCCATGGAAGCGATCTTCCCCGACGGGCTCGAAGGCGTCGTCAACCAAAAGACCTTCGCTTTCTCAGCGACCTCATCTGGTATCGAGTCGAGATCGGGCAAAAAGTCACTGCCATAATTAACCGGGGCAAAGTAAGGAATCCCCTCTGCAAACTGGGTTCCTGAGGCATAAGGCGGATACCCCGGATCTGGGCAAATGACCCGATCACCGGGATCAACGAAGGCTTCCGGTAAATGAAAGATGGATTCTTTCGATCCCACCGAAGAGACCACCATCGAATCGGCACAGAGTGAAACCCCAAAGCGATCTTCAAACCAATTTGCCACCGCATTGCGATAAGCTTCACTTCCGATGAATGGCGGATATCCACTGGCAGCGTGCTTTTCGACCGCTTGTGCACAAGCATCACGAATGAACTTAGGGGTCGGACGGGAAGGGTCCCCCATTCCAAGGTCTACCGGATGAAATCCGCGATCCTTCAAATCTGCTGTTCTTTGCTTCACAGCAGCCATGGCGTATGCCCCAAGCTGGCTCAATCGATGGGAAACCAAAACAAATCTCCTTCAAAAACTCTTCGGATCCTCGTGCAATCTCAAACCACGAAATAGATGACATAGATCACCAAATGCCCGCTCCCAAACTAATGAATCATGGGCCAATGCCACCGAGCTCAAAAGCGCGAGCGGGTCGTAAGGTTGACCAGGAAGAACACCCTTTCGTGAGAACAAACTGTCGATCTCAGCATTGAGCATTCTAGCTTCGTCCTCAAAGTAAGATTTTGCTGGCGAATCTTCCGGTACAGCCTCGAGTAATGTCGCTCGCGACATGATTTCCAAACCATGGCCGAGCAATTTTGTCGTTGCAAGACCATACTCACGAACCGCCCTTCTCGGCGAGATACCAGAACTGACAGCTCGACTCAGCTCCGCTTTCCGAAACTTCAACTCCCAGTCCAGACGAGCCCCATACTGCTGGAGCAATTCGATCAAGCGTACTCTCTGTGAATCATTCAACTGCCCCGCTAGATCACACTCGACGAGAGCCCCCAGAAGATGAGCTCCAGAGCAAGTGTATGCCCAGCAACCCGCCACCTCGGGGCCTTTCAACCCTCCGGGACGCTGAACCTCTCCCATCGGGTCTTCTTGTAATATCGGGAGAATCGTTGCGTCCGCCCTCTCTAAATCAGCGAGGACCCTTTCGATCAATATCCCCAGATCAGCTCCTTGGGTCGGCGTCGAAGGATCGAGGTCACACCGGGCCGCAGCATCGAGCAACCAGGCAAGGTCATTGACCTGCTGCCATGTAGAGGGGGTTTCAGTTTTCGCCAATTCAGACTTTACCCGCGCAACCAGCTTCGGATCAGGAGTGGGTCCAGAAAGAACCACGGCTGTTCTCAAAAGAAGGTGGGGATGCTGCTCACCCCGATGGCCATCCGCCCCATGAATCTCAATCACTGAATTGGGGTTGATCATCAACTCATGAAGCTGTTGACGCTGGTCCGAAAGCTCTGCCGATTGGGGAAGGGCCAGATGCAGATGAGCCAATGCCCAGGGGTCACCCGCCTCGATACCGCTGCGAATCAGTTGAGCAGGGGTCTGTTCTTTCCAATTTTCAGTGACTACAGGAGAAGGAAGCGGATCGGCGCTGGTACAGGCAACCAGGCAGAGCAATCCCAGAAGCCACGCAGAAAAAATGCTGCGACGCCCATAGGAACTGCGACTCTTCAAAAAAACTGTCGCCATCGGCATTCCCTTCCTCTGGCATCAGAATCGACACTCCCCCCACTGACAAGGGCTCTTGCCCTCATCCTCGAGAAGAGGCACCCTTCTTAGAGAAAGGACTCCGCATGACCCCCATCGTCATGACCCCCATCGTAGCGTCGGGACCCACACTTCCCCTCCTCGACGACCTCCTGTTACTCCTCTTAGGAGCAATGGGAGTGGCGATTCTGACACGCCGGTGGCGAATTCCTTACACCGTAGGGTTGGTCATCGCCGGTATGGTCATCGGTTTTCTACGCCACCAAGGGATCTTACCGAGTGGCGGAGAACACTTCGAATTGACGGAAGAGGTGATCTTTTTGATCCTCCTTCCCCCACTCCTCTTCGAAGGGGCGATGAATACTTCCTTTCAAAAATTACGCGAAAATGGTGCCCTGATCGGATCGATGGCATTCCTAGGAACCCTTGGCGTGATCCTCATCACCTCCGCTGCAATCCGTTCCATCACCGATTGGCCCTGGGAGCTCGCTCTTCTTCTCGGAACGATCGTCAGCCCAACAGATCCCGTCAGCGTCCTTGCCATCTTCCGCGAACAAAGGGTCGAAAAGAAACTCTCCGCCATCGTTGAAGGCGAATCTCTCTTCAATGACGGTGTCGTCGTCGTTCTCTATCTTCTGATCATCCGCGGAATCGATTTTGGCTGGTCTGAAATTAGCCCCCTAGAAGGAACACTCACCTTCATCCGCATGATCGGCCTCGGTTCATTCATCGGGCTCACCCTCGGAGCAGTCTTCAACTGGGGGCTACGCTTCATCGATGAACGCCTCGTCAAAGTTCTTTGCTCTATCCTTCTTGCTTATGGCTCTTATCTCTTAGCGGAGAGACTCGATTCTTCTGGGGTCATCGCTGTCGTATTTGCAGGCCTCACGATGGGCAATTCAGGGGTTCGGGATCAGATGAGTGCAAGTACCCAAGTCAGCCTTGGACTGACATGGGAGGTGGTGGCATTCCTTGTAAACTCACTGGCATTTCTCGCCCTTGGGTTCGCCGTTGACCCCGTCCTCGTCATCCAAAACATGAGCCTGGTCGTCCTCGTTTGGATCGCCAGTGTCGCAGCACGAGCCTTGATGACTTACGCCATCGGTGGAATCGACCACTCGATGCGAGAGGCCTTTCCCGCCTCGTGGCTCCATGTGATTCATTGGGGTGGCTTGAAAGGAGCGGTTCCTATCGCTCTCGCTTTGGGAATCTCTCGAGCAGAAGGAATCTCCGATAAGGGACCCACCATGCAAGCGGTCGTCGCTGGGGTCGTCATGTTCTCAATGCTGATCCAAGGCACCACGATTCGCCTTCTCCTGCAAAAACTGGGAATCGTTCGCCCCCAAGAGAGCCGACAACGTTGGGAACGACACCAAGCGCGAGCGATCGCCGTCGAAACGGCCCTCGTCGGGCTCAATGACGTCGCAGGGAGCACGGAAATCGACCCTGAGAGATTGCAGGGAATCAGAGATCGATTGATCAACATCCGCGAGAATATCCATGGGGATTTACGTCAGGTCCTTGAAGACCACCCAGAATTGGCTGCCGAGCAGGTGCGTGGTGTACTGATCCGCCTATTACACCGACAAAGAACAGCAGTCGAGCAAGCCTTCCGCGAAGGGCTCCTCTCTGAAGAAGCACTTCGTGAGGTTCAAGAAGAGATCGATTTGCTGCTGATGCAAGAAATCCCAGACCCGGTCCCCGGTTCACGTGAATTGAGACCCACCAATGAATGAGCGCGAGTGGGTGAAAGAGTTCATTCTGCAGCGGAGTCATCCCGAGGAGAGCGTCAGGGGTCCAGGCGATGACGCTGCGATCTTTGATACCTCTGTCGATCACTCGAATGTCATCTCGGTCGATTCTTTGGTCAGTGGTCAACACTTCGACGAAGACTGGCTCAATTTGTGGCACCCGCCGGGGGGCCTTGCCACACGTCTGATTAGAGGCAGCCTCAGTGATATCACAGCGATGGGAGCAAGGGTCACGGGTGTATTACTCTCGATGGAAACTCCGGAGTTACCGGGCTGTTTCGGCGATGACTTCTGGAAGAGCTTCGATACGGAATCAGCCCTCCACCAAATAGAACTGCTCGGTGGTAATATCACACGTAACGAACATTCGACCTCGGTTCATGCGACAGTCCTCGGTCAAGTTCCGCTGGGGCGTAGCTGGGTGAGGGATTCAGCCCGACCTGGGGATTGGATCGGTGTCACAGGATTCCCCGGATCTGCCGCCCAATCGCTGCAGCTCCTTCAAAGCGGCTCGGAGCTACCGGAGCAGGACCCATGGAGATTCCCCATCTCGCGCCAGCGCTTTGCCCTCGCATTGCAAGAGCGACTACAAGCAACACCAGCGTGCATCGACATCAGCGATGGCCTAGAGATCGACCTCCAACGACTCTGCACAGCGAGTAAAGTCTCTGCGACGGTAAACCTCGACACACTGCTGGCTTCCCCCACACCTCCGACCATAGAGCAGATATTGGGAGGCGGGGAAGACTACGAATTAATTCTCGGAGTCGACCCTAAAGAAGTCTCCACGGTAGACCAGGTCGCCAAAGAGACCGGAACACCATGGCATTGGATCGGCCAATTCGAAGAATCGATTCAAGATATGACCAAGCTGCAATGGCAAATCGCAGGAGATTCCTTTACTCCGCAGAAACGCGATCTCGGCTGGGATCCATTTCGCAGTTAAGCGTCAGCCCCTTCAATAGCGGGCGTTTCTTCACCCTCATCGAAGATGGCGTCTTCTACTGCATTCCCCTCTTCCGGTTTTAGTAATGGAAACAGGACGACATCGCGCAGGTTTTCTGCTCCGCACAGCAGAGCCACCATGCGATCGATTCCCATTCCCCAACCGGAGATGGGTGGCATTCCATGCTCCATCGCCAGTAAGTAATCCTCCTCCATCACCATCGCTTCATCGTCGCCATCGGCATGCAGGCGTGCCTGCTCTTCCAAGCGTTCCCGCTGATCGATAGGATCGACCAATTCGGAATACGCATTGATGACTTCCCAGCCATGGATCACCAATTGGAATCGATCGGTGATCTCCGGTTGATCGTCATTGCTACGAGCAAGAGGAGAGAGATCTTTGGGGTGCTGGATGACAAATGTGGGCTGCTTCAAGTGTGGTCGTACCGTTTTCTTGTACAGCTGATCGATGAGGGCGCCCCTGCCAAGATGATCGGCATCGTCCAAGTGGATCCCCTTGGAAGCGATCGCCGATCGCAAGGAATCCGCATGGGGACATTCGGCAAGATCGATCCCCGCATGATCGAGAACCAAGTCCGTCATGCTTCTACGTGGCCACTCGCCACCAAAATCGACGTCTCCGGCAACATGGGGAACCACCAAGGATCCAGTGCATTCCTCGATCGCTGACCTCAACAACTTTTCGGTGAAATCCATGTTGTCGATGTAGTTCCAGTAAGCCGCGTAGTACTCCAACATCGTGAAGTCTTGTAAGTGCGAAGGATCCATGCCTTCATTTCGAAAAACACGTGCGAATTCGTAAACTCTATCGAACCCTGCAACGATGCAGCGCTTCAAGTAAGTTTCAGGAGCAATCCTCATAAACACGGGTATATCGAGGGCAGCATGATGTGTTTGGAAGGGTGTCGCGAGAGCGCCAGATGGCTTGGTCTGAAGTACAGGAGTTTCGACCTCATCAAACTGGGCAGCATCGAGCCCATTGCGTAATGCGCGGATAAAATCCCTCCGCAGCTTAAAACGATTTCGAGAATCCTGATCACTGATGAGATCGAGATACCTCCTCCGATAGCGGATCTCCCGATCAGAGATGGCATGAAACTTTTCCGGCATCGGACGTAACATCTTGCCCAAAAAAGTCCATTCACTGGCCCGAACCGTCAGCTGACCAATTCGAGTGAGATAGGTTTCACCCGCAATGCCGACAAAGTCTCCGATATCAACCAGCTTGCTGAACTCTTTGAAAGCATCAGCGCCTAAATCATCCTTTTGAACAGAACATTGAACCCGGCCGTGTAAGTCCTGGAGATCGAAGAAGGTCAGCTTCCCAAAATCTCGACGACTGACGATGCGCCCGCAAACGCGAACATTTGGCGTCTCTTCAGGAAGAAGTGCAGCCTCTGCGAGGGTGTGGGATCGTTCCCAACGCTCTGGATACGGGTGATGTCCGGCATCACGTAATTTTTCGATCTTCTCGATCTTGATCTCACGGATTCGATCCTCTGCCAAGGTCTCCTCGCTCTCCCAATCACAGGGTGGGGCCACCGATTCGGTGGGCGGCCTTGGAGTTCTCTGGGCAGACTTCTAAGGCCGCTCCACGAACTCTAAGAGCGAATCCTAGCCTTCCTGTGGACAAGGGTCAAAGAACCCCGAAGAATCCACCCCTGACGACTTTAATCCTCCAGATCTCCGATTCAGGACCGTTGACTTGACCCCCTGGGAGCTTTAATCTCTGCTCTTCACGGAGAATTCCGTGATTCATGGAAGAAATGAGGCTCCAGTCCTCCTCCTGCCCGATGGCAGGGCGCACCCTTCAGTGCGAAAGACTGGATCTCCCTGCAGGGTCGATCAGAAAACCCAAATCTTTGTTTTGGGCGGACCGTCTCGATACCTGCAAGTTAGCAATGGCAAAATTCGATCGAAACGACGATCGGCCAATTCATAAGAGGGAGGGACCATGCGTCCAAACCGTCAGAGACTCAAAATGTTTGCTCTCTTGCTTTGCTTCGGGCTCGCATTGACCCTTTCCGGCTGTGCTTCTGGACCGAAGAGCACCGTCTCTTCCAGCCTCTACTGGAAGCGCGTTTTCCGTCAGATGGGGGATGACATTCGCAACGCTCGTACCGACATCGACCGGATTGTTTTCGATCTCGATGATCGTCCTATCGAACAGTACTAGTTCTTAACTCTCTGCGAGTTTTGAAAATCAACGGAGGCTGACCCAGCGTCAGTCTCCGTTTTTTTATACA
>NHDG01000091.1 GCA_002167285.1 Planctomycetia bacterium TMED53
TCCTTGTCGACTTGTCGGTCACGATGAATCGTGTCGACAAAGCGCAGGATCTCTTCGCTCACGTTCGTCTCCCATTCTTGCGGGCTGACTCATGCAAACCCGCATTGCCGGACTGACCGGCTTGCGTTCAAACAAATTGGGCGGTGAAGCCAGTCCAGACCATTTCTCACCGCTGTAACACAGCTCCGAAGCACCAACCTGTCGGGGAGGGGGATCTGATAGACCTAGGCGGGCGAAGAACGCTCTCCAAGGTCAGTGAAGACTGATTCGTCTTCTCGATCCCCGTCCGGCCAGGAAAGGCCGTATGAACCGGGGTTACCCCGGTCATGAACCGTTGGACCCACGGTTCCGGAGACGTCATCCTTTCGTCACGTAGGTTTTCCACTCCAGCGTTGTTCGCCGTTGTTGAAACACCTTCAATAGGGTCGTTGGACCCTGACGAAGAGATCACTACCCATGCCAATCAGGCACGGAAATAGAATCGTAGGACAGGAGTGTGAGGCTGTCAATGAAACCGGACCCCTCAATAGCCTTCAAATTTGGCCCGTAAGTACTGTCAGGAGAAGTCTTTGGAAGTCACCGTTCTGCTCTTTGCCAAATTACCGGTACCAGGAGCGGTTAAAACGCGCCTGGCCAGCTCTGTGGGCCCAGCTGCTGCAGCCCGACTGGCAGCGGCGATGTTGGTGGATCGATTGGCGATGATCAGTTCTCACTTTTCTGGTGAAGAAGCGACGAGGGTGCTTTGTGGGGATCAAAGGACCTCTGATCCTTTTTGTCCCTATCTGGATCTCGCTTCTCAAGCTTTGACAAATCGTGACTGTAAGAAAAAGTTTCACCCTCATGCTCATGCGACTGGCTGGGATTACCGGAACCAGGGCGAGGGGGCTCTAGGGGAGCGATTATTCCGCTGGATCGAGCATTTCCAGGGAAGAAATCTGCTGATTCTTGGCACGGATGCTATGAGCCAAGGATCGAAGCTTTTCTTTACGGTTGTGAAATCCCTAGCGGCAGGAGAGGCGGTGATGGAGCCCGCGGAGGATGGAGGTTTCAACTTGTTGGCTTTGCCCGCTGAGGATCCTGCGAGAGGCTTGGATCCGCTGAGAGAGGCTTTGACTGGAGGAAATCTACCCTGGGAAAAGGTGGCTAAAGCGGTCAAGGAATGTCGCTGGCGCTTGCGATTGCTTCCTCCTGCTCCCGATATCGACACCATCGCAGATCTGAATTCGATGCTCCGGCGCTGGAATTCATCTCCGAATGAACGAGGGAATTCTCTTCATATTTGTCACGAAGTCGCAAAACTCCCCAAAGATGTCTGGAGAGATGGGACCGAAATGCCGATATTGAAGGCACGCAAGCCCGTGCCCGGGGCCGTGCCCGACAAGGAGTGACACTATGTTGTGCGAGAAATGCCAGCAAAATGAGGTCACTGTCCACCTCACCGACATCGTCAATAACACCAAAAAGGAATACCACCTTTGTCGCGATTGTGCCCAATCCCATGGGGTCTCTATCAAGGCGACACTGGAGAACTTTAAGAATCTGACGATTCCTGAGTTTTATTCACCCCCCGCTAAGGGTGATTCAGAGTCAGCGCAAGATTCCGCGCCCAGTGATTGCCCCGATTGCGGAATGAGCTATGCGAAGTTTCGTAAAGAGGGAAAATTCGGCTGTGCGCGCGACTACGATCTCTTCAGTGATTCCCTCGATGAGCTTTTTGGCAAAATCCAGCCCTCGACCCAACATAAGGGAAGAGTTCCGGCGAGATTTCATGGTGTCGTTTCGCAATCGATGGAGGTTGAACGCTTACGCCAAAAAATGGAACAAGCGGCGATCGATGAAGATTACGAAAAAGCTGCTGCGATCAAAAGTCAGCTGAAATCACTGGAGCAGGGATCATGATCTTTGAGGGATTTAGCACTGACGTTGGCGAGTGGTTACAGGGAACCGGCCCTGATTCAGATTTAGTGATTTCTAGCCGAGTCAGGCTGGCTAGAAACCTTGCTAACTCTCCATTCACGACAGTCGCCAACGCTGAGCAAGCGAAGAATGTGGCTGACCGAGTCGAGGGTGCACTCGAACGCTTGGGTAGTGGTCTGCCGATGCGAATCCAAAACTTAGAAAACAAATCTGTGGTGGAGCGGCAGGTTCTCGTTGAGCGCCATTTGGTGAGTCATGAGTTGGCAACTGGGGAAGGACCACGTGTCGTCGGTTTCGATGAATCGGAATCCTTTTCTGTCATGGGGAATGAAGAGGATCATCTCCGTTTACAGGTGATGAAATCCGGCAGTCAGCTGAACCAGGCATGGGAGCAGATGTGCCCTTTAGAGAGGGCCCTTGAGGAAGAGCTGCAGTTCGCGTTCCACAGCAAGTACGGTTACCTGACGGCATGCCCGACAAATGTGGGCACCGGCCTTCGAGCTTCAGTCATGTTGCATCTGCCAGCCTTGGTGATCACCGGGCAGATTGAGCAGGTCACCAGTGCCGCGACAAAAATCCATCTCGCTGTTCGTGGTCTGTTTGGCGAAGGTACCGAGGCTCAGGGCGACTTTTTTCAAATCTCCAACCAAAGAACTCTAGGGCTCACCGAAGAAGAGATCCTTGAAAACATCGCATCTGTCTTGCCGAGGATCATCGAGTATGAGCGCAAGCTACGAGAAGAATTACTCGAGAGGCGCAGGGAGAGGATTGAGGACCGCATCGGCAGAGCCTATGGCATCTTGTCTCATGCCCATGTGATCACCAGCAAGGAGGCGCTGGAGCATCTATCGTTAGTTCGATTAGGTGTGACTCTTGGGCTCCTTGAATCGGTCGATATGTCCCAAGTGAATCGAATGTTTTTGCACAGTCAGCCGGGCCATCTCCAATGCTTACAAGGAGAACCCCTTTCCTCTGAGGATCGGGATCGTCGGAGAGCGGATCTATTGCGCGGAATTCTTGGCGATTCAGCCTGAGATGGATTCCAGGCTTCTTGACAATTTTGAGGAATCTTCGGGTATCATGGACTTCAAGGATTCATCATAGCCATTCAGTGCTATGGCCAGGCAATTGAAGGCGGGGAACTGAATTCCCAGATGTGACGTCTGCTTTGAGTAGGGAGCCTCTGAAGAGCTTTTTCTCAAATGGGCCCCTTCGGTGGTTTACCGGAATTTGTTCGCCAGAGTTCAACTGGATTCGTTTTGTAGAGGCGCGCACTCACTCCCAAAGGGCGCATTCTCGAAGATTGAGTAGTGACAATACCGTGAGGATTTTCCTTCGGGGGACTGTGGAGTGAAATCTTAGGGGAATTGAGTGATCGGAAGAGGCTCGAGGAACTGATCCTGAAAAGCAGGAGGTTTCCGAACCTTCCCGTGACGGTGAGGAAAGAAACATGTTTGACCGATTTACTGATCGAGCACGCAAGGTGATGGCGCTGGCACGAAAAGAGGCCCAGCGCTTCAGCCACGATTTCATCGGCACTGAGCACATTTTGCTCGGGCTGGTGCAAGAAGGCAGTGGCGTGGCTGCAAATGTACTTAAAAATTTGGACGTCGATTCCGGCAAGATTCGAGCTGAAATTGAGCGCCAAGTCCAAAATGGCCATGCGATGGTTCAAATGGGGCAACTTCCATTTACCCCGCGTGCCAAAAGGGTTCTTGAGCTGTGCCAGGAGGCTGCGAAAGAGCTGCGTCACAACTACATCGGAACTGAGCATCTGCTCCTTGGATTAATCCGCGAGGAGCAAGGTGTCGCTGCCACGGTTCTCAAGGATTTAGGTTTGGTTCTCGAAGAGGTCAGGGCTGAGGTTCTGGAGATTCTGGGCGCAGACGTCAATGAATCAGAACTGGAAGAGACCGAGCCGGAAGCAAAACCGCTGGGACAGAAATCCAGAAACTCAAAGACTCCTGCTCTCGATTCTTTTGGACGAGATCTGACCGAAATGGCTCGCTCCGCTTCTCTCGATCCAGTGATCGGCAGGGAAGATGAAATCGAGCGAGTGATGCAAGTTCTCGCAAGGCGCACAAAGAACAATCCGGTTCTTCTCGGGGAGCCAGGAGTCGGAAAAAGCGCCATCGTCGAAGGCCTTGCTCAGGAGATCATCTCCGGTGATGTCCCCGAGATTCTTCGCAGTCGCCGAATCGTAGTTCTCGATCTGGCACTCATGGTTGCAGGAACAAAATACCGCGGGCAGTTTGAAGAGAGAATCAAGGCCGTAATGACGGAAGTCAGCAGGGTCAAAAATGTCATACTCTTCATCGACGAGCTCCATACTCTGGTGGGAGCGGG
This sequence comes from Planctomycetia bacterium TMED53, assembly GCA_002167285.1. GTDB lineage: Bacteria > Planctomycetota > UBA8108 > UBA1146 > UBA1146 > UBA12191. Next base: position 4,264 of record NHDG01000091.1, read on the forward strand.
TGGTGCAGAGGGAGCGATCGATGCTTCCAATGTCCTCAAGCCGGCCCTTTCCAGGGGGGAAGTCCAGTGCATCGGTGCGACCACTTTGGATGAGTACCGTAAGCACATAGAAAAAGATGGTGCGCTGGAGCGTCGATTCCAAAGCATCGTTGTGAATCCTCCTTCTCGAGATCAATCGGTGGAAATTCTTAAAGGGTTGCGTGAGAAGTACGAATCCCACCATAGAGTTGAATACACCGATGACGCTCTCGAGTCCGCTGTCGATATGGCGGTGAGGTACATCAATGGACGATTCTTGCCGGATAAGGCCATCGATGTGATCGATGAAGCGGGATCCCGTGTCAGGTTGAAGCAGTCCACTCGTCCGCCCGATCTCAAAGAGTTGGATGAGGAAATTTCCGAGCTCGATAAGGAAAAGGAAGCTGCTGTTGCGCAGCAAGATTTCGAGCGTGCGGCAAACCTCCGCGACAAGGCGAGTCGCTTGAAAAAACAGCGTGAGGAAGAACTGGAAAACTGGAAGCAGAAAGCGGACGAAACCAACGGTATCGTCGACGAAGACATCATCGCAGATACGGTCGCGAAGATGACCGGGATACCCCTGACTCGCATCGACAGTGGTGAGGCAACACGATTGCTCAAAATGGAAGACGAGCTTCACGATTCGGTGGTGTCGCAGCATGCGGCCATCGAGAGGATTAGCCGAGCTGTGCGCCGCAGTCGCAGCGGTTTGAAGGACCCTCGTCGTCCCGTGGGTTCATTCCTGTTTCTGGGGCCCACTGGAGTCGGAAAGACACTGCTGGCGAAGAGTTTGGCCAAGTTCCTTTTCGGTGAAGAAGATGCCCTGATTCAGGTCGATATGTCTGAGTTCATGGAGAAGCACAATGTCTCCAGGCTTGTGGGGGCACCTCCCGGATATGTCGGTTACGAAGAGGGGGGGCAGTTGACGGAGAAGATTCGTCGCCGGCCTTATTCTGTGGTCCTTCTCGATGAGGTCGAGAAAGCGCATTCCGATGTTTTCAACATGTTGCTCCAAGTGATGGAGGAAGGTCACGTAACCGATTCCTTCGGACGGGTGATCGATTTCCGCAATGTGGTCTTGATCATGACTTCCAATATCGGAGCAGATTTGATCAAAAATCAGAGCTCTCTTGGATTCAGGAATACTGAGGGCGGCCGTAGTAGCGAGCAGATGAGTAAAGAAGTGATGGTCGAAGTCGAGAAGTTTTTCCGGCCAGAATTTCTCAATCGACTCGACGATACGGTCTTCTTCGAGCCTTTGACGAGGGAAGATCTCGACGAAATCATCGATATCGAGATGAAACAGGTGATGGAGCGTCTCAAGGAGCAAGGCCTCAGTTTGGAGCTTCCTGAAGAAGCCAAAGCTTTCCTCATCGATGAAGGGTACAACCCAGATTTTGGAGCTCGCCCATTACGTCGCTCTATCCAGAAGTATGTGGAAGACCCTCTCTCTGAAGAGTTGTTGAGAGGTAAGTTCAAGCAGGGAATGCTTCTTGAGGCAGAAGTTATCGACAAGGAGCTACGATTCCGAGTGGTTCCGTCCGATACTCCTCGAGCTGCGGATGCGCCTACGGCCGCTCCATAGGTGCGCTCTGCTGAAGGTCGGACTCAACTTCCCTGAATAGAAGATTGAGTTCGATTGGGATTTGGTTCGTCAGGCATATCCCAGTGCTGTCGAATGAGCCCAGCCAAATACATCGATCCTGTGGCCGCAATCGGTTCTCCGGTTGCGGCCATTTGTTTCAACCACTCCATGCCTTTTTCTGCAGAGAGAGCGACGTTGATCGATCGACTTGGAGTGTCTTTCGTCAAGGATTCGATGAGTGGAGTGATCGCCGTGGCGAGTTCATCCGCAGTCATTCCTCTCGAGACTGGGATGGAAACAGTGCAAAGATAGGGTATTGGATCGAGAAGTGTTAACTCGGAGAGTGTCTCGATAGGATCTTTGTCTCTTAACATCCCCAAGAGAATCGCTCCTCGCTGATGAGCCCCACGGAATTTCGAAAATGCTTCAACGAAGGCTCGAATCGAAGCGGGGGTGTGCGCTCCATCGAGAAGGAGGCTTGGGGTGCCCTGAATTATTTCAAGTCGGCCAGGTAGGGAGACGATCCGGGCAGCGTCCTCGACTTCCTGTTGGCTCCAGGGGGCAAATTCAGAGGCAGATTCAAGAGCACGCAAAGCGGTGGAGGCGTTGAGGCGCTGAGTTGAAGGGATTTCTTTGGGAACCCTATCATCGACTTCTACAATCATAGGGATTGCTTCCAATGAGAGTGCCGTTTGCCTGGAAATCTCCTGAGTTTCTCCCGGAGCAATGACGAATGGTTTTCCCCGTGTTGCGATGCGCGATTTTTCTGCAGCAATCTCTTCGAGAGTGTCTCCGAGAAGGGCACGGTGCTCGAGATCTACTGTGGTCAACACACCGATGTCGTGGGGGACTGCTGTTGTCGAATCGAGAGGTCCTCCCAGTCCGACTTCGAGGAGAATCGTTGAGCACTCACGACTGACTGCAATGCTGATAAACAAGGCGGTCCACAGATCAAAGAAAGTCGGTAGTGGATCACCTTCACTCTGGCCCGCTTTCAGTGCTGGATACAATCGGTGGAGATGCTCAAGGAGTTTGTCGATTTCCACGGGTTGACCGTTGACGCGGATCCTCTCCTCCAAGGAGACGAGATGGGGCGAGGTTTTTGCGGCAACAGAGAGGCCTCGTAGTTTTAAAAGAGCCTCCATCCACATCACCGTCGATCCTTTACCTTTCGATCCGGCGACCTGAATCACTTTTAGGTGAGAAGTCTCGAGATTTGCCCGATCCAATAGCTTTCGGCAACGTAGGGGGCCCCATTCTCTCCGACCCTTCTCCAGGGGCAGTTGCTTTTCCCAGTTGGTGAATGAGGCCAGCCAGTCAGGCAGTAAGTCAGCAGAATGTGGCGGCGGAGGAATAACTGCCATCTTTTGAATATGACCTTTCCCGAGGAGGCGTATTTGAGGTACTTCGCCGAAGAAGATTGACCTGTGAAGCACGATGACACAGCATCGGCGCTGAGCGAAGCACTCAGTTGGATAAGCAGCGTGAAGTTGAATTTTTAAGGTACCAGCGAAGTCTAATTTGGGGGATTCATGAAGCCTAGAATCGGGTTCAATGTCGACGTGGCGTTGGAGGAGTCTCAACGCACGGTGACTCGAATGAATATCCGATACTCCGATCTCATCATCGAGAATGGAGGCATTCCAGTGATTTTTCCACCGGGCGTGAACCCTGAAGAGGTTTGTGAGTTGATCGACGGCTTTTTATTGATCGGTGGAGATGACTATCGCTGTGGAATCGCTTCAGGTGGATCGCCTCCTGAGCGCTTTGTCGAAGTTTTGCCACGTAGAGAGTCAGCGGATTTGATGTGGGCAAACTGGCTTCTTGAATCGAATCTTCCGGTGCTTGGTATTTGTGGCGGACTTCAAATTCTGTGTCTCGCAGCTGGAGGATCTCTTTATGGAGATATTGAATCCGAGGTCTCTTCCGA
>NHDG01000092.1 GCA_002167285.1 Planctomycetia bacterium TMED53
AATTCCGGTGAGCCGGAAGAGTACCGCGAGCTGCTGCCGTTGATGATCGGCTCATGGCGCAATGCCTGGGGTGACAACTTTCCCTTTGGCATCGTCCAGCTGGCCGCCTTTAGAGCGGTCAGTGATGATCCGGTTCAGGGGGGCTGGGCTAACCTGCGGGATGCCCAAGACTTTACCCATCGGATGGTGGGTAACACGGGGTTAGCGGTGCTCACCGATATCGGTGATGCCCGTGACATTCACCCGGCCAACAAGCAGGACGTCGGTCGCAGGCTGGCAGACTGGGCTCTGAACCGCTGCCACGGACGTAGTGATCTGCCCGAATCGGGTCCCTTTTATCTGCGATCCAAGGTGGACGGCAATGCCATGGTTCTGGAGTTCACCCACTGTGGCGATGGGGTCGTCGGACGTCGCGGAAAGCCCATCGATGGCTTTGCGATTCAGGGGCAGGACGGACGCTGGCACTGGGGTGTGGCAGAAGTCAGTGGGCCGACGGAGATCCGTGTGACCCACCCGCAGGTGCAAATGCCGAAAGCGGTTCGCTATGCCTGGCAGGACAACCCGGTACGCGCCAATGCCGTTTCCAGCTTCGGACTGCCGATGGCACCCTTCAAAACGGATTGAGGCCTGAGGCTAGATCGGTTTGTCGCACTCGTGGCAGGAGTTGGAATCCTCCTCATTGGTTTCCCCAGGAGAGACGGATTGACTGAGGTCCCGGTTTTCCAGCGCATCTTCCAGCATTCCACCGGCCATTTTCGAGTATGGCTTGAGATCCTTGCGCGCCCGATCGGGATTGAGAATCAAACCTGAGCCCGCGAGGCCCCTCGCACCGATTTTTTTTAACAACTCACCAACTGCGCCGATCGCCAATGACGTGAACATCACTGCGGATATTCGTTCTTTAAATTCGGGATTTTCAAAACCACCGAGCACGCCCCAGGCAATGTGAAATATGAATGTGCCTATCCCTGCGACCATGAGCAGGCCGCCGCCGTAATAGAGCACTTTTCGTCTGGTTGAAATCTGGTCGGGCATGGTTTCCTCCTGAATTGAATCTGTGATTCACACATACTCAGGATCCGGATTTCAAACCTTTCAGGACACCCTGACTGTCTCCAAATTGAGCAATTTTCTGCCCTTCCGCCTGAGCGAGGGAGAGGAACAGGTTGCACATGGGGGTGCGATTCGGGGTGTGGAGGATACGGCCGGTGTCGATTAGGCCATTCCCTTGGCCGGCGATGATCACCGGCAGGTCGTCGTGGTTGTGGCGGTTGCCATCGGAGATGGCGGATCCGAAGACCAGAGTGGTGGAATCGAGCAGGGAGTGTTCTCCCTCGCGGATCTGCTTCATGCGTTTGACCACGCGTACGAACTCACTCACCTGCCACTGATTGATCTTCTTGACCCGTTTGATCTGTTCTTCATTGCCCTTGTGATGGGTGAGGATGTGATGTCCTTCGCGGATATCCAGATGGGGGTGGGCGCGGTTGGAGCCCTCGTTGGACCACATGAAGGTGATGACGCGGGTCAGATCGAGACGGAACGCCAACAGCATCAACTCGTTCATCAGGCGCAGGTGCTCCTGATAGTTGGCGGGGCTCAGGTCTTTAAATTGGGCGAGACCCTGTTCCTGCTTCTCGAGGGCATCCAGTTCTTCGAGGCGATCGATGCGACGCTCCAGATCACGAATGCCGGAGAGGAACTCATCGAAGCGTCCCCGATCGGCCTGCCCCAGTTTCTTCTGCATCCGGGCCGCATCCTCACGGACGAAATCAAGGATGCTCGAGCGACGCTGGATGCGGATCTGACGAGCGGCGGCGGTTTCTCCAGCAGGTCCCTTGAGGAAGAGGCGTTCGAAGACGCGACGCGGCTGGATCTCGTGAGGGATGGGGCGGTCCGGTTGGGCCCAGGCGATGTTGGATGAATAGGCACAGGAGTAGCCGGAATCACAGTTTCCCGATTGACGTCCCCCTTCGGTGCCCAACTGCAGCGATGGGATCAGGGTTTCTCCGGCATTGCTGCGCGCCAAAACCTGGTCGATGGAAATACCGGAGCGAATGTCTGCACCGGCGGTCTTGTAGGGGTGAGCGCCGGTGAGGAAGCACGCCGATGAACGTGCATGATCGCCGGGGCCATCTCCCAATGCCTGGGCGTTGCGATGGGTCAGGCCACGAAGGAAGAGAACATCTTCGAAGACTTTTTCGATGGGCTTGAGGGTGGAAGAAAATTCTCGTTGGCCATCCTGTTCACGGATATACCAATCGGGCATGTGGACACCGTTGGGAATAAAGAGAAATGCGGTTCTTCGGGGTGAGGTGGATGCTGCTCCTGCCACTGCCTGTGACATCCAGTCTCCGGGTAACAGCGACTCGAGCCAAGGGAGGGCGAGAGCTGTCCCCATACCTCGCAGGAAAGTTCGGCGGGCCATCGATTGCTGGCTCAGAGATTTGGATTGTTGATTCATGACATCCACTCTCTACGACGATTGCGCATTACACTTCCGATGAAAACGTCTGTATGCGGTGATGGCAAAGGAGAAATCATCATTCAGGGACCTCCCTTTTACGGAACGCATCGGTGAGAACGATCGCTTCGATTAAATCCTGGAGGGTCGATTCTGCCTTCAGATTGCGTGTCAGACGGCTGACCGCCGGGATATCCGCCGAGTTTAGCCCACGGCCCAATGCGTAGGTCATCAGGTGACTGACCAGCGACCGACGGAATCCGAGTTCATTTTTGACGAAGTCTCGCAATTCACCGGGCCCATCGATCTGAGTGCCGTCGGGGAGTTTTCCTTTGGTGTCGATCATGCCGCCCCTGTAACGACCGACCGCATCGAATCGCTCCATGGCAAAACCGATGGCGTCCATGCGGCGATGGCAAGTTGCGCAGGCAGGATCGCGACGGTGAACTTCCAGTTGTTCACGCAGGCTCAAGTCCGACCCCGATTCACCGGGTGCAGGGAGGTTCCCGGCTCCGGGGGGAGCGGGGGGTGGGGCATCATCGAGGAGTACTTCCAAAACCCACTTGCCGCGCAAAACCGGTGAGGTGCGCTGACGGGTACTGCTCGCCAGCAGCACGCTGCCATGGGAGATCAGACCGCCACTACGAGGAGTGTTGATCTGCACTTTTTGATGGCCTTCGCCACGCTGGCCGGGAAGCCCATAATGCCGAGCGAGTCTTCCATTCAGGAATGAGTAATCGGCGTAAAGCAGTTCACGGATGGGGCGATCTTTACGCAGGATGTGATCAAAGAAGAGCACCGTTTCCTTTTGCATGTCATCGAGGAGCACATTGCGAAATCCAGGGAAGATCTTACGGTCGGGAGCACGCTCCTTGAGGTCGCGAATGCGCAGCCATTGGGTGGCAAAATCTTCGGCGAGAACTTTTGATCGAGGGTCTGCGAGCATACGGCGAGTGACCTCGATCAGTTGCGCCGGTTCATCCAGCTTGCCCTTCTTTGCCAGATCCAGCAGTGCATCATCGGGGCAGGTTCCCCACAGAAAATAAGAGAGGCGAGTGGCCAGTTCGTAGTCGTTGAGCTTTCGTACCGCTCCCGGTTTCAGTTTTGCTGGATCCGGTTCCGTTCGCAAAATGAAGCGGGGGGACACGATGGCAGCAATTAAAGCACTGCGCAGTAACTCTTCCGCAGGGCTGTCTACAGCGCTCGCTCGAATCGACAGATCGACCATCTCTTTTAACTGTTCATTGCTGACCTCTTGTCGCCAGAAGCGTGGTAGCCAGCGGGACATCCCCCGCTTTAGTTTTTGTTTCGGAGTTCCGCCCCCTTTGAGAGCAAACTTTTGGAAGGGTGTCGGACTCAATCCTTCGAGGGGGCCTTCGATGATCAGTTCCCGAATGGCGCCGTTGCGATCCCTTTGTGAGGGGTTCGGATCTTCTGGGCGGAAATAATCATTGATGAAGGTCAGGCTGACCGGACGTAATCCCTGTTGAACTCGAAGTTCCACAGTGCGCTCTCCGGGTTGGGCCCGAGTCTCGGGAAATGTCAAAGTCTCTTTAATTTGTGGACCGACATTTAATCGGAAGGCCACCGCATCGGGGCCGGCTTGCTTGCCCCATCCGCGAACGGTGAAGCGATAGGTTCCGCGACGTGGAAATTGATAATCAGTTTTGGCGGATCCGCGACTGAAGAAGTAAACGTGATCGCCTTCTTTGCGGATGCCTCCGGAAGTTTCGAGATCCGCAGCGGAGTAAATCTTCTTTGGGGTTCCTTCATCCTCGGGGGAGATCACGGCGGCGCGAGCGACCTCTTCGCCGATGCGAAACAGCTGCTCGACGAAACCAGGGGACAGGTGACCGCCCTGATTGTCGAAGCCGGCACTGGAAGCATCTGCGGGCAGATGCCGATCGACATCGATTACTACTCCGGTCAAATCTTTGAGAGTTCTCTTTAGCTCAGTGCGGCTAAGGCGACGGGGAGGGACGGAGCCTGCGGATTCGGGCAATAAAGAAAGTTGATGTCGCTGCCAGGCATCGAGAGTATCGATCAATGCTTGTCGCTGATGCGGGCCGGGGCCTTTTTCATCTGCCGGCGGCATTTCGCCACTGCGCAAAACATTGAGAAGTGTTTGCCAATCGGCAGGATCTCCCTTTGCGCCATCTTCGACGACGATTTCGAGATCGAAACCTCCTTTGACCTGGTCGCCTGAGTGACAGCGATAGCAATGCGCTTCAAAACCGGCAACGACCCCTTCTGGAAAAGAGGGCGATACTGGAAGAGTTCTGTCCAGCGGTTCGGCCAGAAGTGTCAGCAGTAGGCTCAAAGGGATACACAGCGTCAGGCCCATGATTATCCATCGATTGACAGGTACAAAAAAATTGACAGGTACAAAAACTGGCAGAATAGCACCACGAGATTGAGTGCTAATCTTCAGGTGGTCTGTACATTACATTATCCGCTGAGAATAGTTCCTTGAACAGGGGCCATCGGCGAACCAAATGAAGTAGCCAGCACCGATGAAACAATCAGCATCGAAAGGGAAAATCATGTCAGACGAGAAGATCGAGAAACCCGCACAGGGTTCAAAGGGTCTGTCGACCGGCAAGAAAATCATTTTGGTACTGATGTTCATGCCGGTGCTGATCTTGCTTTTAGGTTTTCTGTTACCGACGGATTACTCGGTACAGCGAACGGTTTTTATCGAGGCGGATGCAGAAGCGATCCATGAAAGTGTCGTCGATCTGAGAGCGTGGCCAGAATGGACCCCGTGGAATTCCCAATTGGATCCTACTCTCGTCTATACCTACGACGGAGAACCGGGGGTTGGTTTTCGATCTCGCTGGACTGGAGAGTCAGCGGGCAAAGGCTCCCTGGAGATTACCAGCGCCGAGCCTGGACGCGGAATCGTTTACGAGATGCAGTTTGAGGGATTTCCACCGTTGGATGGCGTTATCGATCTTCAAGCAACCAAAGGTGGGACTTCAGTCACCTGGAAGATGAGCGGTAACCTGAATCCTCCATTAGGGGGCTGGCTCAGCTTGACGATGGACTCTGCACTCGGCTCTGACATGGAGAAGGCCCTCGACGGGTTGACCAAAAGATTTGCACCCTGAGAAGATGAGATTCCAACGATGACACGCACTCCATTCGTTCCACTGATCGAACTTCGAAAACGAGCCGCACGCTTGGCCCGTCGTGGGCACCCTTGGCTATACAGGGATGACCTTCGAAACGGTGAGCTGGACGACGCCCGTTTTGATCCGGGGATGTTGGTACGGATTCGTGATGACGAAGGTCATGATCTGGGTCTCGGCATCGCTTCGACTCGTTCGAAGATCGCATTGAGGCTCTGTGGTCCATGGGAGCAGGAAGAGGTTCCCTCACCTGAAGATTTCTTGCGTCACCGTATCCAGCGGGCATCCGAGTTGCGGTCTATGCAATCTGAGCCGCGAGCTGGTTGTCGTCTGGTTCATGGAGAATCTGACTTGTTACCGGGGCTCGTTATCGATCGGTATGCGGATGTCTACGTGATTCAGGCAACGACCGCATGGATGGATGCACACTCGCCACTGATCGCTAAGGTCCTTCAAGATCTTTTTGAAGTGCGCAGCGTATTGGCCCGAAACGATGTTGGTGTTCGCAAGTTTGAGCGCTTGTCAGAAGAGATTGTCTTGTTGGCGGGTGAGTCGGTGGAACGCGTGACGATCGATGAAGGTGGCATTCAACACACGGTGCGACCTTATGCAGGCCAGAAGACAGGGATGTATTTGGATCAACGCCCGGCGCGGCAAAGGGTGCGTGAACTGGCCCAAGGAGCCAAGGTGCTCGACCTCTGTTGTTACCAAGGAGGCTTCAGTGTTTCAGCTTTGGCTGGAGGAGCTGATTCGGTGACGGCCGTTGATCAATCGGAAACCGCTCTCGAATTGGCAGCCGATATTTGCCAACTCAATGGGCACCCCAACCTGGAGACGATTCAGGGCAATGTCTTCGACGTTGTCCGAGATCTGCGAATGGAGAATCGCCAGTTCGACCTGATCATCCTTGACCCGCCGGCATTCTGCAAAAGCCGCCGTGAGGTTCAGGGGGGGATCCGTGGATACCGGGATTTAAATCGGGCTGCATTAAGATTACTGGCCCCCGGGGGGCGGTTGGTGACCTGTTCCTGTAGTCATCATCTCAAGCCGGAGATGTTTGATGATACCTTGCGACAGTCTGCCCTCGACTTGCCCTTCAGGGTGATCGTGGAGGAGCGACTCGGTGCTGGAGATGATCACCCGGTTTCATTGCGATTCCCGGAATCAGAGTATCTGAAGGTGCGTATCCTGCGTCGTTGGGATGGGTGATGGTCGGCACTGCAGACCTCTTTTCCTTCGGTGATACTCCCGCTGGTCTGATCGACATTCCCGATGCAACGATGGAGTATCGTCCTCGCCTCTTTACCGCAGCAAGACAAAGTACTCTCTATGAAAAACTGATCAGCGAGCTCGATTGGAATCAGGGCCAGATCAAGCTCTATGGCAAAGAGCATCGGATTCCCCGACTCGAAGCGTGGCACGGAGATCCAGGGGCCAGATATGGATATTCCGGGACCGAGCTGGAGCCGCAGCCATGGACTCCGACTCTCGATGAGATTCGCAATGAGTTACTTCGTTTTCGATCTGATTTGACTTTCAACTCGGTTCTTGGCAATTGGTATCGGGATGGGGAAGACGCCATGGGTTGGCACAGCGATGACGAGAAGGAGCTGGGACCGCAGCCATGTATCGCTTCGCTAAGTTTTGGCAGCGGTCGGGATATCCGTTTCCGGCACCGATTTCGTAAGGAACTGGAGGCCGTGAAGATTCATCTGGAGCCGGGATCCTTGTTACTGATGGAGGGTGATACTCAGGAGAACTGGCAGCATGAGATTCCAAGGCGCCGTGGCAGGAATGCTCCGGGGGGCCGCATCAATCTGACCTTCCGCACGATCCGCTATCCACGGCAGAGCTAATTAAGATTTATTAGATAGATTTCTTCAGTGCTTTAGAGCATTCATCAAAATCTACCGGCGGAGAAACTTGATAACTTAACTCTTCTCCACTTTGAGGGTGTTGCAGTGAGAGTGATTCGGCGTGGAGAGCCGCCCGCTGAATCCACGGAGAGCGAACTCCGTATTTATCGTCGCCGATCAGGGGCAATCCGAGGTGGGCGAGGTGAACTCTAATCTGGTTACGGCGACCCGTTTCGAGGTGAGCTTCTACAAGGCAATGGTCTTTCCAGCGTTCGACAATCTTCCAGTGGGTGATCGCTGATTTGCACGGATCATGGGGGCGAGCGATGCGAACCTTGCGGTGGCGCTTGTCGGTATGCAAGGGAAGATCGCATGTTCCTGAGTTAGTCGGGGGATTACCCTGACAAATCGCCAAGTATCGGCGGCGGAATTTATTGTTCAACAATTGGCGTTTGATGTGGTCACGGGCTTCAGCGGTTCGGGCGATGACGAGAACACCGCTGGTTTCCAGGTCGAGCCTTTGAACGATAAAGAGAGGTGGGTTTTTTCCACCGTCCTTTCGCAAGCGACGATAAATCTCGGTTTGTAACGTGATCTCATTTTCGCCATCTTCAGTCGCCACCGTCAGCAACCCAGCGGGTTTTCGCACAACGATCAGTTGTCGGTCTTGATGAAGAATCTCGAGTCCTTCGGTGACCTTCTGCCGATGCACGGTTCTTCTTCTCGGAGCATCTTCTTGGGCCGTGAGGATTTGATCCGCTTTCAGGCGAAATCCGGGATCCGTAACCGGATGCCCATCGACGGTCACACCGCCCCGAAGGATGATTTCTTTGGCTCTCCGATGGGAGATCTGTAGCTGTTCACGGACCTCTGCTTGCAGTGCCCGTTGATCAACGGCCGTGTTCCACTCCGTCTTCGACAATCTATTTCTCCCTTGAATGGCCGATTGTGGCCAACAGAGGGGATGTTGGAGGACCTACTGAGAATGTCCAGTGTTGCTCGATGTTTTATGGGGAATTCGCTATCCTTCAAAGTGCAAGTTTCAGCCTCAAAAGGCTATCGGGGCAGATCCCGGTACTGAGGACTGTTGCTTTGAACCGGCTCTCTCCGGCAGGCCTCGGCTCCCCGGAACAGGGCACAGCGAAGTGCGCGACTTGTCGAGCACTGGAGGTCCCATGGCCCAAAAGTCTTCTGCTGCCACTTCTGCGGTCGCTTCTCGCAAAGATGTCTCCCCATATCTGCCGATGACACGGGAAGAGTGCGTCGATCGCGGTTGGCTTCCTAAAAATGATTCAGATTTTGATCCGACGATTCATGGACTCGATTTCGTTCTCGTCAGTGGCGATGCCTACGTCGATCATCCTTCCTTTGCCAATGCGGTGATCGGGCGTTTGCTGGAAGCGAGAGGCCATCGAGTTGCGATCCTCTCCCAGCCCGATTGGAAGAGTGCTGAACCGTTTCGGGTTTTCGGTGCTCCGCGCGTCGCTTGGTTGATCTCAGCAGGCAACCTCGATTCCCATCTCAATCACTACACTGCACACAAGAAGCCGCGATCCGATGATCAGTACTCCCCAGGTGGTCGTGCAGGATTGAGACCGGATGGGGCGACGATCGTTTATTCCCAACGTTGTCGTGAAGCGTTTAAGGGAGTTCCGATCATCGCTGGAGGTGTCGAAGTGTCGATGCGCCGTATGGCTCATGTCGATTACTGGCATGAGAAGGTCAAGCGTTCGCTGATCCTCGACGCGCGCATCGATTTAGCAGTCTACGGCATGGGTGAGAAGGCCCTGTTGGCGATCATCGATCGCTTACAGGCCGGTGAAAAAATTGAAGAGATCCATGACCTCCCCGGAACCGCTTACGCCATCGGTAAACATGGACGCCCGCACTTTTTTCGGTCCAAAGATTGGCAACAGGGAACCCCTTGGTGGCAACAGAATAGTGACTTCACTGAATCTATCCTGGAGCTGCCTTCCTACGATGAGATTCGAGGGCATGACGAAGAGAGCAAGCAGCGCTTTGCTCGCGCACAGCACCTCTTTCACCGGGAGCAAAACCCCGATTCGGCACCGATTCTGGTGCAACGTCATGGAGATCACACCCTGATCGTCAACCGTCCGATGAAAGCCCTGGAAACAGACGAACTCGATCGGGTCTTTTCTTTACCCTACAACAAAGAGCCGCACCCGAGTTACGGGGAGGAAACGATTCCTGCCCACGAGACGGTGAAATTTTCCATCAACATCATGAGGGGTTGTTTTGGTGGGTGCACTTTCTGTGCCATCACCGAGCACCAGGGTCGAGCCGTTTCATCGAGGAGTGAGGAAAGCGTTCTCAAAGAGGTTGAAGATTTGAATCGTCTTCAGGGATACAAGGGTGTGATCAGTGATTTGGGTGGGCCAACTGCCAACATGTATCGCATGCGTTGTACCCGCCCCGAAATTGAAGCGCGTTGCAGAAGACCATCCTGCGTCCACCCGACCATCTGTAAATTGCTCGGTACCGATCATGGACCGGTGAAGCAATTGATGAAAAAAGTACGCGAGTCAGATGGAGTGAAGATGGTTCACGTCGCCTCCGGCGTGCGCATGGATCTTGCAAACCTTGATCAGGAGTATATCGATGACCTGGCAGAACACCATGTGGGCGGGCATCTCAAGGTTGCCCCGGAGCACATCGATGATGATACCCTGCGGTTGATGAAGAAACCGGGGATGGATACATACCTGGAGTTTGAAGAACGCTTCCAAGAGGCGAGCCACAAGGCTGGCAAGGAACAGTATCTAGTGCCGTACTTCCTCTCCAGTCACCCGGGGTGCGAGCAATCTGCTGCGGTTGATATCGCCGAGTTTCTGCAGGCACGCCGTCTACGTCCCCAGCAGGTTCAGGACTTCATTCCGACTCCGGGAACCCCGGCTACCTGCATGTGGTGGACCGGGCTCGATCCGACACGCATGAAGGAAGTCTTCGTCGAAAACAAAATGCGCAACAAGCGCAAGCAGCGCGCGATGCTTCAGTGGTGGAAGCCGGAGAATGCCCCTTTGGTTAAAGAACTGCTCCAGGATACGGGCCGCACGGATCTGATTGGCGGTCACGAGGGAGCACTAATCCCGGATGACCGGATGAACAAAGGTTCGAAAGGAACGGCTCCCCGAAAGAAGCCAGGCGGAAGCAGCAGGCAACCGGGAAGCAGCAGGCAACCGGGAAGCAGCAGGAAATCAGGACGCGGGAAATCACGCGGAAGGTGATGAGCTCCAGAACTGCTGTTTGATCCCCCGATGAATCAGGCTGACGATGGCCAGGACCACCAGCAGTGCCGGTGAGATGGGCCAGTCTCTGACGATGGAGAGCCAGAAGGTCAGCAGGGTGCTAATGACCCCGATCATCGAACAGGTCCATGCGTATCCTGAAAGGGATCTTGCCGCCGGAAAGCTGATTGTCGCAGGGATCAGCAACAATCCGAGAACCGCCTGGGGGCCGATTTCAGGAACGATCATGCCACTGGCAATTCCTGCCAGGGACAAATGAATCAGAAGCCAGCGTCTTTCCGGAAGTCCGGACAGGGCTGCCTGTTCCCGATCGATGGCAGTTAACCAGAGTTCACGTCGATAGTAGATACTAACGGTGGCAAGAATCAGGCAGGTGGCGATGACCCGGTTCCTGCCGTCCTCCAGAATCGACAGGACGTGTCCGTGGTGAAGCCAGCGATGGGAAAATTCATCATAGATGCTGTCCAGGAGCAAAATCTCAGAGAGTGCCAGGCTGATCACAAACAGCAGAGCCGCGCCACTTTCAATCCGCTCACGGGAACTTCTGGAAGAGAGCCAGTAAAGGCCGAGGGCGAGAAACAGAAAGGCGCACAGGTTTTGGAAAAAAGTGTGGGGTGGATCCAGCGTTTCATAGGCCATGGCAAAGATGGCCGGCCAGATGAAGTAGGCGAAGGCGACTCCCGATCCGGCGATGCCCGGAACCGCAACGGCAACGAAGGGCATTCGTCTTAAGACCAGAAGGGTTCCAATCGCCGGGAGAACGAATGCCGCTACCAGAAGAGCGAAAAAACCATCGCGAAACAGACCGGTCGAGAGCTCCCAGGCTTCCAGAAGGCTGCTCATGAGCTTGGCTCCAATGAGACCTCTCCTGTTGCTGAAAGGTCGAGATAGCAACGCGGCTGGACAGGGATCCAGTCGGCATCATGAGTGATGACCAGAAACAGGATTTCCGAGTTTTCAGCAAGATCTGTCACCAGTTTTCCCAGTGATTCCCTGCCCTCCTGATCGACACCATTCATCGGTTCATCGAGAACGATGCAGTTGGCATCGGCGACGAGGGCGCGTGCGATCAGCGCTCTTCGCTGTTCACCCCCTGACAATCTCGCAATCCGCCGGTTTTCCATACCTTCCAGACCGACTCGACTGAGCATTTCCAAGACGACCTGTTTTGCCGGCTTGTCTTGCGATTTACCCGGCCTCAATCCCCACAGGGGGGACCCTGAGTCGGGGGTGTCCCACATTCCCAACTCGACGATGTCAAAGACGGACACGGGATAATCTTCGGTGAGGGGCAGTTGCTGGGGAACCCACCGACAATGAGGTCTGATGTTCCAGCGAATCCTGCCTGAGAGTGGTGGGATCAGATTTAACAAGGTGCGAGCAAAAGTCGATTTACCACAGCCATTGGGGCCACGCATGACATTGAGCCCCCCTGCGGAAACGGAGAAGTTCCAGGGACCGGCCACGGTGTTGTTTCCGTGGCCGATCACTAGATCCTCAATGTGAAAGTCAACGGTTGGCAATGTTCAGGTTCTTCTCAAAAGTACTAACGATATGCTCCATGAAAGGAATGTAGCCCTGTAGCTTACCTTTTGTGGAGCTGTGATGGGGAAGTGTTATCGCAGTCGCTCCATTACTTGTCCCCACCTTGCGAGCGATGTCCAGATTAACGGGTCTCGATACAATTAGCCCGATATTTTCCCTCTTGGCTGTCTCTGACACTTTCGCAATTTGAGAGGCATGCGGTGTTACACCGGCTTTCGCCTCAATACGTTCAACGATTTCCAGTCCAAAGTCATTTGCAAAGTAAGTCCATGTGGGGTGGTACTCAATGAATCCCGCACCCTTAAAAGGGGCAAGACGGGCTTTCCAATCTGCGATCTTTTCATCCAGAGCTGAAAGATATTTTTCCCCGTTTGCTTGAAATTCAGTGCGACACTCCGGGCAATTATTGCACAGACCCTCAACGATGTTGGAAACGATCTGGCGACCTCTTATTGGAGACAGATTGTAGTGAGGATTTCCCTTTAGGTGAAGATCGGGGCCTTCTTTACGCGTTGTGGCTTTTGGAATGTCGAGAGGCTCAATGCCTGCAGAGCAGTTAATGAACCCGGAGGTTCCAGGGCGCACCCGAGCATTTCTGGCTGCATTCAGCAGTTGCGGGAGCCAGGAGTGTTCAAGGTCGAGTCCGATTTGGACAAGAACATCAGCCTTGAAAACGGCGTTGAGCAGCCGTGGTCTCGGTCTGACGTTGTGTAAATCTTCTGTTCCATTGGTGAGACTGATCACTTCGACACGATCGCCCCCGACCTGGCGAACGATGTCCGCCAGGTCAGGGGTTGTCGTAACGACCCTGATCGGATCTTCAGCAAAGGCCAGTCCAGCGAATGGCATTAAGACCAGAAGAAAAATCGCAAAGGTACAATTTTTCAAGTTGGACATGATTACCACTCCAGTCCATGTCCGTGGCTTCCGAGCAGGACAGTCCACTGCAACGAAACTGCAGTGAAGTCAACGATTTCCTCAACACCATCCTCTTCAAGAGCCAAATCCTTGAATGAGCGAACTTCAAATCTGAGGCGATTGAATTCATTCAGTTTTTTGGTGTAGAAAAGACCAAAGTCACTGCTTTCTTCTGCTGAATCCTCGGCATGCTCATACTGATTGTAGGAGAATCCGATGGTGTTGTACTTGTCCATGGTTCTCTCGGCCATCACATAGAAACCTGTGGCTTCAGTATTGGTCACATTGAAAACAGGGTTCAGGGGATCGGTTTCGTCAAGTTCTCCCTCGTCCTGATCGTTTACGAGTGCCTCAGCCTGAAAGCGATATCCGGAACCATCGGATTCGTTGGTGCTGACGTAGGTAAGATCGAAACCCATTACCGATTTGTCGACATTCTGGATATCGTCTTCGTCTACTCCAAAAACACGCTCTGGAGCGGTCATCAGGGTTCCGCCCAACTGAACAGTTGAACTATCCGAGACGTCAAAGAGGGTAGTGAGACGGGCATTGACAGCAAAGTCACCGGTCTCACGAAGGGGGCCTTCTTCTTCTTCCTCTTCGTCCTCATGGTGATGGTGACCAGCTCCAGGGCCAAGAATGAAATGTCCATCACCTTCGGCAGACTGGAAGAGGCCCAAGCTACCTCGAATTACGGAAGCGTCACCCAAAGGAGACCACCAGTGGACTTCTGCACCGGTACCGCGAAGGCTGCCTCCAATGTATTCCTGGAGAACGGAGGGTTTGTCCATCATCGGAAGTTCACCATCATGGATCGGGCTCAGTTTGCCGAAGTCCATATTGAAGCGACCTGCCTTGATGTGAGAGGTGGGGGTGAGCCAGTCGGTTGCGATGACGTAGGCTTCTTCAAGTTCCACTTCTTCCTCGTCAAAAAAGATGATGCCATGGAATTCGTAGGCGTTATCAACAGCTCCGAAGAGACCGACTTCAGCGCCACGAAGCTTGAATCCATCGGCTCCGGCTTCGATTCCCTCGTCGTCGCTCCAGGTGGCAACCAGATCACCAATGAAACTGATGGCGGGGTTGAAACGATTGTCGAGAACGGTGGTTTGGCCGTAATCTCCGAGGCCGATACGGTTTGAGCCCTCTTGGGCTTGCAATGCGGTCAATGGGCTGGCGATGCACAAAAGTAGCGCAAAGAAAATAGCCTTATGTCTCATTTTTATCTCCTTATATCGCAAGAGCACTGGTGCTCCTGGAAGAAATGAATGGGGTATCAAATTGTCAATTGTTTCTTGATCGAACATTTAATGACAGTTGAAGTCGCGAAGCTGTTGCGACCTCTTTTAAGCAATCGGATCATTAAAAGAATGAAGTAAGGTCACGCGTTTGGAGGACTTCTACCGGGACGTTCTTTATTGACCCAGGAGTTGATTTGACTGTCTTTATAAGAAACCTGGAAAGTTTTGAAAGCTGGGACCGTCAGCAGAATCTGAACATGCAACAGTTCGCCGTAAGCCGTCGCTAAAACATCACAGATCTCGCAGTTATCAGACTCTGAGGAGTTGGAGTTCTCCAACGGGAGTTTTTCAGAGTTGCAGCCTGCATGATCACAATGCGAAGGGGCTGCAGATTTTTGAGTATGATTAAGTTTGTGGAGTCCATGGGCCAGTGAGAAGTGAAACATCGCGAAGATGGCAAGCATTGCAGATGCAGAGGAAATCATTGGTCTCTGCGGCATCGCAGCCTTGTTTCGAAGACTTGTTTGAACCTTCACCTCGCCTGCCCTTTCTCCCGAGTGGGAATGAAGGTGGATATTACTGATAATCGTTTATCATTATCAATCATTTTTCATTGAATTGGCGGTATTCGATCAGTGCCTGACGAATTAAAGAGGAACTTGGCCATTTCTTAGCGGCTGTCTCGAGAACTCTGATGGCTTCGGGGGTCCGGCCAAAATCGTGAAGAGCGATCGCATACACATAGGTGTAACGAAGTGAGCCTGGGGCGAGGATCTGGGCTTTTTCGATGGCCCGGAAACCTTCTTCGCGACGGTCGGTTCGAATCAGCAGCAATCCATAAGCATGATAAAGCCCTGGATCATTCGGGACTTTGGCGATGGCTGTTTCCAATGCTTCTTTGGCTTCTTTGAACTTCCCTGCTCTGGCAAGAAGATCTGCCAGATTGACTGAAGCCGGGCCAAAGTGAGGCTCTCTCTTTAAAGCTTGTCGATAGAGGATTTCCGCCCGATCAAGATTTCTGTCCAACTCTGATAGCTGTGCCAGATTGATGAGGGCCTCGGCTCGATCGGCGTGAATCTCCTGACTGTGACGGTACTCCTGTAAAGCAATGTCGAGGGTGGGTGGTTTGGGTGAGTCGATGCTTTTTGGCCATTGAAGGATGACTTCCGCAAGATATTGAGCTGCCGTCAATCTTACCGAACGATTCGGATCTTCTAAAAACTGCAGGATCGATGATCCAAGGTCGTAAGGTCGATCTGTTTGTAATCCGATTAAAGCCCCTCTACGAATCAAAGGATCTGTAGAGTTCAGATTTCTGATGATACGTTGAAGGTCTTCCTGTGATCGCGCTTCAGGCTCTTGTCGAAGGCGTGAATACTCAGAGAGAAGCGTTGCTCTGACAATCGCTGGAAGCTGAGTGTCGTCCATAGCCAAGCTCATTAACGACGACGCATTTTTTTTGTCGTTTCGAACAGCGTGAATGGCCTGACCCCAATGAAACTGCCCGCTTTGACCGTTAGGGAACCATTCTCGAATCTTTAAGTCTGCCCAGTTGGCAGTTTCATCATTATGACAGTCGTTGCATGCGTTTGGGGTACCGATGCTCTCAGTGAGATCGGGTCGAGGAATGCGAAAAGAATGATCATGGCGACGATCGGTGCCCATGTAAATTCGTGAAGTCATGTGACAGTCGGTGCACTTTGAGCCTGGTGTACCGGAGACATGATGGGTGTGCGAATAGCTGTCGTATCGGGCAGGCTCATGGCAACCGATGCAAAGAGCATTTCCCTCTAGATACAAGTTTCCTGAGTGAGGATCGTGACAGTCAGTGCAGGAAACCCCTTTTTGGTGCATGCGGCTCTGGAGAAAAGAGCCGTAGACGTAGACTTCATCGAGAATTTGCCCATCTGAGTGGTAGAGGCCCTCATCCAAGAGTGACAATCGGTGTGTTTGAGACAGGATTTCACCGGGGAATGAGCCATCGATGAGAGCGGTTCTCCTCGAATGACAACGGGCACATGTTTCTTGTTCCAGCTGATGGGGCAGTGAAGGCTCTCGACTGGCGACCTTCTCACCTTCTTTTCGGATCCATTGGTGTGCTCCAGTGGAGAGAGAAATTGGAAATCCATAGTTTGCCGGGACCTTCAATTCTTCGCTATTTTGCTGACCCCTGGTTGATTGAGCCCATTCAAGGTGCTGACTTCCGGGGCCGTGACACGCTTCGCAAGCCACGTCGATTTCTTCGTAAGTGGTTTTGAAAGTTCCACTCATGGCGTCAAAGTTTTTTGATACCCCCGTCGAATGGCAATCGGCACACATGTGATTCCAATTATTGAGTGAGCCGGTCCAATGAAGTGGATCTCCAACAGGGGTTTGTTCCCGCGGAAACAGTGAGTACCAACCCTGACTCTTTTCGCCTTTACCGGTGGACCAGGCGACGGGGTACGCTTGCAGCTTTCCAGGTGATTCTTCGAGGAGGACTTGCTGGCAAGGGTCCAGGCCGAAGAAGTACTTTACGGGATAACGACTTTTCCCTTTTGAATCCTCTACTTCTACATGTGGAGTTCCGTCAATTTTGATAAAGCGGGAGAGGAGTCCATTCGAGCTCAACTCTTGTCCGTCAAATGAAGCGATCGCAGCGGGGTCACCAGGAAGCAGCATTGCCGAAGCGTGATGGGAGCTTTTCCATGAGGAATGCTCATCGCCA
Source organism: Planctomycetia bacterium TMED53 (assembly GCA_002167285.1). Lineage (GTDB taxonomy): Bacteria > Planctomycetota > UBA8108 > UBA1146 > UBA1146 > UBA12191. The sequence continues at coordinate 17,132 of NHDG01000092.1, forward strand.
TGACAGGCAATACAGGTGTCACTGCCAACATGGTGCAAATTTTCAGCGGAGGGCTGCCCCAGCAAAATCATAAGAAAGAGAGATGTGATTCCGAGGTTCATGAATTCAGGATAACGGTAGTCTGGGCCGAGGGTCGGAAAATTTGTGTAGAGATCCGCGGCAGAAAACCGCAAAAAATGTCCCGATTCCCATTCAAGTCTCCTGCCGAACCCCGGGTGAATGGGTTACAACATGGGGAACTTTTCGCACATGAATTTGGCCGGGATTGGACTTGTTTTGAATCGAATCGAATCACATCTGAAATCACTGGTCGATGAAGAGAGATTTTCCCTCTTCGATGCCATCTCCCGCTTTGCGGAGGAAGAGGTTGCGCCCCATCTCCTTCAGTGGGAGCGCGAAAAGCGATTAGTTCCAGACTCATTGATCGAGCAGTTGGGTGAGTTGGGTATCTTCGGGCTGCCGATTCCGGAAGAGGATGGGGGGCAAGGTGGCCAGATGATCGATCTGGTTCTCGCTGGCCTCGCACTCTCTTACTGGAGCCCCTCTGTGGCGATCACTCCAGGTGCTGCAGTTTCATTGGGAATCAATCCTTTGTTACGTTTTGGAAATGATTCTCAGAAGTCTGAGCATTTGGCAGAACTTGCCGCGGGAAAAAGGATGTTTGCTTTCGGCTTGTCTGAGCCTGGTCGGGGCTCCGATGCTGCAAATCCAGAGGTGGTCGCCGAGAAGACAGATCAAGGATACGTCCTCCGTGGAGAAAAGTGCTGGAGTACCAATGCAGCGTGGGCGAGTCATGTGGTGGTTCATGCATTGACTGACCCTACTGGACGCAATGGTCATCGCAGTACCTGTTTCATCGTTCCCCGTGATCGTGACGGAGTCTCCTATCAAGAGATGGATGGGAAAACGGTATGGCCCCTCTCATCCACGGGTTCGATCGCATTCGATTCGGTAGAGGTGTCCGAAGATGAAATTTTAGGCGATGTGAACGGTGGTTTTAGGGTAATGGTGACGACTCTCAATGGTGGAAGACTCTTCGTCGCTGCCATCGCCTTGGGGTCGTTGGCTTTCGCCCTCGATAAAACCCGGCAATACGTCCAGGAACGTGAGCAGTTTGGCGGTGCCATCGGTCGCTTCCAGAGGGTTCAAGATGTGGTGCTAGAAATGGATCTGGCACTTGAGAGAAATCTCAGTTGGCTGATTCAACTGGTCAATCGCTACGACGAAGGATCTCTCGATCGGGAGCAGGCCGCAAAGGTGAAGATCGATTGCAGTCGGGTCGCCTCTACTCTGCTTCAGGATGCTATGGAAGTCTGTGGTGGAGTGGCTTGCCTGGATGAGTTTGGGCTTGCTCGCCACGCTGCAGATCTATTCGTAACTCGAGTGGGTGAAGGGTCAAACCGGGCACTGATGAGTCAGATTTCGAGATCGCTCTTGCCCGACATAGCTGATCAGCTGCAGTAGTTCGGGAAACGAATTTCTAGAAATCGAAACTAGTCGTCGATTTTGATGAGGCTGAATACTTCGCAATCTGGAATACGATTTCTGCCGTTGAGGAATGTGAGTTCCATCAAAAACCCTGCGCCGAGGACGACGCCGCCCTGCTTTTCAGCGAGTTTTTCGCATGCAGCGATGGTCCCCCCAGTTGCAAGAACGTCATCGATGAGCAATACCTTTTGGCCCGGCTGAATTGACCCTGCACTCATCTCAACGGTGTCTGTGCCATATTCTAATTCGTATTCTACAGAAATCGTTTCTCCTGGAAGCTTTCCGGGCTTGCGAATAGGTATGAACCCAATTCCCAATTTCTGAGCTACCGGTACTCCGAAGATGAAGCCCCTCGATTCAGGAGCAGCGATCAGATCAGCTCCCAAAGGCTCCGACTTTTCACAGATCAGATCGATGGTTTCTGAAAAGACAGAAGGCGAGGCGAGAAGGGGAGTGATGTCTTTGAATTGAATCCCCGGCTTGGGGAAATCGGCAACGGTTGCGATCGTTGAATCGATACGGTTGAGAATTTCCGAGTGGTTATCAGACATTAAAAAACTCCCGTCCAGCGATCCTCGGGGGGAGTAGAGGATCAAGTTGGACGGGAGTTTATCTCACTAGGATTCTTTGGGGAAGCGACAGGCTTTAGCTGACGGTTTCCTCAAATTGCTCGTCATAAATCTCAGGTTTCTGAATCAACCCCTCGGCAACGAGCTCTTGCAGGCGTGCAAGGGCATCATTTTCGATCTGACGGACCCGTTCCCTGGAAAGTTTGATCCTTTGACCAATCTCTTTCAGAGTCATCGGTTCTCCGTTGTCCAGCCCGTAGCGCATACGCACGATCTTGCGTTCGCGTTCGTCGAGGTGGCCGAGAAGATCTTTGATCATATCGACCTGGATCTTCTTCTCGAGTGAGGTGTGGGGTTGAGTTTGTGAGGGGTCTTCGATGATGTCGGAGATGGTCCAAGAGTTCTCGATGGAAATCGTCTGATTTGCTGAGTCAGCGACATGGAGAGCATTTTGAATGATCTCGGTTTTCTCCAGAGGGATTTCCATTCGTTCGGCAATCTCATGGAACATTGGGGGTCTGCCCAGCTCGATGGCGAGATCAGCTGCAGCACGTTTCCACTTGGTGATGGTCTCGACCATGTAAGAAGGAATACGCACAGATTTCACAGTATCGATGAGCGCTCTCTTGATCGACTGCTTAATCCACCATGTGCCGTAAGTGCTGAATCGGCATTCCGCAGCGGGATCAAAGCGTTCGACAGCTTTGAGAAGTCCCAAGTTACCCTCTTCGATCAAGTCGAGCAGTGGCAAGCCTCTTTCAACGTAATGCTTAGCGATACTGACGACGAGTCTCAGGTTTGAGCGCGCCATATGATCACGGGCTTCGAGATTGCCTTTTTGAACTTCGATGGCCAGTTCTCTTTCCTCTTCTGCTGTGAGGAGTGAGTGGCGATTGATGTCTTCGAAGTATGCTTCAAGTCCGACTTCACGAGCGTTCATTATATTGTCCCTTCAGGATCTTCGTGGATCTCGGTGAAGGGCTTAACCATGAACAGTCTTTGGCTATTGCGCTGCTCGTGGATTTTATGGAGGCTCGGTCTATGATCCTTGGTCTCCATATCCGCTTTGGAGTCGAAAGACTCAGCGGTATTTTCCCCTGCCAAGAGTGGTGTGGATTTATCGCTGTTTGCAATTCTTCTGGCTTCGTCGAGAAGCTCTTCACAAATCAGCAAAATGGTTTCTTGCATCGATTTTTCTTCCGCATGTCCCTTTGCCATCTTTTTGAAGGCTTAGGGAAAAACTTGCCTACGGAAGTGTCATCGGTCGCGGGGGGGGTCTGACTTTACACCGGCTTCAAAATCTGCCGAATTTTTGTTCCACCAAGCCTGCCAGAGGGCTCCCACCTCTTCCTGGACTTGATATCTCTCTTCCATATCGGTAATCGAGTAACTGTCCCACCAGCCCATATCTAGGCCTGTTTGCCGGCGTAGCATGGGAATCACGGTATTTCGCCCATTTCGATTATCGGTCCTTTTGATCAGGGCTCCGATGAGGCGCTTTTCAGGAATAATTTTCTGATCTGGATGATCGATCAGCCATGAATCCAGGTATCGCAGGAGCATCAGAATCTGACTCTCATTGCTGGAAAAGCTCGAGGAGCCTGGGTTTTCAATCCAACCGATGACGCTCTCCAGGATCTCCGGATCACCCACCTTAATCAAATCTTCCAAGGCCTTTTGAGTGTCTCTTTGTAGGCGACTGCGAGTCTTCATCACCGATTCTCTCAGCAGGTCTCTGCCGCGATTATCTCCAAGGGATAGCAACGCTCTTGCTAAAGATACAGTTGGTTTTTCTTCCCAGAGCTCGATGAGCTTGGGAAGGGTCGATTGAACCCGCAATGTGGTGATGACTTCAGTCGTCATATACATATTGGTCGAAGAATCTGGATCGAGTGAATCGATCAGGAACTCATCAACATCCTGCCAAGAGACCGGAACTTCTTTGATCTCACCGTCATCAGTTGGGGTTGTCTCGGTCGCGATCAACAATGTTTGAAACAATACGTTTGATCTAACCATGGCGCTTTCTGCGCCGAGTCGTGCAGTACTAAATCGATAGGTCCAACTGCGCCATGTTGTTCTCCATCGTGTCAGTGCTGGCCGATCAAGCATCAACAGTATCGACCCGGAAAAGCGAATCGATCCTCCGGCAGCATCTTCCAGAAAGACGGATGCGTCTTTTCCATCTTTACCCATCAACTGCAACCGCTTTCCTGTTGGCATAATCCAACGACGCAATTGAATCGGTTTTACGCTTTGCCCCTCCAAGCGGACATCTGCGAGGGTGAGTTCGATCCAGCGGGGCTCTTTAGCTTCGAGCTCTATCGGCGATTTGACTCGATCCTGCCACTTTTTTGCCCGTTCCTCCCAGTAGGTATCAGTTTTACGGGCGTTTCTTTCCCTTGGGATTTCACCGAGGTGCCTGGTGAGCTCTTGCTCGATGATGGACCTTTGATTTGGCTGAAACTCCGCCAGCCCTGAAGCCAAGTAGGTGAGAAAGGTTTGCCTGTGAACTTCAGGCAACCTTGCGTAGGAAGATAATTTTTTTACTGAGTTTCTAACGCGCAATGAAATGGTTGTATCAGCTAATCTTAGTCCTTGATTTAGCTTCTCGAGGATTTGTTCCCAATCTTCAGATTCCAAATCGGTCAGTTGATCTTGCCCGAGCAAAATCGATAGGGCGAATTCTGCGTATTGTGTCGGTAATAGTTCGATCAGCGGTGCTTTCCACCCTGGGTTTAGATCGACACCATCATTCGTCATGAATCCGAGAGCTGAGAAGAAGAGTGGGATCCTACCCGTTGATTGTGAGAGATCTGCGCCCATGATCTCTTGCCAGTTCTCTGAGAGGGTTTCATTCATAGTGTCGGTGTTCATATTGTGAACCAGTGCCGACCACATCGAGCTCATGTGTGAGTCTGACCAGCGCAGAACTGCTAGGCTTTCAGGTTTGATCAAGGATCTCAAAAGGTTCAGCATCGAAGCTTCTGAATATGCTCCGTTACGAATCTTCTGATCTAAAGAGTTCCATAATAGATGTTGAGACCATGGGGAAAGATCGGCGCAATTTTGATAGAGCAGCTCTTCGGCACCCACCAAGTCCTCTTCAACAGCAAAAGGGAGAAGGCCGTCGATCCGTTGGGCGGTCATTGGGTTTTCTCCGGAAAGGTGCTGAGAGATGACCGATTCGACAGCTTCTCTGGAACCGGGAAGCTTGCGAATCAGTCTCGCCACAAGCCACGAGTCCTCCAGATCGTCTCGCAGGTCGTTTCCTTCAGAGCGCTCTGCTTTTGCGGAAAACTCGGTATCTGGAATCTGGCTCCACATGGCAGCAGCGATGATTTGTTGCGCTGTCGGTTGGTCTCGGAGTTGTTGAATCAGGCTTGATTTGACGCGGCTCTCAGCATTTCCAGCTTCTTCATTCAGCTGATGCGCTTCAGTCATTAGCAATAGCCAAGTTGAATGTTCGCTTTGTGCCCCGGTCAACCCAAATGATGTTTCAGAGCGAACTCGATCTTCACTGAGGATGACCCAGGGATTGCCTGTCTCCAGCTTTCTGCCGGGAGGGCCTGTCATGCTGGAAGTGCTTGTTCCATGAAAGAGTGCTTCGACTGAAAAAGGAGACTCTGTTCCACGGAGAGAGACTTGAAACCTTCGCTCTTCATTTTTAGTGCGAATGGTGCTCATACGTGTATCCCCGACATTGAAGTCCAAGGATTGAGTTCTTATGGATTCAAATGGTGATGTCAGTGCTGCATTTGTTTCTTTTCCGAGGCGCACGACATCCACCTGAATCACTAAAGGAGCGAGGATTGATAGTAATTCCTTTGCTCTCTCCCTGACTTCTAAATCTGAATGAGATAACGCGCTTCGAAGTGCAGCGACCGCTTCATCGCCAGCCTCCAATAGTTTTTCGGCGGAATCTTCTCGGGTGATCCAATCAGGGGAGCCCAAGTTTTGAACCCAATCAAAGGGGCCGTCTGAATCAGATTTTTGAATTGAGTTTGGTAATTCTTGTGCGAACACCGGCGAAAACAGCGCAGGAGTTAAAAGTAATTGTAAAAATAAAAAGAGTAGGAAAAGAACACGTGTCATTCTGAGACGATTCTCCCTAACGTTTTGCACCCCACCCGATTTCTCCTAATCTTTCTTAAAATCCGTTCAAGAAATGACCAAGAGTTGGTCGATATGTACTTCATGGGCCTCTGGACCCGAGTTTTTCGGATTCGAAGGCCTACTACAGGATACCCCAAGAACAGGATGTATGCAGGTTGAGCACCTGGAACGGCAAAGTGCAGGAGGTCAGGAAATGACGTATACCGACAAAGAAACCCGAATCTCCTTCGGCATCCACGATCTTAGGGCTGTCGCTGATGAACGCCGATTCATAGTGTTGGGCAAATCGATTTTGGAAGCATTGAAAAGTCGGTTCGATGCGGACTTCGCAGCTTTGATTGAATGTGATTCGACCGTTACGAGCGATGTTTCCGGTCTAAAAACACTCTTCAAAAAAGGTTCAATCCCGAACGATTTTGATGCTCAGGTCACACGGATTTTTCTTTCGAATGAGGGCTCTTCTAAAGGAGCAGATTCGACACGAGAGCGGATCCAATCAAATCATGGTTATCTGTTTAAGGTTCTCGCGGTCTCTGACACGGCAGAAGTTTGTTTTCTCATCGGAAACAGCGGTGGTTCTCCATTTGAAATTGAGAATCGAGTTGATTTTGAAGCGTCTATAGAACGGGTATTCGCCGAAATCTCTGACGCTTACATCATCTCACAGCAAGCCAATAAAATTGAAGTTTTAATGAATCAGTTGGAGAAGGTTGAAGGTCATTTGGTTGGATCGGACTCCAACAGCGACTCTGAAGTTACACTGTCGGAGCTAGACTCAAGAGTCGAATCAATTTCTGGAGTCAAAACCTACTCTGAAAAGATGAAGACAGTTTTGAATCAGATCGCGAAGGTTGGTCCTTCAAGCTTAAGTTTGTTGCTCAAAGGTGAGACCGGGACTGGGAAGTCATACATCGCAAGAAAGATTCATGAACACAATGCCACCGAAACCTCTTCTTTTGAAATGGTTAGTTGTGGTTCATTGACACCGAGTCTCGTTGAGGGAGAGATCTTCGGCTGGCGCAAGGGTGCCTTCAGTGGCGCAGAGGAGGATCGTCAAGGCCTCTTCGAAAGAGCTCATGGCGGCACGGTTTTCCTTGATGAAGTCAGCGAGCTGCCAATGGAAGTACAGCAAAAACTCTTGAGAGTGATTCAGGAGGGTGTCGTTCGTCCCGTTGGATCTTCAGAATTAATCCCGGTGGATTGCCGATTGATCGCCTCAAGCTGTCGAGATCTCTCTGAGGCGGTACGGCAAGGTGAATTCAGGGAAGATTTGTACTACCGCTTGGCGGGTTTTCAGTTGGAGATCCCTTCTCTCAGGGAAAGAAGTGAGGATATCAAACTGATCATTGCTGAATTCCTTCAGGAGCTCCGCGTGGAGCATGGATTTTCGAAGCAATTTTCTGAAAGTGCAGCTCTCGAACTCAAGAGTTACTCCTGGCCAGGAAACATTCAGCAATTAAAGAACGTGGTCCAGCAGAGTTACCTGATCAGTGAAAAGCGAATGATCGCCAGGAAAGTACTTCACTCGGTTCTCAACGATTCTCCAGCGGATGCACTCGTTGGTGAAAAATTTGAAGTGAGCCCTGAAGAGATCACGATTCGTATTCCGCGCATCGGTGGATTTAACGAGATCATCTCTGAAGTAGAGCGCGCTGTCATCTTGGCTGCATTACGTCAAAACAGGGGAAACAAATCACGAGTCACTAAGCAGTTAAAAATTCCCAGGCAGACTCTCTACAACAAGTTGGAGCGCTTTGGGTTTACTGACGAAGAACTGCGTAGTTAATACTAAGCTGACCTCAATATTGCCTCAGCAACCATCATGAATGTGATGGCGGCGGTGACGTCGTTGAAGCTGGTGATAAAGGGACCTGCCACCAAAGCGGGATCGAGCCCCATCTTTCCACAAAGAATCGGAATAGCTGTCCCACAAGCGCTCGCTAAAAGAATGCCTGTACCAATTCCAGCAGTGACCGCAAAAGGGAGTCGCAGATGAAGCTCACCGCTTTGGTAACCTTCAAAAGCGATGAGGACGATTCCGATGATCACCCCTATGGTCAATGCGATCATCACACCAATCGTCACCTCTTGGCGAAAGAGACGCAGGGTTGAGCGGCCAATCCCGATATCTCCCACTGCCATTCCACGCACCACCATCGTCGCAGATTGCATTCCCACGCCTCCGGCGAGGCCCATCACGAGTGGTATGAATGCTGCGAGCAGCAGACGCCTGTTTGCTGGATCCTGAAGAACTTGCTGGAGAGATCCCCCTTCTTCCACGGGGTGAAGCCACGCCAAGATGAAGCCGCTGATGACAGGAAGGAGTAACCACGGTATTCGGACGAGTGCCCTCTTTAAGACTTTTTGTTGGCTGGGGTGGCTCTCCGGAGCTCCCGCCAGTCGATACAGATCTTCATCTGCTTCTTCAGAGATCACCTGAACGATGTCGTCGATCGTTGCTACTCCAAGAAGGTGTTGGTCGTAGTCGACGACTGGAATCGCTTTTAGGCCGTATCGTCGAACCAGGTTCGCAACCTCTTCTTGGTCCTCATTGGCGAGGACGGAAATCACTTCAGTGCTCATCAGTTCTCGAATGGCGACTTCAGGAGTACTTCCCAGTAAATCACGAATCGAAACCACCCCTTTGAGATGCCTGTTTCCATCGATGACGTAAACATAGTTGACGACTTCCGCATCAATCTGCGATTGAAGTTGTTCCAGTGACTTTCTGGCGGTCGAATCTTCTGTTGTGGAAATATAATCCAGAGTCATGATTCCACCGGCGGACTCTGGGGGATGCTGCATCAATCGCAGTAGTTCAACGGTCGTTTCGGGGTCCATTCCCGAAAGCACTTCCCGACGCCGATCTTGGGGAAGATCGTTGAGCAGGTCGGTGGCTTCATCGGGGGGCATCTCTTCAAGAATTAGTCTGAGCAGGCCAGAGTCGAGGTGGCCGATGATTTGTTCCTGTGAAGTGGCATCGGTGTCGTCGATGACTTCCGCCTGCGCTTCAGTACCTATCGCCGAGAAGACCTTCCACTTTTGGAGTGGAGATAGATCATCGAGGACGATTGCGATGTCTTCCGGTCGGACTTCATGAAGCATTTCTCTGAGTCGCAGCTCCGCATCCGAGCCCTCCAGCAGAGCGCGAATTTCTTCCGCTAGCTGGACGGGGTCCTGGGGGGACTGGGACATGGAAACTCCTCGGTCACGGGCATCGGCGGCCGAAATGAAAGGTCTCAACAGATGGTGCCTTGTCGATAAGATTCGTCAACAGCAGCGGCCCTCCGCCGCTGTCATGGGTTGTGGGGAGGGGATCACCCTGCCACACTGGCAGGGTGGGGTGCCGACTTTGGCAGCCTCCTGCCATCTTGGCGTATCGGCGAGATGGGCGGCTCTGGAATTGTCGATCGATACTGCTATAAGCCCTTTATTTAAAGTTACTTAGTGATATTGCACTGGAACCGTCTTCAGCGGCACACCCCTTGCAAAAGAGATGGGTGCGGATGAATGAAGATCCGCTGTTTTGGTGATCTGGCCCGGATGAATGAAGATCCGCTGTCCAGCTGAGAAGAGGCGATCGACATGAGGCTGTCTCCTGCTGGATCTCGCTTTGAGGGAGGAGCGATGCGTGTGCTCCTCGCCGATGACGATGCGGGGGTCCGCGGTAGCTTGGCCGCATTGCTGCACCTCGATGGCTTTGCCACCGAGGAGGTTTGTGGGGGTGAGGAGGCCCTGAGAATTCTCAGAAGCTCTTCGCCTTCATCCTCACAGCGAAGATCGTTACAGCGAA
>NHDG01000093.1 GCA_002167285.1 Planctomycetia bacterium TMED53
GACACATGCTGCCAATTCATCTTGAATTAACTTACGGGCCAGATCCCCTGCAGTTTCGCAAGGATGTGACACCATGAATAGGCGAATCAAACTGCTCTCGATTCCTCAGATTTTATTGAAACACCGAAATATTATCACGGTTCCACCTTCCGGAAACATTGAGGAATTCAACTTCTATTTGAAGTAGAATGATTAGTTGGAAAGAAATGGTTCCGGGGGCATTTATGGAGCAGAGGGCACCAACTCTGCTTCGTGGGAGATTCTGTATTGATGCAATTCAACAAGTTTACTGATTCTGTGCGTGGCTTTTTACCACCACTGAGCTCTGGTTTTTCTCGCCAGGGAACTGTGGCCCTCTCGGTCTCAATTTGGGTGCTGATCAGCTTTGGTGGGCATTTCTCAGATCAAGCGTTGGCTGCTCAAGCTCAAGCACAGCCGGCAATGCTGGATGAGGTTCGATATCTTCTCTTTGGAAAAGAGCGCGCAGGAATTGCAGAAGTCAGTTTTGAAGGCAAGCAATGTGAGCTTCGCCTCTTTAATGACAAGTTGGCGGCTTACTACGCGGTGAAAATCCCCGAAGAAGACCTACTCTCCTCGAATCCTCTTGGTGTGAGCGCGTCAGCTGAAATCCATGAGCAGCGACAACTATTGATCATGACCAGGGAACAAGAACGTATAGAGAGACGTAAAAAGGCTGCAGAAGCGAAGGCTTTAGAGCGAGTTGCCAAAGGGGCGGGGAAATCTTCTGCAAATCGGGCCTCCGGTCGTAGTTTGACGACACCTTTGCAAGAGCCGATTCGTAAAGGTCTCAACAAAGCGGGTTACCTCGACCTTCTTGAGGAGTTCAGATCCCGGATCTCGGAGTTGCAGAATCGTAATGAGAAGGTCTTTGATTCCGGCCAGGATTTTCTGGGCCGTTTGGTTTCATGGGCTGAAGATAGCGATGCAAAGACCCGAGTGTTTCACGCTCTTAAAAGCGAAACGCATTCGATCATCGAAGATGCGGAAGCTTTGCGGAAAACTCTAGTTTCTCGGATGAAGGAGATCCAAAGGACGGTGGAGCAAACTGACCAGGGATTCCTGAAGGAAAGAGACCTGCTTGAAATAGTTGACCGTATTCGTCAGCGGTTGGTGCGTTGCGAGGAAAGAGTCGGAGCTCTGGAATCTTTGGAGTTGGCTTGTGCCGATGGGTTGATCTCATTAGGGGACCCCATCGTTCGTACTGAACAGATTGAGGAAGCCGTCAGCGATGGCAAGCAAGCATCGGTAAAGAAGCCGCTCGCGAAAAAGCAGGCTTCAAGGAGTGGTCGTAAGGCTGAAGTAGCGGCGCGAACAGAGGATCGCTCAGCCGAGAATCCAAAAGCTCCGACCCAAGTGGTTCCTGCTAGTTACCGGAGCGGCTCTTCTGAGGTCGCTGCCCACCAAGCACCTAAGAAAAAGCGTGTCGTAAGTGAGGAAAAGGAGATTGTCAAACCTACTGCTGAAGCTGCACTCAATGCTGAGCCTTCAAGCTCCAAGCCTGAAAACACTTCTTCCAGTGGTGGTGGAGCAAGAGAGTTGATTCTTGGGTCTATCTTCGGTGCAATCCTGGTCCTTCTTTTGAGTCGGTTGATTAAAGCGTTACCCTGAATTGCAACTATAGGGTTGATTCGAATCACCCGTAATTGAGATCGCCCGAGAAGATTTGGTAGAAACCAATTCTTCTCGGGCGACTTCCTTACGGTATCTACACCACTTTGATTAGGGGCAGTTACCTCCAGTGCTCACACAGTCGAGGGTGTCAGCAGTCGGATCTGCTCCGCAATCCAAATTGGTTCCTGGAGCTGGCAATGGTGGGCTACCAGGGATGAACAAGTTTGAAAGCAGGAATACCGCGTCTGCCACATTCGTGCCACCGTCGTCATTGCAGTCAGCGGCATCTAGGCATGAAGCGGAGGGGCTTCCTGGAACGAACAGGCTCGCCAACAGGAAGATGGCGTCGGCGACGTTTCGCCCTCCATCATTATTGACGTCACCCCTGACGAACTGGGGATCAGGTGCTGGACCACCGGTGTTCTCAAGAGCCGCGATGTAAAGGGGAAGGATCTGCAAGAGATCATTGCCATATCCTCCGATTTCCCAGGTCTGGCAGATGACCGGCGCAATATCACTGTCGTAGTGGATGCCGACGTTGTAGGGACCGAAGAGGTCAGATCCTTGCCAGATCACTCCGGAGCGATCTCCTCCCAGATCAGGATTCAAATCACAAGGAACCAGTCTGTCGGTGTAGTCATTGCCGGGGGAATCTTGGAAATAAGGAGCATCGAGGAATGAAAGATCGAGTCCCACTCCAGAATCAAATCCAACCAGGTTGACTAGGGAATCGTCGCCATTCTCCACGTTGCCAAAAGAGGTGTTCTCGACACCGTCATAGTTGGCGAAGATCGTCTGGGGGTCGTAACCCCAAGCGTCATTACTTTCGATGTAGATGGAGACGGTGGGACGATCTTGAGTTCCATTGAGCCCCACATCGCCGGTGTGGATTTCTGACAGTAAAAGACCATCTGCTGCCGTCAGTTCGTAGCGCTCTGGGTATGTTCCGAGGCAGGCCCAAAGGGCTTCAGGTCCTCCAGAGCGATCGAGGATATCGGATTCCAGCGTGTTGACGGTCATCACGACTCTTCCTAGCTGGGTCAGGTTATCCGCTAGAAGATCGCCACTGAGAATGTTGCCGCCCGTCTCTCCGATCCAAATTACGTCGGTGATTCCAACCCCTGCGGTAATGGAGTCACTGGTATTACTGCAGGCTTGGGCGAAATCGAAGCCGATCAGCTGGTACTCGTATGCACCTGGTGGTGGGGAATCCACGTAGCTGGTAGCGGTGCCAGAAATCCCTGTAGCAACGATAGTCCCGTTTCGAACGAGTTGGATTTCGTCATACGGTGAAGCATTCGTCCAGTTGAGGGTGATACCTGTGCCATTGGAGACAGCGGAGAGATCTTGTGGGGGAAGTGTTTGGCAACCAGCATCGATTTGTAGGCACCAGCGGTCAAAGGTTGAGATGTTACCGGGGAAGATGTCAGAGATCGTCATCACCCAAGGGCCAAGGCTGGTGGTGTTGATGAAGTCTTGCATCGATCCTGGGCCACTCGCTTCCATGGCGCAGCCACAATCGTATGGGCCTGCATTTGCCGGCGCCCCATTTGAGTAAACCACGTTCATATCAGCGTCTGCACCACCCAAAAGATCATGCAATCGAACCCCGACGCCCCCGGGTGAAGCCAGATCGACAGTCAAGTCACCAATGAAGGGGTGGCGAAGATCGACGAGTACATCGATATCGCCGATCAGATTGTTGCTTGGTACAAAGATGATGTCTGTAACCGGGCTCACTGCTTGATTGATCGGAGATCCAGGAGTTCGGCAAGCAGAGAAATCTCGTGCTTGCAGAAGAGCGACATTTTTGCAGACGAGATCGGAGACGAAACCATTTTGAATAGCTTCAATACAGAGGGAAGCGGTGCCAGGGACACTCGGTGAGCCACCTGTCCATGTCGTAGCATCTCCGGGTAAAGTCGCTTCAAAATTGCCGTCGATGTAGATGCTGATCTGATCGTAGGTGGTTGAAAGGTTCCACGTTGCAGAAATTTCCCCGGTTCCCGGTTCCGCATTGGCGAGGAGATCCTCGATAGGTTGAACGAGGAAGTTTCCTTCGCAGCAATTTTGCGGAACGATTTCACCGGTTAAGAGTGGAACGACGCAATAGACAACCTGGCTTGGAAGTGTTTGCGGTGCGGTCTGATAACTGGTGACGGTTCCATCTGGAATGAATGACTCCAGGATTCCATCGGCATAGATTTCAAAGCCGTCGAAATCTTGGGGGTTATTCCAAGTGAGTGTGGAAACTGTTGATCCAGAAGGAGTGTCACAAACTAAGCCGGTGACACTACCCAACTCGAAAGCCCGGAGACACCATGAATCGAGAGATCCGACGCGTGGTCCGCCACCGGCGAAAACGTCGTCGAGTCGCAGCGTCCAATCACCGAGGGTTGAAGAGCCGTTGAAATCGCCCAAGGCCCCAGGTCCCGTCGGTTGCAGTGGGCATCCACAGTTGATCGCGGTTAATCCTTGCGGGCCACCAAGATCCCAGTAAGTCGCTTCGATTTGTGTTGCAGCGCCACCATTTTCATCGTGTAGGCGCACAGTCGTTCCTCCGTGGGTCAAATCTGCAATGAGATCTCCGACGAAGGGGTGTTGGACGTCTACTTGAACTTGCAGGTCGCCGATATCGAGATCGGTGGTGACATTGATGATGTCGATGGTTTCTGGAACGGTATTTCCAACGATTGAAGCGGGGGTGCTGCACGCTTCAAGCCCTGGCGTAATCGCCTGGGTGGTGATGTTTGCACAGGTCGTAGTACAAGGCACTGCTCCGGCAGCGGCGGGAAGAAGGCAAGCTTCGACCAATGCACCGACTACTCCCGTTACGAGAGTGTAGCTGGTCGCATCTCCAGCGAGAATATCGACCACCGTTCCGGAAGACAGAATTTGAATCTCGTCGTAAAGCATGGGGTTGGTCCATGTCATTTCGACGGTTCCGTTTCCACCTAAATCGCGGACAAGAAAATTATTGGGAGAGAGTACGGCACCAGAAACGGTTTGATCAAAGGTGTTCAGGCACCATCCACTCAATGCGCCAGTTGCACCACCGGTGTAGGTGTCCCAGCTTCTGAGGGTCCAATCTCCCAGCGAGCTCGTTGTCGCAAGGTCCGAAAGTGAGCCTGGGCCGGAAGGCTGAGTTCTACAACCGGAGTCCCATGGGATAGATCCGTTGGGTGCACCTCCGTCATCGAAGATGACGTTGATGAAATCATTACTGCCGCCACCTTGATCGTGCAGCCTGACTAGGGTTCCTGCTGGCGAAATAATCTCGACGATGACATCGTCGATGTAGTCATGGGCAATATCGACCAAAATGTCGACGTCTACTACTGGTTCATCAGTAGTTACACTGATGATGACTTCAGTAGGGTTGGCAACGTCTTCCGAAATGGGCAAGGCATTGGGAAGATTGGTGCACTGGATAATGTCTGCATTAAGCCTTCCTGAAGCAGCGATCGTCACGATGCTGAGGGCGGCAATAATAGTTCTGACGAAGGGGTGCATGAACACTCCACTCTATCGGGGGTTAAAACCTCGGGGATCAATAAACCCCCTCTCGCAGGGGGGAGCGGCAGACGATCCCAACTACAATCATAACGTCGAAAGTGGCCTGATTGGTATCATTCGTGAGCGGGAAAAACTGCCGCATTCTGTGGCGACGAGCCTTCGACAGGAGGCCTCCAGGGGCTAGAATGCTTACTAATCCAGCTAGTGATCCATGAATCAGCTATTGGTGACCTTGGGGAAGGGATCTTGCAGCAGTGACGACCACCG
Source organism: Planctomycetia bacterium TMED53 (assembly GCA_002167285.1). GTDB lineage: Bacteria > Planctomycetota > UBA8108 > UBA1146 > UBA1146 > UBA12191. The sequence goes on from NHDG01000093.1 coordinate 5,416, forward strand.
AAACGCCGATGATGCGTCAGTTTCATGCAGCAAAGGGAGAGCACCCTGATGAGGTGCTTTTCTTTCGTATGGGTGATTTTTACGAGATGTTTTTCGATGACGCACGTCTCGTCTCTGAGTTACTGGGAATCACCCTGACTTCTCGCTCCAAGGATAAGAGTGGTCAGAAGATTCCAATGGCCGGGATTCCTGTCAAAAGTGTGGATGCCTATATTCAGAGACTGGTCGAGGCAGGGCATCGGGTTGCGATCTGTGAACAGGTTGAAGATGCAGCGGAAGCGAAAGGCATCGTCGATCGAAAAGTTGTCAGGGTGGTGACTCCGGGAACCTTTGTTCCAGAAGAGAGTCTTGAGGATCACTCGCCAATTCACCTTGCGGCTTATCGCCCAGCTGAACATGGCAATGGTGGATTGGCTTGGGTTGATCTGTCCACAGGGAAGTTCCATTGTCAGGATCTTGAGGAGGGTGAAGGAACAGAGAGTTTGCTGGCGATTCAGCCGCGGGAGATTCTCATTCCTGAAGGATTTGATCCTACGGGGGATCCGATACTGGACTGGCTGGCAGCATATCTTCCAGGATGCACGCACACTCGATGGCCCGAATGGCATTTTGAACAAGAGTCAGCACGGCAAAGATTGTTGGCGCACTTTTCGATGACGACATTGGAAGGTTTTGGCGTCGAACATATGGTGGGTGCGATCGGTACAGCTGGAGCGCTTCTTGAATACTTGCAGCAGACGCAACGCCAGTCGCTGAATCACATCACTTCCCTGAAAAGTGCCGGCCATCAGAGGAAATTGGGCTTGGACGCTTCTACCCATCGAGCCCTTGATCTTCTGGAGGTTGCTCGAACTGGAGAGAGACGTGGATCTCTTCTCGGATTGCTCGACAAAACCAGAACCGCAATGGGTGCCAGATTATTGAGGGAGTGGATCCAATCACCATTGGCAGACGCCCAACCAATTCGTCTGCGTCAATCGGCAGTGTCATGCTTGGTCAAAGATAAAGACCTGAGAGCGTCGATTCGCTCCGTGTTGGCTGAAGTCAGGGATATCGAGAGGCTCGCTTCCCGTCTTCCCATGGGTCGAATCCATGGTCGGGATTTACGAGTTTTAGCCAGATCCCTTCGAGCGATTCCCGAGTTGAAAAGTGCATTAGAAGAATTAGAGCCGGCAAGGATTCGCGACTTGGCCAGTGATCTGGACGATGACTTTGCCAGCAGGATTGCTGATCGAATTTTGGAGACTGTCGTCGACGAGCCGCCGGTGACCTTGACAGAGGGTGGTTTGATTCGCGATGGGTTTGACCCTGCCCTCGACGAGCTTCGTTCCGTATCCAGGGATGGGGTTTCCTGGATGGCGCAATTTGAATCCGGGGAATCTGAAAGAACCGGGATTCCAAATCTGAAGGTGGGATATAACCGCGTCTTTGGATATTACATCGAGGTGACTCACGCCCATTCTGATCGAATTCCGGATTCCTATATTCGTAAGCAGACTTTGAAAAATGCAGAGAGGTACATCACCCCAGAGCTTAAAGCTATGGAAGAGAAGGTCCTTGGGTCGCGTGAGCGTGCAGATCAACTTGAGTTGGAGATTTTTAATCAACTCAGGGAAGAGTTGTTGCGTCACATTGGGGGGTTCCAAAACCTGTCATCGGCAATCGCTGAAATAGATGTGTATCAGTCGCTGGCAAAGGTTGCTTCTGAAGAGGAGTGGTGTGCACCCCAAATCGTTGATGAGCCAGTTCTTGATATTGAAGATGGTTTTCACCCCGTCGTTGGAAGCGGATCCGCAAGAAGTCAGTTCACCCCCAATGATGTCCGTTCAGGGGCAGGTGCTACCTTAGCAATTATCACTGGCCCCAACATGGCGGGTAAATCGACCTACATCCGTCAGGCAGCCTTGATCAGTATCCTTGGACAAATGGGATCATTTGTCCCCGCAAGAAAAGCGACCCTAGGGCTCGCCGATAGAATTTTCACCCGTGTGGGTGCCGCTGATGATCTGATTCATGGGCAGTCCACCTTTATGGTCGAGATGGTTGAGACTGCCCGTATCTTGCACAATTCCACCGAGAGATCTTTGGTGATCTTGGATGAAGTGGGTCGAGGAACCAGTACTCATGACGGGATATCGATCGCTTGGGCGATCGCCGAGGATCTTGCCGCAAGAGTGAAGTGCAGAACCTTTTTTGCGACTCACTATCATGAATTAGTCGCATTAGAGGAGCTCTTGCCAGGCAAGGTAGTAAATCTATGTGTTCAGGTGAAAGAGTGGAAAGATGAGATCGTCTTTTTGCACAAGATTCGGCAGGGCTCTGCAGACAAGTCATACGGCATCCATGTCGCTCGATTAGCTGGAATCCCTGATCCTATACTGGGTAGGGCGCGGGGGATCCTTGCTGATTTTGAATCTGCAGGGCAAAAGCTCCATGGGGTTGTATCCCAGATTAAAGTGGAGGCCGATTCTGAGATTCAACAGCCTGGGCTCTTCGATGAAGTGGAGCGGGAATTGATGAATAGGCTCACCGATATCAATCCGGATGAGCTGACACCTCGAGAGGCGCTAGAAGTGATCTACCAGCTTCGAAGTTCTCTACCTGACATCAGGTGAGGCTTTTTACATAGTCATATATATTCACAAAAGACAGCTTAGTTTGATCTTTGCTATTTTTAGGGATTCGAAATTGCGGAGTAATAGTTAATGAGTTGACTCTGTAAGATCATTGTGGGCATTTAGCTGAGTAATGTTAGAGGTGCGAGCTCTCTCGGCTTTTTGTTTTAACTACTCAGCCACTTCTAAATGGCGATCAGAGAGCTGCTACATTTGTCGCGATATTCCTGGGATAGATACAAACCTACCTTGAATGATATGACTTAAATGAACACCCATGCATTACTTGGGTAATCATGAGCGTAACTTTTCAGTATCAACTCACACATGCAACCGTATTATTGAATTGCGATAGATTGCGTATAGATTGTACATATTCTAAACTTGATGTTGGCAAGGGCGAGTTGTCTTATTCCAGCGTTCGGAATTTTTTTGCGCGATCTTGTATGCATTTTTTGAGGTGTGTGGGTGGCTTTTCCAGGCATTTTTTGCGCAGGAAGAAGCTTAATCAAACTTGGCCTGACCACTTACCCCTCCTGTTTTTCGAAATTAGTTGAGTTCATATCTCTCGGTCTCTCAGAAGGGCAATCCCTGAGTTGACGGAGCAGTCAATATTGGAGGAGTGTTTATGTCACCGCTCAAATCAATGGTGCGAAATCTCGTGCCCGCTTTCATTCTGTGTTTAGTCATTGGGGCCAGCTCTACTGCATCAGCAATGGTGCTCATACCTGTCCTGCCGATGATTCCGATGCTTGATTGCAATAACAATGGCACAGAAGACGCGACGGACATCGCGAATGGCACCAGTCAGGACTGCAATAGCAACGGTATCCCTGACGAGTGCGATATTACTGCTGAAACAAGCCAAGACTGTAACACCAATGGCGTTCCAGACTCCTGTGATATCTCAGCTGGGGCCAGTAAGGACTGTGATAACAATGGTGTCCCAGACATCTGTCAGTTCTTGAATGACGAAGACTGCAACAACAACGGAATTTTGGATCCATGTGAAGTCGCTTTGGGGGCTCCGGATTGTAATGGCAACCTGGTTCCGGACGAATGTGATACCGATTGTGATTCAAACGGAACGGTGGACGAGTGTGAAATCACCGCTGATCCGACGAAGGATTGCGATGTCGATGGCTCTCTCGACCTTTGTGAATATAGTTCCGAGCTTGGTGGCGACGATAGCCTTGATTGCAACAACAACAACGTTTTGGACAGTTGTGATATCTCCAGTGGTACTAGTTTGGATTGTGATGCAAACGGCATCCCAGATGAGTGTGACATCTCAAATGGGGCTGCGGATTGCGATTCCGACGGTGCATTGGATAGCTGTGAGTTGACCGCCGGTACAGGTCTTGACTGCAACAGCAATGGAACTCTTGATAATTGTGACATCTCTACTGCGACGAGCCTTGACTGTGATGGGAACTCAATCCCTGACGATTGTGATATCACCAATGGTGCAGTTGATTGTGATGCAGATGGGAATATTGATAGCTGCGAGCTGACCGCTGGTACCGGTCTCGATTGCAACAGCAACGGAACACTGGATAACTGCGATATATCTACAGCGGCTTCCTCCGATTGCGACACGGATGGTGTCCCCGACGAGTGTCAGATTGCCGCAGACGCCTCCTTGGATTGCGATTTGGATGGCGTTCTGAAGTCTTGTGAGACCGATACTGACACTGAC
>NHDG01000094.1 GCA_002167285.1 Planctomycetia bacterium TMED53
GTCAGATTCGTCGGTCAGATTCGTCGGTCAGGTTCGTCGGTCAGGTTCGTCGGTCAGGTTCATTGGTTGTAAGCGCTACTGAATTGTTGCGACCAAAGGTCGCTGGGTAGATTCAAGAAGTGGGCAGCATGGCAAAAAGAAAATACACCAAGCGAGAGCTGGAATCCTTCAAGAAGATCCTGTTGCATCATCGCAATGTCGTCACGGGGAATTTGAGTACCCTCGAAGGGGAGGGGCGTGGTTCCAGTGGAGACGAGGGTGATCTCAGCTCGGAAAACTTCGAGATCGAACTGACCCTCACTGCTATGCAAAGTGAAACAAACCTGATTCAGGAAATTGATGAAGCTCTCCAGCGCGTTGAGGATGGAACTTACGGAATTTGCGAAGATACTGCGGATCTGATTCCGGAAGCACGCTTGCAGGCGATCCCTTGGACTCGTCTTTGCGTCGAGGCTCAGGCCCGTCGAGAAAGATCCTGATTACTGGAGGGGTATTGAATCGTGATGCCATGGATAAATCTGCCGTGGATCTCTCAGTCAGGATCCCCTCGCCAAAAGGGATACTCGAGTTAGCTCACCCCGTCCTTCCTGCTTCAGGAACTTTCGGATACGGGGAAGAGTTTGAGCCATTTCTTCCACCCGGGACATTCAGTGCCATCGTCCCAAAATCCATCTCTGTGGAACAGCGGCCTGGGAATCCACCTCCGAGAGCGATAGAGACACCCTCCGGATTACTGAATTCTATCGGTTTGCAAAACCCGGGGCTCGACCTCTTCATCAGCGATTACCTTCCCCGTCTTCAGCGCTACGGAGTTCCAATTTTGGTCAACGTCGTTGGTAAGACGATCGAGGATTACTGCCAAGTCGTCGAGGCTCTCGAAGGGCGGGAGCTGGTCCTCGGTTACGAGCTCAATGTCTCCTGTCCTAACGTGAAGGAAGGTTTGCGATTCGGTCTCGACCCAGAGGCGACCGCTGCACTGATTAGCGCGGTTCGAGAGAGAACCGGCGGTGTGCTGATGGCCAAGTTGACACCGAATGTGACTGATATCGCAGAGCACGCGGTGGCTGCCCAAGAAGCGGGGGCTGATGCAGTCTCTTTGATCAACACGATTCGAGCGATGGCGGTTGATTGGCGAAGCGGAAAATCAAGGATCGGTACTGATACCGGTGGACTCTCTGGCCCAGCGATTCGTCCGGTTGCGCTACGGATGGCTTGGGAAGCAGCCGAGGCGGTGGAGATTCCCGTTTGCGCGATCGGCGGAATTTCAAACGCCGAGGACATTCTTGAGTTCGTCAGTGTTGGCGCATCGATGGTTCAGGTTGGAACCCACCTTTATCGGGAGCCGACCTGCTTGATCGAAATTCTCCAACAACTACGAGAATTGTTGGCTCAAGAGGGGTATGGCAGCCTCGAAGAGCTACGTGGGTCCTTTGGGCGCTCTTCAGATCGGTTGCCGGAAAGTTCCCGTCCAGTACGCTAGTACTCAGGATCATTAGCCGCTGTCAGGAGGGCTGAAAAATGGGTCTCTTTGACGGTATCAAGGGAATCTTTGAAAAGATCGTTCCGTCTCGGAACGACAAGATCATCGGCGAGATCATGCCGCTGGTCGAAAAGATCAACGCTCTCGAGCCAGAGTTCGAAAAGATGGGCGACGATCAGCTCAGAGGTCTCACCCCTCGATTCCGGGAACGGTTGGACTCGGGTGAGTCCCTTGAAGATTTACTCCCCGAAGCGTACGCCGCGGTTCGCGAGTCTTCTCGTCGAAATCTTAAGACGGGGACTGGTGTCGCTATGCGGCACTACGATGTTCAGCTGATCGGCGGCATCGTTCTCAATCATGGTGGAATTGCAGAGATGCGAACCGGTGAGGGTAAAACCCTGGTCGCAACCTTACCCGCATATTTGAACGCATTACCGGGTAAAGGTGTTCATGTTGTTACCGTCAACGATTATCTCGCCAAGCGTGATGCCGATTGGATGCGTCCCGTCTTCGGAGCTCTGGGCATGACTGTCGGTGCGATACAATCCAACATGCAGAGCCAAGAGCGACTCGAGCAATACGGCTGTGATGTCACCTACGGAACCAACAACGAATTCGGCTTCGATTACCTACGTGACAACATGAAAACTCGGCCTGAGGATCAGTGCCAAAAGAACAGGGCATTTGCCATCATCGATGAAGTTGATTCGATCCTCGTCGATGAAGCACGAACTCCTCTGATCATTTCGGGTCCCGCCGAGAAATCGACCGACGTTTACTACAATGCTGACCGTGCTGTAAGAAAGCTGATTCGCGATAAACACTTTGAGGTCAAAGAGAAGGAACAGCAGGTCATTCTGACCGAAGAGGGGATCGAAGCCGCTGAAAAGCTGGTCGGGGTGGATTCCTTCTACTCTTTCGAAAATATGCATTGGCCTCATCACATCGAGCAATCTTTAAAGGCCCATCATCTCTATCGCAAAGATGTGGATTACGTCGTCAATGAGGGGAATGTGGTCATCGTTGACGAGTTCACCGGGCGATTGATGGATGGGCGTCGTTGGTCTGATGGGTTGCATCAAGCTGTCGAAGCTCGTGAGGGTTTGAAAATCAAGGACGAGAATCAAACTCTTGCGACGATCACATTCCAGAATTTCTTCCGCCTCTACGACAAGATCTCGGGGATGACAGGTACAGCCATCACCGAAGCAGAGGAATTTCGTGAGATCTATGGCCTTGAGGTGGTCGAGATCCCCACCAACAAGCCGGTTGCTCGAGATGACCAATCTGACATCGTCTACCGGACCACGCGTGAGAAATGGAGCGCCGTCGTTGATCGAATTGCAGTCGAGAATGAGACTGGCAGGCCACTTCTCGTAGGTACGATTTCCATCGAAGACTCTGAGGCACTTTCCGCTGCCCTCACGCGACGTGGAATCAAGCACAACGTCCTCAATGCAAAGCACCATGCCCGTGAAGCGGAGATTATTTCCGAGGCGGGGCAGATGGGGCGGGTGACCATCGCCACAAACATGGCGGGTAGGGGAACTGACATTGTTCTCGGTGACGGGGTCAAAGAAGTCGGCGGGCTGATGGTGATGGGGTCAGAACGGCATGAATCGCGCCGGATCGATAACCAGCTGAGAGGGCGCTGCGGCCGCCAAGGGGATCCGGGAGCAACGCTCTTCTTCCTCTCCCTTGAGGACGACTTGATGCGGCTCTTTGCCAGTGACCGGGTTTCCGCCATGCTGAAGAGATTTGGTATGGATGAAGGCGTGGACATCTCTCATCCGATGGTCTCTCGCTCAATCGAGAAGGCACAGAAAAAGGTCGAAGCGCGAAACTTCGAAATCCGAAAGAACCTCCTCGAGTACGACCAGGTCATGGACAGTCAGCGTAAAGCTGTATACCAGATCCGCGACAGAATTTTGATTTCCGACAATCTGCCCGAACTGATTAGTGATCAATTCGAGGAAGTGTTGGAGGAGTACTACGCCGGACTCTTGCAAATTGAAGACCCTGATAAGCCGGTCTCCGAAATGCTCGCTGATCACGTTGAGCAACGCTTCGGAGTGGTGATTCCTGCCAGCGAACTAGAGTCAGAAGAAGCGGTCGAGGTCGTATCCGGGAAATGGAACGATGAAGTTTCCGACAAAAGGGATCGCGCTGGCGAAAAAGATTTCGACCGTTTGCTGCACTATATTTTACTTCGATCGTTGGACGAGAAGTGGAAAGACCATTTGCATGCAATGGATCAATTGCGCACTGGGGTGAGTATGCGCAGTTATGCTCAGGTCGATCCTAAATTGGAATACAAGCGAGAAGGCTTCCGCATGTTTACGGGCATGCTGCATCAGTTCAAAGAGGATACTTCCGCTGTGATCTCGAGAATCCGTATCGAGAAGGTTGATGAATCGCGTCAGCAGGAGCAGCTGGCAAAAACTTGGAGTGGTGGATCAGAAGGAGTCACCGTTGAATCGGCAAAACAGCAGTTTCAATCGCACTCCCAGCAGATGGATCAAGGCGTCTCCGGTTCGCAAAAGACTGCGACGGTTGAGACGATTCGCAATGATCAACCAAAGGTGGGGCGCAACGACCCTTGTCCATGTGGCAGTGGCAAGAAGTACAAAAAGTGTTGCGGGAAACAGTAAGGCTTTTTGTTTGCTGCACTGTTGGCCCCCGGCGGTAAGGCCAGAATGAATCGTTCCTCGACAAGCACCCTTTCCGTCTCTGTTCTCGTATGCTCTATCCTGTTGGACGTTTTCGTCCTCTTGCCTCTTCTCGTCATTGCGACTCCTTGGCTTTTATTCAAAGTATTGGGAGAAGGGCGTGGGTTTGGGGATCTTCGGGATCGAGTCGGATTGTGGCAGATCTCACTTCCCGTCCGTCCGCGAATTTGGATTCACGCAGCGAGTGTGGGTGAGGTTCATGCCGCCAAGTCACTCTTGGTAGAGTTACAGCAGGCACATCCTGGCAAAGAATTTATTCTTACGACGATGACGACCGGTGCACGAGACTTGGCCAGAAAGATCATTCCCGATGTAGAGGTACGTCTTCTTCCGATTCCTCTCGGGCACTTTTTGTTCTCCATGGTCCGTAAGATGAGGCCGACCACATTGGTTCTTATCGAATTGGAGTATTGGCCGCAGTTGTTGTTGGCTTGCAAGGCTTATTCGATACCGGTGACAGTAGTCAACGGCAGAATCTCTGATCACGGATTACGGCAATGGAATAATTGGATGCCATTCATCGGTTGGATGGCACGGATCCCAGAATTAATCCTCGCTAGAAGTGAAGAAGATTCTGATCGTTTTATCGCCATAGGAACTCCAGCTGAGAAGGTAAGGGTTGGGGGGAATCTGAAATATGATTTCTCGACCACTGGAGTATTCGCGAAACAGCGAAGTCCCGGACAGCCTTTCACATGGATTGCAGGTTGTACCCATCTCGGCGAAGAGGGCGTCGTTCTCGAAGTCCATCGAAAACTTCTGGCGGAGCATCGAGACAGCAAGTGCTACCTGGCTCCCCGCCATATAGAGAGATGTACTGAGGTGCAACATATGGTGGAACAGGCTGGTTTCTCCTGTCAAAGATGGAGTGAGGCCAGTCAGAAAACCTCCGCAGAGATCATCATCATCGATCGCTTGGGGGTTCTAGGGGAGGCGTATTCACTTGCTGAGGCCGCATTTGTGGGTGGCAGTCTCGTCGATCGCGGGGGACACAATTTTCTTGAGCCGGTCCTTGCGGGTTGCTTCACCTGTCACGGGCCCCACATCGGGAATTTTCGCGATATGGAGCAACTGCTCAATCCGTGGAATGTGGTCGATCAGGTCGCCGACCCGGCGGAACTCACCAATTGGATCTTGGCGAGAGCAGCTTCCAGAGAATTGTTCAAAGAGCGGCAAATCGTCACCCAGGAGCTCCAGAAGAGTCTTGGGGGAATCTCTCGCAGGTGCGTAAATTTGCTGAGACCATGGTTTGAATAGCCGGAGTTGGTTGGCTCAGGCCTATCCATTGGCTAGATTATCCCGATTCACCTGAAACCCAAGCCTGTGGCTGGGAGCATGTTTAGAAACCACGCTGGAAGGAATCCGATGCTTATCGAGAATGCGTTCTTCACCTCAGAATCGGTGTCCTGTGGGCACCCGGACAAGATGGCAGATCAGATATCAGATGCCATTCTCGACGCCTATCTCGCTGGAGATCCAGGAAGCCGAGTCGCTTGTGAAACGATGATCACGACAGGCCTCGTCGTCGTCGCCGGGGAAGTCACCAGCAACACTGTCGTTGATGTTCCTGCCTTGGTTCGCCAAAAGGTTCGTGAGATTGGTTACACCGATTCTGCGATGGGATTCGATGCGGAGACTTGTTCCGTGATGGTGACCCTCGACAAGCAGAGCCCGGATATTGCCATGGGTGTTGATCGAGAAGGTGCAGGTGACCAAGGTTTAATGTTTGGTTACGCATGTGACGAAACGCCGGAGTTGATGCCAATGGCTATCAGCCTATCTCACAAGCTCGTCGAAGAGCACAAGCGCCTTCGGGATGCAGGAGAGGCTCCTTTCCTGAGACCGGATGCCAAAAGCCAAGTCACCGTTGAATATGTGGATGGTCAAGCTAGCCGCATCGACGCGGTCGTCTTTTCCTCTCAGCATTCCGACGATGTCAGCAATGAGAAATTGCACGACTACATCGAAAATCAGATTATTCGCAAAATCATTCCGGCAAACTTGCTCGACGAGAATACCAAGTACTGGATCAATCCGACCGGTCGCTTCGTCGTTGGTGGCCCCCAAGGGGATTGCGGATTGACGGGACGGAAGATCATCGTCGATACCTACGGTGGAATGGGCAGGCACGGAGGAGGAGCCTTCAGTGGCAAGGATCCATCGAAAGTGGATCGCTCTGCTTGTTACATGGCACGCTTTGTCGCAAAGAACATCGTTGCCGCAGGTTTGGCAAAGCGTTGCGAGGTCCAGCTCGCCTACGCGATCGGTGTCGTCGAGCCGATGTCTGTGCTGGTCGATACCTTTGGAACTGGAACCGTGCCTGACACAGATCTACAGAAGATGGTGCGAGAGGTGTTCGATTTGACCCCCGCGGGCATCATCAACACCTTGGATCTCCGCCGCCCAATCTACGAGCCGACAGCAGCCCACGGGCACTTCGGCCGCGAGGATGCGGGCTTCCCTTGGGAAGAGTGCACCAAGGTTGAGGAGCTGAAATCACAGGCTGCTGGAGTTGCTGGCGCTTAGGCGAGTCCGAGTCGATCAACGTCGTCTTCGTCGAGGCCCAGATGATGACCGATCTCGTGGAGCAGGGTGATTTTCACCTGTTCCACGAGATCGTCTTCATTTTGGGACATCCGTTCCAGGTTTCTCCGATAGATACGTATCACCGCAGCGGTGGGCATTCCTTCATGTGGAGAGAAACTGCTATCGTGTTTGTTGGCGATGGTGGATCCACTGTAGAGGCCCAGGGTATTAGGGCTTATTTGCCCTGAAGACTCTTGGATCAGTGAGAGATCGGGAAGATCCTCAAGGATGATCGGTACTTCTTCCAATTCCTTGCGGATTTTCTCAGGCAACTCACTCAGGACTTTGGCGATCAAATCATGGGCTTCGTCGATGGAGATATCAGGGATCGGTGGATTGCCTTCGGGATCCAATTCTGTAGCCCGAGCAAAGTGCTCATTGGCAGTTTCCGGGTCTCCCAAGTGGTCATGGCAAAGACCGATGAAGAACTCTCTATCTGAAGAGCTCGCTGCATCGATCGGTTTCAATGACCTCATTAATCTTAGAGCGCCCTGTGGGTCACCGGTGAGATACAAGGCCATCGTTTTGTTATGTTGAAGAACCCTATCCAAATCTCTTTCGTATCCGGGTACTGAGTTTCCCAGATCTTCTAGCTCATATATTTTGTCTAATGATTCACGGGGTAAGCCGATTTCAAGATACGTCACGATCACATGCAGGAAATCCTCCATGTAGACTGCATTCTTGGATTGTTGTTGGAGAATTTGAACACAGCGGTCTGCGTCAAAATTTTCCAATGCCTGATTGAGTTCGTTATTTAGCGAATCGGATTCCATCATAGATTACTGAATTCCTTTAACCACTGAGCGAGGTACTCGACACTCCCGGTGTCGAGCGAGTGTCCGTCATCATGCCACTTGATGGAGGATTTGACTCCTGCTCGCTCAAGAATTTTTTGTGATTCTTCAACAGGGTCAGCCTTGGTTAGGGGGTCATTTTTATCGTGGAGAAAGAGTACTTGTATGCCAGGTTTGTAGGTCAGTTCAGCCTCAAGAAACTCGTGCTTCAACCTCGCCGAAGCGATGATGCAGCTTCTGAACAACTGAGGCTGACGCAGGGCGACGAATCCACCGAGGTATCCTCCCTGACTAAATCCCAGAAGATCGATGGGAACCTCCGAGATATTGGTTTCCGCTTTGAACTGATGCAGTAGATCGAGAAGGTCCGCTTCGGACCGTTGCATCGAAGCCCTGAAAGCGGATTGATCTCCGGTAAAGATGTACCATGCGTGACCTTGGCGGGCTCCGTTGCGACCACGTACTTCCATTGGGTATGGCCCTGAAGGCAAGATCAGCCCAATGCCCTGATCCAAAAGCGGCTCAAGTTTGCGACCGAGGTAGGCGCCATCCTGGGCCATGCCGTGTAATCCAAGGAGGATACTTCGGAGTTGACCCTTCGGAGGAATCCAATACCAAGGGACTTCAAATTCAAATGAACGAGTGTTCGTCGAGGATGTCAAAGGTGTCAGCCTCTCTTGATCTGGCTGTGTAAAAACGTGACAGTAGGGTATCCGGATAAGGAGTCCAGATCAGTTTCTTCTATGGATCGTCACTCAAAAACGTGAATTGGACTATTGATGAACGAGCCTACTTTCAACTCTTCCAGCCCTGGTCTGGGGGATTTAGCACCTGACTTTGAGGCCCAGACCACTCATGGAATGATTCGCTTTTCTGAGTGGCAAGAAGGGCGCTGGGTGATTTTGTTTTCTCACCCCGCTGATTTTACCCCGGTGTGTACGACCGAATTCGTCGAATTTTGTCATTCACAAGAGTTTATGGATGCAAAAGGAGTCGCCTTGTTGGGGTGCTCTGTCGATAGCATTTATTCTCATATTGCATGGGTTAGAGATATTGAAGAGAAGCATGGGGTGAAGGTTGGATTTCCGGTGATCGCAGATCTTGATCAGGCGGTCTCTCGAAAATTTGGCATGATATCTGAGCCTACTTCTGCGACTGCCCCGGTGAGGTCAGTGTTTTTCATCGATGGCTCTGGGGTGATTCGTGCAGTGATTAGTTACCCGCCAGAGGTTGGCCGTTCCTTCCTTGAAATTCGCAGGGTAATTGAAGCCCTTCAACTGGTAGATGAAAAAGGTGTCGCTTGCCCTGCAAATTGGCAGAGTGGGGAATCGGTCATCGTTCCGCCCCCGAAAACGACTGAAGAGGCAGAACGTCGGATGGAAGACCCTTCCGTCGAAGCTACCGATTGGTATCTGGCACGTAAAAAAATCGAGGACTAGCCGAAGCCAGTCCTCGAGTTCATTTTTGATTTTTCGGTATCTGATAGCCAGATTACGGACAGTTATTGTAGTTGCTACAACCGATTCCTGCGCTACCGAGAGGGTCACCACCACAGTTGGGGTAGGGGGCAGCTGGTGCAGAGCCATTAAGGAATTGGTGATTGATCAAAAAGATCGCATCTCCGATGTCTACCTTTAAATCCGCATTTGCATCGGCGCTTGCCGAACAACCAGGTTGGGCGCCGTCAGTAAAGAAGTAACCAATCAAGAAGATCGCATCGGCCAGATTTTCTACTCCATCAGTATTCGCATCGCCCCGAATATAGGGAGCCGAGTCGGAGAAGCAGATGTCTGCGCTGCTGAGGCTTGGCATATTGCTGACGCCTCCGATAGTCAGAATGTTATTGATCGGGGGAGATCCCAATCCATTGACCATCGAAACAGTACTACAGGATCCAACAAGTGCATTATCGGCGACGCTTTCAAGCTCGAACTTGACCACAGAGTTGCCGCTACCTGCCGGAAGAGTTTGGCCCGAAAATGGAGGGCTGAAGTCGAAAATCGCTGCGCATGCTGCCCAGCCAACTCCATTCCCCATCTCTGCCTCATCTGTGTAAGTGAAGAACTCGATGGATTCAGGAGACAGGATGGCTTCAGCATCGGTCCCATTGGTATGGGTGCTCAGAAAGCTAAACAAACTGGAGTCCCATGAGATGGCACATTGGAATCCCTGGACGGGGGCTTGGTTATCCAAGCGAACTACGACATCAACAACGGATCCAGGAAGAGTTGAAACTGAATCGAGACTAAATGAATTCTGACCTTGAACCGTCAGCGGTAAGCAGAAGACGACGGCCATAAGAAAGAGTAAGCGCATGAGGTACCTCCTCAATGGGGATGGGGAATCTCCCGAACGGATGGGGGGATCCGGGAAAAATTCTACGGTTTGTTAGGAACAGCGTTTCTGCTATCGATCAGCAGCCGCTGGCAAGAACACAATCGAGACTGTCATCAGTGGGGTCTGGTCCGCAATTCTGCGGCCCGGGGGCACCCGGGGGAGGGCCACTGACGAAAAGGTAGTTCAAGAGGAAAATGGTATCTGAGATGTCGAGAGATCCATCGTCATTCATATCCGCCGAGTCCATGCAGGTCGGTTCTGAACCTCCAGCGAAGAGGTAATTCACCACGTACAAGGCGTCAGCGAGATCGACGCCACTGTCACTGTTTGTGTTACCTCTGCGGAATCCGGGAGTGCTGTCAAACTCGACTACACCATCAATTTTGATCGGTGAAATCGAAAGCCCATCAAAAATGACGTAGTTGACGGCTGGACCGGGAACACAATTTGGATCTGCCGTTGGGCATGATGGCAGATTGTATGAATCGTCCAGAGCGATCGTTGTCGTTTGACCAATGACTGCAGAGGGCGAAACGGAGAAATCCAGTTTCAAGATCGATTGGTTCGATCCCGCAGGCAGAACTTGGCCACTGAATGGCGGCAGGAAATCAAAGATTGCCGCGAACGTTGCCAATCCCACACCTGGAGCGGCATCAGGATTCATTGCGGGGTAGAACAACTCGATTCCATTGAATGAACCGGGTCCACCCGGGAACACAGCGTCCGCACTTGTACCCTCGTAGTAGCCGAAGTCGCTGGAGGGTTCTAAGTGTGTGAGCAATGTATTGTCGTAGGTGATAGCAACCTGGTATCCCTGGATGGGTTCGATGTGCTCGTACTTCAGGACTGCGGTCAATGATCCACCTGGAGCAGCCAACATCGGATCAAAGCTGAAGATATGCTGATTGTTGACCGTAAATTCTCCGTCATGAAGCGTCGGGTTGAGTGTGAATCCTCCTGAAGAGAGAAGATTGTCGATTCCCGGTTCTCCGAGACCGTCCACGAACTGCAGTGGCAGTGTTGCGGGGAGAGTCTCATTGTTCACAGAAAAGGTCAGGCGAATCAGTGTTTGTGGAATCGAAGGTGAGGCTGAAAGTGCAAGTGGAGCTTGGCCGACACTGCCGTAGCCAAAAATCACTCCCGCTGTCAGTACTCCGCTGTTCGAATCGATTTCTATACCGGCGAAATCGGGCTGATTCCCTGAGAGCAGGTCCGATACTGCTGTTCCGGTAAAGTCTGCGCTGGTCAGAAACAGTTCAGGGATCGGATACTGAATGGCGATGGAAAAGCCTTCGATGGGGCTGTCATTTGTCGCCGAGACAAAGCACTCAACACCTGATTCTCCCGCGTTGGCATTGGTATTGGAGATGTTCAGGGTGTTATCGGCAAACACATTCGAGGCGGGTAAGCAAATGTGAACGCAAACGAATGCGATAAGGATGATGAGATGCGACTGCTTGAATTGCATGTCTGTAGATCTCCTCAGCTTGAACACCTGATTGAAACAGAAGTAGTCGCAGTTTTTAGTTCGGGACAAGAGGTCGTTCGGGGGATCGAGCCTCTAAATACCTAAATTCCGTCGCGACTAGATTTATTCACTAAAACCCATGGTACCACCCCTACTGCGGCCATCCACCTCCTGGGTTACTCATGTCAGGCCCGATTGTTGCGTTTGGCAAAAGTCGGAAAAAATTGGGCCCCGAAGTCTCCTTCGGGGCCTGAAACTCATTACGAGCGATTAGATATTGAAGGAATTAAGCCTAACTATCGTCAGCGTCTCCGTCACAACCGATGCCATCCCCGGTTGTCGGGTCGATGCCCAAGCTTGGGAAGGGAGCAGGAGGAGGGCTTCCACCGGCAAACTGGTAGGTGAACACGTAAACCGCGTCGCCAATACCGATGCCAGGGTTACCGCCGCCGGCGCTGTCGTCCACGTCACAGGCGTCAAGACAAGGACCGGAGCTACCTCCGACTGGCTGCGACTGGAAAAGATAGGCAAGGATTGCGATTCCGTCAGCGATGTCGACAGAAGAATCCCTGTTGCAGTCACCACGAACAAAGGGATTGAAGTCGACGAGCTCGATGGAACCGTCTACCAAATTAGGTGTTTCACTGTAGCTACCATCCACGATTCTGTTAGTGATCGGCGGTTGGCCGGAACTGGGGATGAAGCTGATGCTTGTGGTCAGCGGTGCAGGTTGACCTCCGAGGTCATTGGCAACACTGAAGTTCAACAGCATGATCTCCTGATCATCACCGACTGGAATCTCATTTGTAAGGCTGAAGCTCATCACTAAGCCAACGCCGAGTGTACCCGGCTCTGAAGTTTGAGAGACCTCAACGAAATCTGCATCGATCGCAGTGCCTGAAGCCGTCGCTCCCAAGAAGGTCAACAAGGAGACGTCGTAGCCGGCTGCGATGGAGAGTCCGTCGATGGGACGCTCCGTGGAAACCGATACGGGGGTGCTTGCTTCTTGCCCGACGATTCCAAAGCCACTTCCGATGGTGAGGAAGTTCGGGCTCAAGATGTCGATGGTGCTGTTTTGTGCGGAGGGAGCAACACTCTCTCCGTTGATCACCATGACAGTTGTAACGAGAGGAGATCCGTAGGAGCAAAACTGCAAATCAGTTGTGCTTCCAACTTCCCCAAGAACGTCATAGTCGATTTGGAGAAGTTCAAAATCAGTAACCTCTCCGAGAGTTGCGCAACCCGTGAAGCAGATGACGACCCCTTGGGTGACAGCTTCAGAGGCGAGAATCATCGTCTCGAAGTCTGGCATATCCCCATTTTTGATGGTGGTCGCGTCTGATCCCAGAGAAGAAGCTGACGGGATCAAGGAAGCTGGGTCATTGCAGACACCGAGGCTCCAGCCCTGAATCCCGACTGTTTGCATGTTGTCCAGGTGGACCGACTGAGAGAGGCTTCCACCGCCAAATGCCTGTCCATCGGACAGTTTGACCAAAATATCCGGGTTCTGTGCTCCGGCAATTCCTGCCAGGCAAACTGTTGTAATCAAGAAAGCAAACGCTGCTTTCTCTAGAGTCTTGAGATTGAGCATCTCGTGTTCCTTCCTCGCTATCGACGATCGTGTCGATGAGCTCGCAATAGAGTTACCCCTCATTGATTTGGGGCTTTTGTGTTAGTCGTCCTAAGGTTGTCCAGCACAGCCAGTGTCATGACTGTTGCAAACTGGTAATTCATCGTTAGTCGGATCGGATCCATTATCGAATGGGCCCGGATCAGGTGGAGTTGGTCCAAACTTGAAGAGCCAATTCATCAAGAAGACAGAATCGGCAAGATTGATGAATCCATCGTCATTCGCGTCGCATGCGTCTGCGCAGCTGATGGGTAGTCCCTGAAACTGCGAACCGATGACGGTCGCGGCATCTGCAAGGTCTACCTTGTCATCGCTGTTGCAGTCTCCACGCTGAAAGATTTCTTCTGGAACAACATGAATCGCGGTATCGATTCTTTCGTAGTCTTGTATCGACTGGTAATCGATGACCACGTTGTTGTACAGGAACACAGAGCCGAGCCCGTTAATGTCGTCACAGAAGTAAATCTCCTGCAGCTCATCGCACTCAGCAGTTTCGTCAACGGTGACCGCAATCGAACCGATGAGCAAATCCTCATCGGTTGGAGGCAATGTTTGGCCTTCGAATGGAGGCAATGCGTCGAGCAGTATCGCTAGAATCAGCTCTCCGGTTTCTCCATCGGAGCAATCGTCGTCAACTTGATGATTGAGGTACTCAGCACCGATCTCAGCGACGATGGATCCTTCTAAGCTGAGAGTTCCATCCTCGATCGTCAGGTCACAGTCGTAGCAGATCGTGATAGTGAAACCTTGAATCTCATCATCCGGATCCCGGTAGTAGAGGTTTAAGGTCCCTGTTTGGCCTGAGAACGCGTAGTTTCCGACTGAGCCATCAAAGTCTGCTTCAGCAGTGACGACGGTGTTGTGTTCCGGAGGCGGTTCCACAGCTTCGCAAGTCAAGGACCCCGCTTCTAGAGAGGGATTCAGGGAAAGCCCGCCGACGACGATCACATTTTCCAGTGGAGGTTCTCCAATGAAGTTGTTGATCGGAGTCAATGGCGTTTCCAAATCTGCTTCTGGCAGATAAATGATGTTGTTACAGCTGTAACGGTAAAAAGCGACCACTTGGTCCGTGCCGATTGGAATCACCTGACCATCGAATGGCGGCATAAAGTCGAGAACCACTCCGATGGTTCCACCGTCGGCGTAAAGATTTGTCACTTCAAATTCTGCACCGACACTCTCCGTCAAGGTTCCAGCGAGAGAGATCTCCTCAAGAGTTAATTCGTCGGGACCATGGGCAATGGCAACTACGAAGCCTTGCACGGGCCCTGTGCTATTGGAAAGCAGAACCGGGATGTCAGCGACGGCGCTTCCGTCTGCCAAGACCGATCCGGATCCCATTCTCAAATTGTCAGGGGGTGGTGGCGTAAGGGTGACAGTTCCATCGTTCAGAATCAGACCCTCTACTACACCGAGTGAGAGGCCATTTTGAACGATGAGATTGTCCAGGGGTGGAGAGTTGAATGTTCCATCGACAAAACTCAACTGGGTTGTCGAGTCGGTTGTAACGATGGTTGCAGGTGTGAACGAAAGTCTGCCGACAGTCGATTCCCCTTCGGGGATTGCCGTACCGTCGAACGGACTTTGTGCATCGAGAATGACACCAAGGGTCATACCCCCGGCGAGAATCTCTGCTGCAATTAGTTCAGCCCCGATGCTCTCCACATCAGTCCCTTCCACGCTAAAGTCAGTGGCAGTGAGCACGCTGGAGTCGAAACCTACGGCCAGGACATAGCCTTGAGTTTCGGCAGTGCTCTGCAGAACCACCTCCGTATTGAATTCTGATAGCCCCTGAGTCGTGGCATCCGCGATGGTGAGGGATTGCTGAGCGGTTACAGAACCGGCCAACAAGACACACAGACACACCGCCGCGAATACCTGCTGTATGCAGGTACCCATCATCTTCATCTCCTCTGCTTGCCTCCTGGGAGGCCCCCGCATGAATATCTTCCCCCTTGCAGCGAGAGTTCTGCTGCAAGACTCTTCCCCACCATGCTTGCTTGCGGTGCAAGTTGGGCGGTGTCTCCCATCAAGGGAGATATACAAAGTTTATTAACAAAGGCTTACAAGTCAACTCGGGATTGGTTAACAGCCCAAGTTGTCGAGGAAGGTGGGATCTTCTCCCGGTAGTGGGAAAGGTGAGGGAGGAGGGGCAGATCCGCCGAATAAGTAGAGCAACGTGTACAACGGATCCGATATGTCTAAGCTGCCGTCGTCATTGGCATCGCTAGCGTCGAAACAAGGAGAGGCAGGCCCTCCGGAATAGAGCCAGCTGGCCGTGTAGATCGCATCAGCGAGATTCACGAGACCATTCCCGTCTGAATCCCCGCGCAAGAAATCGGGGCCGTCGCTGACGAGAATCAACTTATAGAGAGTGCTGGTGGCGTTTCCTGCGACGATCAAGGTGCTCCCAATCGTCTCCATCCCGGTCCATGGGTTGTTGAGCTCAGACATGGAGTTGCCAATCGCAGACATCGACATGTTGTAAGAGAGCGGAAATCCGAATGAGGTCAGCTGACTGATGCTGGTTGCTTGCCCACCACTGTCTACTCCCAATAACAGACTGCCATCATCGAGGGAGGCCAAGCCACCACTCAGAACAAGGCCAGAAGTTTGTGGGGGAGAGATGGATCCTAAAGGATTTCCTTCGAGACCATCAGCCGCATCCATACGGAGGACCTCAGCCTCGCTCGTACCGGTGTTTCTGAAGAGAAGCCAATCGTCGTTATTGACGTCGTACGAAATCGAAGTGATCTCTTGGCTGGAGCTCGGGAATGATGAAGCAGGTACACCGGTCAATGGGTCGATGAATGTCACTAGGCTGCTATTTGCTCGACTTACGAGAAGCACGTCCATCAGGGAGTTGTATCCGATTCCTCGAAGGTTACTGAGACCGGTGTCGATCACTCTTTTCTCGACGAGATCGGAGCCGAAGACGCGGATTTCTCCAGAGAAGCTGTCGGTGACGTAGAGATCATCCATTACCGAGTCGTAAGCCAAATCCCGTGGAAAGAAGTTGGGAATCGACACGAACTGAGCGAGTCCCCCGGGCGCGTTATTCACCGTCACTGAGGAGGTCGCGAGATTCGATCCGACGACTCCTTGAACCTGGTAAAGGATGCCTGATTCGTTGGGTGGGGAGTTGTCGGTCCAGGACGCCGCAGATCCGCTGATCGTATCGACGATGGCCCCATTACGAGTGATTCTGATCGAGTTGTAGATTCCGTTGAGGCCAGGGCCGCAGTTTCTCCATGAGAGCTCTGTGCTCCCTTCACCGTCTACAAGAGCGAAGAGCTCAGCAGGGGGTGTAACGTTCCCTTGGCTACCGTCAATCTCGTATACATCACAGCAGGTGGTGGCGTAGATCGAGCTTGAAGCGGGTTTGAGGGTGAAGCCCATCACGTTGTGACTCGACTCAATCTGGCCTAAGTCGGTTCTTTGGCTGGTCAGTTCACCGCTGGCGAGATCCACTTCGAGAATCTCCACAACCTTTGCATCGAAGACATCTCCGTATGAAAAATTCAGCAGCGGATTGCCATTGTCGAGACGAATGTCGAGGCCGCTGCTGTAGCGCACCGAATTGCCAGGTATCGACAACTCGGTCAAAACAGATCCGGTTATCGGGTCGATCTCGATGGCGGTGTTGTTTTGATTGTCCAGCGACCAGAGGTTGCCATCGAGGGGATTGAGGGCAAGGCCGACGAGGGTGCTGGCACTTTGGATCACGACTGGTGCTCCCAGAGAAGTGCCGGTGGCGTCCATTTCGGCGAGTTCCTGACCCGTTGAATTCAGCAGCCAGAAAGTATCTGTCGCTGCCGAATAGGCGATTCCAGCACACTGGGGTTGGAAAAGAGGAGCAATGGCCGCTCCGATGGGGTGATCAAAGCTATTGAGTTCTGCCAGGGGCCCGGTAGTGGAGTAAACACAGATTTTTCCACTGGTGGCATCGATGCCCCAGAGGGTGCCATCGGTGAGGCGAACAGTCAGATCTACGCTTTTAGGATTGGTGCCACAGGTTGGAAGTTGTTGAAGAACGGTACCATTCTGGGCACAGAGGGGGGCAGAGACGAAGAGCGAGAGGGTAAAAAATGCCAGGAGAGTCAGCGTGAGATGTCCGGACTTTGAGCCGGTAATCATAAGAATGTTAGGCATGAAACTCATTAGCCTCGCTGACATGCTGTCGCCTCCCAAACTGTTGGATCCGCGGATTGCCTCTTCCGGGTGCGCCCATTTTCCACTGGTGAACAGAATATTCTCGAACTGTGTTCACCAAGAGGCGGGCGAAGGTAATTGGGGGATCAGGTTATGGCTCCGAATTCCATCGGAACAATTGGAACATACATCCCTCAATGTAAACCTCATTGTATCGGTGGTAGGGCTAGCCGCAAGGGTGCTAAGGGTAGATCCGATAAAGCATGCGTGGAAAAGGAATGCATTCCCGAACGTGTTCTATTCCTGCTAACCAGCACACTGTGCGCTCGACTCCGAGGCCAAATCCTCCATGTGGAACCGATCCATAGCGTCGCAGATCGAGATACCAGGCAAAATCTTCCGGGTCGAGTTCATGCTCATTGATTCTCGAGAGCAGGGTGTCCAGGCACTCTTCGCGTTGACCTCCACCGATGATCTCCCCATATCCCTCAGGTGCGAGAACGTCTACACCCAGGGCAACTCGTGCGTCTTCAGGATCCCGCTTCATATAAAACGCTTTCACCGCTTCAGGATATCGGTGAACCATGACAGGGGTGTCGTACCAGGATGAAATTTTCGTTTCATCGGGAGCTCCCAAGTCGCCGCCCCATTCGAAGGGGTGCCCTTCGTCATTGAGACGTTCCACCGCTTCCGAATATGAGATTCGCGGGAATGGAGCCAGAGCTTTTTTGAGTTGCTCAGTGTCTCGTTCGAGAACCTCGAGGTCTGCTTGGCAGTTTTCCAGGACTCGTGAGGCGATCTTTTGGAGCATCGATTCGGCGAGATCCATGACGTCATCGATTCCTGCAAATGCCATTTCCGGTTCAAACATCCAGAACTCTGTCAGGTGACGGCGAGTTTTTGATTTTTCAGCACGGAAAGTGGGGCCCAGGCAGTAAACATCGCCCAGCGCCATCGCTGCAGCCTCCATGTACAACTGGCCACTTTGGGTCAGGTATGCCTTTTCGCCATCGAAATAATCGACTTCGAAGAGGGTGCTCGTTCCCTCGCAGGAGTTGGGAGTAAAGACCGGTGCATCGATACATTGAAAGCCGCGCTCGAACATGTCATCGCGAATACACCTCAGCACTTCATTGCGAATGTGCATGATGGCGACTTGTTTTTTAGAGCGCAGCCACAGGTGTCTGTGGGAGAGGAGGAAATCTGGACCGTGTTCTTGTTTCGAGATCGGATATTCTTCTGCTTCGCTGAGGACTTTTACAGCACTTGCGTGAATCTCGACCCCTCCGGGAGATCTCTCATCCGCGTTGGCATTTCCATGGATTTCGATGGCGGATTCGTAGGGGATCTTGCCGATGCTCTCAAATACATCCTCATCGATCTCTGCTTTGGTGACGATGCATTGAACGATTCCAGATCCGTCACGGAGGAGTAGGAAGTGAAACTTCTTCGATGATCGGCGATTGTAAAGCCAGCCCTTGAGGACGACTTCCTCGCCGGTGTGGTTGAGAAGATCTTTGACGCGAATTCTCGACATGGTCCTGGCTTCCTTCCGGGAAGTTCAAATTTGCTGGAGCAATCGGATCAGCTTCAGTATCGACCCGGTTCGATCTGGGGTCAAATTCGAGCTATCGATCCTCCACCCCAATGCTTCCTCCACCCCAGTGCTTCCTCCAAACAAGTGATGGTGCCCTTCAACTGCCGTGAATCAAGTTGATCCCAACGAGGTTCTTGCCGAGGAGTTCGGTGAACCCTTCAGCTTTGGTACCAACCTCCAGCCACAATAAAGTCGAGAACAGCAGAGGGAATTCCCAGTCCTTCGGCGGACAACTTGTCGAAATCCTTGGAATTACGCAAGGACTCGCGAATTTGACTGGAAGAGATTTGTGCCGATACCGGAGGTAGTTGCCACTGACAAAATAGCTGCCAGCGTGAGTCGTCGATGTAGGGGAAGTCTTCCCTGTGGAGGTAGCTCGATTCTGCGGGTGCTGGGGCGCCTCTTGAGTTCGGTTTGACTCCAGGTCTGGGAGCGACGAGGGGAATCGCAATATTCCACAATTCCTCTGCAGACTTCCACTTTGCGAGATTGCGGGCATTGTCGGCTCCGACGATCCACAGCAGAGTCTCCCCTTGTGATTGAGTCGCGATGGATTTCACGGTGTCGGCGGTATAGGAAGGCCCCTCCCGGTGATACTCAATATCGTCGATCACGAAACCATCGGTTCCTGAGCAGGCGATATGGACCATTTCCAAGCGGGCCTGGGCAGGGGCGATCGGCGCAGATTTGTGGTGGGGAATTCGTGCGCATGGAATCCAGTGGACCGCTGAAATTTGCGGGTGGTGCAGTGCGGAGAGAGCGATGTCGACATGACCCTGATGGACAGGATCGAAGACTCCTCCGAGGAGGGCGATGGCACCCGTATTGTTGGAATCGCCACCGTGATGAATCACCAGCCAGGGTCCTTTCAGCAGCAGGTCATATTCCAGGGACTTCCCGTTTCAGGGGGCTTCCCAATTTCTACTTCAGCCAGAGGCTCCAGCATCGGCCCTGGCTTGGGGGCCATCCACAGTTATGGGCTAATTTTGTGCTGAATTGGCCTCTTCTCGGTCACAGAAGCACGCCATCGCTTGTCAGTTTATGGCCTCACCTCTAGAATCCGGATTCGGTCTGAGGAACATGGGTCATTTGTTCCCCTGGATCGTTGGAGCGACCCTGAAGCAGTCATAAAAAACAATCTCGGGGCGGTCCGGGCAAATCCCAACTGGTCTCAAAGGAGTGAAAATGAGTTCCCGCACCATCGGTGTTCCCAAAGAAATCAAACAGCAGGAGCAACGGGTTTCAGTGGTCCCTTCGGGAGCGTTTCTGCTGGTCAAGGCAGGTCATAAAGTTCTCGTCGAAAAGGGAGCAGGCCTTGGCAGTGGAATCCAGGATCAAGAATACCTCGATGCAGGGTGTGAAATTGTCGAGGCGGCTGCAGATGTATGGAGTCGAGCAGAGATCATCGTCAAGGTCAAAGAACCTTTGGCCGCAGAGTATGGTTATCTGCGCCCGGACTTGATCGTGTTCACTTACTTCCATTTTGCTGCTTCAAGAGAACTGACAGATGCATGTCTCGATTCTGGAGTCGCCGCGATCGCCTACGAGACGATCGAGGATTCACGGGGTGCATTGCCTTTGTTGACTCCGATGAGTGAAGTTGCCGGAAGAATGTCGGTACTCGCTGGAGCAACAGTCCTGCAGAGACAAAATGGTGGCCGTGGAGTGTTGCTCCCGGGTGTCCCTGGAGTGGAACCGGGTAGAGTCGTCGTTCTTGGCGGTGGAGTTGTTGGTGCGAATGCTGCTCGTATGGCTGCTGGCCTCGGTGCCAGGGTCAAGATTTTTGATATCGATCTCGATCGCCTGCGCTACCTCGATGACACCATGCCAGCGAACGTTAATACCTGCTTCTCTACGCCATTCTCAGTGCATGAGGCTGTTCAACAGGCGGACCTCATCATCGGAGCGGTTCTCGTCGCAGGTGACCGTGCTCCAGTGTTGGTTCCTAGGAAGTGGTTGGCAGAAATGCCAGAAGGATCCGTGATCGTCGACGTGGCGGTTGATCAGGGTGGTTGCGTGGAAACCTGTCGAGCGACGACCCATGCAGATCCCACCTACGTCATCGATGGGGTGGTCCACTATTGTGTCGCCAATATGCCGGGTGCTGTATCCCGGACTTCAACCTTCGCTTTGACCAATGCGACTCAGCCTTACCTGGTCGATCTTGCAAATGACGGGCTAGAGGCATTTGTCAAACGGGATCCGTTGAGAGCACAAGGCTTAAATGTCTACGCCGGAAAAGTATTTCACAGGGGAGTGAGCAAGGCCTTTGAGCTACCTCTGCACCCCATCGATGATCTTCCAGCTATCGGCGGGCCAGTCCGGTGATCTCTGAGGGCCTTGCAGCAGAGGAGAGTCCGATTGATCGCTCGCAGGTGTTGTCGCACCTGTACGAGCCGATCTCTGCTGACATGGACCAACTGCGTGAATTCCTCTCTGAGGAGTTCAAATCGAGTGAGCCTTACGTTCATGAACTGTTGGAACACCTCTCCCAGTTTAGAGGAAAACAGATCAGGCCTGCATGTGTCTTCCTTGCTGGGCGCTGCTTCGGCGACATTTCTCAGGATCATGTCCGCTGTGCTGCGGTTGTTGAGTTAATCCACACAGCGACTTTGGTTCACGATGATCTTCTCGATCAATCGGATGTTCGCCGCCGGGTGGAGACGATTCACACTCGATTTGGTGACAGGGCCTCCATCCTTCTCGGGGATATCATCTATGCCCGAGGATTCGTTATCTCCACCGAGGTGAATGGCGCTGCACGGCTTCTTGCCGAATGTACACGGGAGATCTGCATCGGTGAAATTATGCAGGTTGGTAATGCCGGTAACCTTGAGCTGACCCTCAATGAGTATGAAGAAATCATCCATCGCAAGACTGCGATCCTTTACGGCCTTTCATGTCGCCTCGGTGCGATGCTCTCCGGGGCGTCAGAGGAAGAGGTCTCTGCCATGGAGGTTTATGGTTTGCGCATGGGTGAGGCATTTCAAATTATCGATGACTTCCTCGACCTCACCGGTGATGCCTCGGTGGTTGGTAAATCATTGGGAACAGATCTCGCCAATGGAAAGTTGACACTGCCGATCCTCCTGTTGAGAGAGGAATTGGACTCTGAAGGCCGTGATCGTTTACTGGATCTGTTGCGGATCTGTCACACCTCCGCAGAATCGGAGAGTGAGCGCATCGAGGTCGCGAGTCTCTTGCAGCAATACGGGATTATGGAAAAGGTCAGGGAGAAAGCCCGGTCTGTGATCGGTGAAGCTCTCGATTCATTGCGGGCTGCAGCTGTTCCCGGTCCAGCACGCAAACGGCTGGAAGACTTGGCGGAATACATCCTTCAGAGAGAACTGTAGGTGGCCCATGAACGATGGTGAAAAACTGTCCCATGTGAATGAGGATGGGGAAGCCAGCATGGTTGATGTCGGAGATAAATCGATCAGTGATCGCAAAGCGATCGCCGAAGGATCGATTCGCATGAGGCCTGCAACTTTGGAAAAGATCACCTCTGGCGGAGTTGAAAAGGGAGACGTTCTGACTGTCGCAAGAATTGCTGCAATTCAGGGCGCGAAAGAGACTTCTCGTTGGATTCCTATGTGCCACCCCTTACCCCTCGATCATGTTGATGTGGACATCGACCACGGTCATGAGGGAGAGGAGGCATGGATCAGGCTCAGGGTCGAAACTCGTGTGCAGGCGAGAACCGGAGTTGAAATGGAAGCACTGGTGGCGGTCAGTAATGGATTGCTAACCATCTACGACATGTGCAAAGCGGTCGACAGAGGTATGGAGATCGGTGAGATCCGACTGATTGAAAAATCAGGCGGGCGGTCCGGGCATTGGACCCGCTGAAGCCTGGTGCTGATCAGGAAATTGGAAAGAGGAAGAGATGACGCGAGTGATCGATGGAAAAGCTCGAGCGAAGGAGTTGCGCAAAGAACTCAAGGGGCGGGTCAGCGACTTCACGGAGCAAGCGGGGCATCCACCAGGACTGGGAGTCCTTCTTGTGGGTGGTGATCCTGCTAGTGCTGTTTATGTTCGCAACAAGGAGAGGGCATGTGAAAAGGTTGGCATGCGCTCCTTCCACCATCAGCTTCCCGATGACGCAACGCAGGAGCAGGTCGAAGCGATTATCGATCAATTGAATGACGACCCGCAGGTTCACGGAATACTGCTGCAATTGCCTCTTCCTGACCATCTCGATGCTGAGCCGCTGCTATTGAGGATTCTGCCCGAAAAGGATGCGGATGGTTTTCATCCCGTCAATGTGGGGCACCTCGCTGTAGGGCAGCCCACCTTTGTTCCGTGCACGCCTTTGGGGTGTATCGATCTTCTGCGTCATGCGGGGGTTGAGATGAAGGGGGCCGATGCGGTCGTAGTTGGAAGATCGAATATCGTCGGTAAACCGGTTGCTCAGTTACTCCTTGCTGAAGGTGCAACGGTGACCGTCTGCCATTCTAAAACCCGAGACCTTGCCGCCCATGTTGGCAGGGCAGATATCGTTGTCGCTGCAGTAGGGGTTCCAGAAATGATTCAGGGAGAGTGGATCAAGGAAGGAGCTGCAGTCATCGATGTGGGGATCAATCGCCTCGACGATGGCCGTCTCGTCGGCGATGTGGATTACGAATCCGCAGCAGAAAGAGCGGCTTGTATCACTCCGGTTCCGGGCGGTGTCGGCCCCATGACCGTGGCGAAGTTGTTGGAAAACACGCTTGAAGGAGCGATTCGTCACGAGTCGCGGAGAAGCAACAAGGTATAGTTTTTTCTTCAGTTCGCATTCGTTGTGCGTTCAGTGAAGGGGCGAGATGAGTCGTAAGATCCAACAACTTCCACAGCTGCTCATCGATCAAATTGCAGCGGGTGAAGTCATCGAGCGACCCGCCTCAGTCGTAAAAGAACTGATTGAAAATTGTCTCGATGCGGGCTCCACAAGAATTGATGTCGACCTGGAAGAGGGCGGCAAGCGCTTAATTCAGGTGGTCGACGATGGGCAGGGGATTGAGGAAGATCAGTTGCCCCTGGCATTAGCGAGCCATGCGACTTCAAAACTTCGGGAAGCCGAAGAGCTCGATCGAATCCTCACGCTAGGATTCAGGGGAGAAGCTCTCTCGAGTATGTGTGCAGTAGCAACGGTTGAGATCGCTTCGAGAACAGCGGCTTCGGATGTGGCCCATAGAATCGTCGGCCGTCACGGTCAAGTGGAGCTCTCTTCCCCAGTGGCACTCCGGCACGGAACCAGAATCCGTGTCGAGGACCTCTTCTCTTCGGTTCCGGCGCGACGCAAGTTTCTCAAATCCAACTCTGCGGAGGTCGCCCGCTGTTCTGCAGTCATCAAGGCGGCAGCAATGGCTCACCCGACAGTGGGTTTTAGTCTGACTCATGATGGCCGAACGATTTTGAAGTATCCGGCAGATCAATCACTTCCCCAGAGAATCGCAGAGGTCTTGGGGGAAGATTTGCAGGACAGGATGCTGCCGATCGTTGAGTCGGAAGGGGTCTCCGGCTGGATCGCCAGACCCGATGTTCAACGTAGGAATTCAGATGGAATCTGGACTTTTTTAAATGGACGAACCCTCAAGGATTCCGTGTTGCAGCACGGAGTGAGGGAAGGCTTCAAGGGCTACCAGATTCCCGGGTTTTTCCCGGTGGCGGTGGTCGGTGTGGAAGTGGATCCAGGGGAGGTTGATGTCAATGTTCATCCATCGAAGCTGGAAGTTCGCTTCAGAAATCGTGAATCGATTCACCGCCGAATACGTCGGGCGATTCGTGCAACGCTTGAGCAAGAAGGTTCGGTTCCGAAGTTACAGATGGACGCCGCTGTTTCGACGGTCAGTGAAACGGTCGCCGTTGCCGACGCCTCGATACAGCCGACAAAGATGGACCACGGCGAGATTCTCTCCGAGTCCGGTTCAAAGTGGCGGGGTGCTGGGCAAGATTCGGACCATGGGTTACATGAAGCCGTCGCAACAATCTCGACGAGTCCGACAGCCCGGGTGGAGCCGGCAACCGTCGAAGCGGGTGAACCCGGACTGGTCGGAGAGTCGGTAAGGGTTTTTCAGGTCAATGATGCGTTTCTGATTCTTGAAGAAGAAGAGGGATTGCGAGTCATCGATCAGCACGCCCTGCACGAAAAGGTTTTGTACGAAGAAATTCTGGAGAATCGTGAACAAGGCGGAGCTTCCCAAGGGCTTCTGGTTCCTGAAACCGTGCCCCTCGATCCGAGAGCCTGGGCGATCTTTGTCGAGACACGGGAGTCCCTCTCTGAATTGGGCTTGGAAGCGGAAGAGTTTGGGGAGGGCGTAGCCCTGATCAGGGCGATCCCCCACGGATTTGAGGGGCGCGCACCCGCAAATCTACTTCGAGACATCTTGTCCCTCATGGAGCCTGTGGTTTCAGCAGGGGCCCCATTGCCCGATCTCAAGGAGCGCTTATTGCAAACGATGGCTTGCAAGGCCGCCGTCAAAGCGGGTCAGCCCCTGAGTCAGGAAGCGATGGAGGACCTGGTTCGGGCGAGAGGCAGAGCTTTTCAGCCGGAAAACTGCCCACATGGACGTCCCTCTGAATTGTTTATTTCTTGGCTGGAATTACAGCGGCGATTCGATCGTAAATAGCCCAGTTGTCTTCCTGCTTCAGGACGGACATGGTAATTTTTAATAGATCATGATGAATGCGGCCCAATCTTGGGCTAACGAAGTTGACGAAAGGTGCCCGATGGATCACTCCACTGACGAACCTGCGCTGCTGATCGCTCTAGAGGCGGGTCTTGCAGCCACATTCCGTAGAAGGGTCAGGGATCGCCTGGCTTCCTTTGGAGTGCAGGTTTCTCTGGTGGAGGGCCAAGGTCGTAACTATTTGGAAGTGCATGGCGACGTCGAGCCTCTACGGACCTTGGCGCTCGATTCCTGGAAAGGGATCGACAAGGCACTTTTTCTTGGAGCAGCCCATCTTCACGTCACCAGGACCAAGACCGGTAAAGATGATCCTGCCGGGAAAGTTGCTGAGACCTCCTCTGCAGTGCAGGTGGGTGATCTTGCCATTGGAGGCGGAAGCTTTTCGGTGATCGCTGGCCCCTGTGCCGTCGAGGAGGAAGAGCGCACTCTTCGGTTGGCGGCGGCTGTTTCTGCTTCAGGTTGTCACCTTTTCCGCGGTGGGGCATTTAAGCCGCGAACTTCGCCATATGCTTTTCAGGGCCTCGGTGACAAAGCGTTACAGATCTTGGCTCGAGCCCGGGAGGAATCGGGGCTCGGCATCGTCACAGAAATTCTGGATCCCAGAGATGTCGAAAAGGTGTCGTCTGTCGCTGACCTGTTGCAGGTTGGCAGTCGGAATATGCACAATTACTCTTTGCTTAAAGAGTTGGGGCAAACACGGATTCCAATTCTGTTGAAGCGAGGATTCTCTTCGACTAGTGAAGAGTTCTTGCTGGCTGCTGAATATATCCTTTCCGGTGGTAACCCGAATGTCATCCTGTGTGAACGGGGGATACGTTGCGCAGCCGCGACTCGACAGGTGGTCCTCGACTTGGGAATCGTTCCAGAGTTGAAAAAGAAAACCCACCTCCCAGTGGTCGTGGACCCTTCACATGGTTCTGCTGAGGCCTATAGGGTTCCGGCATTGGCTCGTGCAGCGGTGGCAGCAGGAGCGGATGGAGTCTTGGTCGAAGTCCACGATCACCCGGAAGAAGCGCTCTCAGATGGCCGTCAGGCACTGTCTCCCGAGGAGCTCAAAGAGTTAGTTCCGGTTTTGAATTCTCTCCATGGGTTGTTGAACAATGCCGAAACCCGGCAGCTAAACCCACTACCAGGCGGAACGGTCGCGAGCACCATGGAGGAGAATTGACACCCTCTCAATCGACACACATCCCTGGATTTGTGACCCGTGAAGTGGGAGAGGGTGGATTCCTCCATGTACGACCGGAAGAGCGGCGCAAAACCAGTCACCTGAAACTAACATGGATCGCCGATCTGGGACCCCACAATGCCAGGCGTTGCCTTATTCCTGCATGCCTCATGCGCGGGACGCGCGCATATCCGTCACAAAGGTTACTCAATCGTCGTACGGAACAGTTGTGGGGCCTCTCGGGGACAACATCCATCGATCGTTGGGGGCAGCGTCACTTGGTTTCCCTAGTCGCCGAATTTCCGGATGAGGGACATCTTCCGGGGGGTGAAACAGTCTTCGACGAAGCGATCGACTTCGTCGATCAGTTGATTCATGAGCCGCACTTAGTCGATGGCTACTTTTCCAAAGATTATGTCGATTCAGAGATTCTTCAGCATCGCAGATCGATCGAAGGAAGAATCGACAACAAGTCTGGCTGGGCTTATCAGAGATGCCTGGAAGAGGCATGTTTTGACGAGCCATGGCGCTACCATCAATTGGGAACGATCGAAGATCTGGATGGTGTAGAGCCAGCTTCCTTGACAGCACTTTGGAAAGAGCTGAAATCTCATCAGCCGCTTCATGTGCATTTCAGCGGCAATATGCCTTCAGGCAGGGTCTTTGAGAGTTTGCAAAAACTGTTCAGAGATAACTGCGCAACAAAAGATTCCCTAGCCGGCGTTCAAGGAATACGGGCAGCTGCAGAACCACGACAAGTCACAGAATTTGCCAAGGTTCAACAGGCTAACTTGGTGATGTCCTATCGGACGATGATTTCCAATGATCATCCCCTCTATGAACCACTCATGGTAGCCAACGGAATTCTTGGTGGCTTTCCCCATTCTCGCCTCTTTACCCAGGTCAGGGAAAAGGAGAGCCTTTGCTATTCGATTCATTCACAGGTCGATAGCAACATCGGAATGATGTTTATCACCGCCGGTGTCGATCATGATTCTGTGGGCAAAGCAACGGACGGCATCAGCGAGCAGATTGATTTTGTGCGCGGTGGAGAGTTCAGCGAAGAGGAGTATTTGATGACCCTCTCGGCTCTGGATTCGAGATTGCGCATGGTTCAAGACAGTCCTGCAGCCCTCGCGGATTATGATCTTCGAACCCGACTCTCTGGAAAGTCTCCTGGTTTGGAAGATCTTCGAAAGAGGGTCGCTGCCGTGACTCGGGACGACGTGGTTGCAGCGCTTGAGCTGGTTCATCCGGATGTGACCTTCCTGCTCGCACCTGAGGAGGATTCATGAGTTGGAGTGCTGATTCGACCACCCTCGAAAACGGAACCCTGAGAGAAAGGGTTGTCGAAAGGGTGCATTCCAGCGGAGCGAGAGTCGCTTTCTGTCATAAGACTGGTTATCTGCGTACCTACGCTTGTTTTGCCACTAACTTCGGTAGCATTGATGATCGCTACCGGATTGGTGGAGGTTCTGAAGTCGTTCTTCCTGATGGGGTTGCACACTTTCTCGAGCACAAGATGTTCGAAGGTGTGAATGAGGATGCTTTTCAGGAGTTCAGCAGGTTGGGTGCGAGTGCAAATGCATTCACTGGATTTAATGGAACTTCTTATCTGTTTTCCTGCACCGATCGATTCTATGAATGTCTCGATCACTTGGTGAGGTTTGTGCAAGAGCCGCACTTCACAGCAGAAAATGTCGAAAAAGAAAAAGGCATCATCGGCCAAGAGATTCGAATGTATGAAGATATGCCTGGCTGGCGAGTCTACTTCAACCTGCTCGAGGGAATGTATCAAAGTCACCCGGTCTCCAAAGATATCGCTGGTACGGAGGAGACGATCTCAGGAATCACAGCACCTCTACTCGATCGGTGTTGGGAAGCATTTTATCACCCTTCCAACATGATCCTCTTTGCGGTCGGTGATCAGTCTGAAGATGAGTTCTTTGATCATGCCGATCGCTTGCTGTCGGAAAAAGATTTGGGCCCAGCCCCCGACATTGAAAAGATTACGACCGCTGAAAATTTGGACGTCGCCAAGAGCCGAGTAGAACAATCGATGCAGGTGGGCCGATCAAAGCTTCTCTTCGGGTGGAAAGATGTTCATCCGGGCTTGAACGGGCCTGATTTGGTTCGCAAGGAATTGGTGACGGATCTGGTTCTCGAATGCGTCTTCGGGCAAAGCGGCGCACTCTTCGAGAAGTTGCAGGAAGCCAACCTTGTCGATGACTCATTCGGCGGCGGCTACATGATCTACGGCGATGTCGGACATTCGGCGATCGGCGGTGATGTCGTTGATCCGGAAAAGGTCGTCGAAGTGATCAAGTCGGAGCTGCCCGGAGTCCTTTCACAAGGAATCGCCGAAGAAGATATCGATCGGCAGAGACGAGCTGCTACAGGACAGCTGCTAAAGAGTTTCAACTCCTTGGAGAACATTGCAGGCAGTTATTGCAGTTCCCGATTTATGGGAGCAGACCCCTTTGAGGTGGTTGACCTTCTGAGCAAAATTGAGCCCTCTGAAGTGGTTGATAGGCTCCAAGAGCATGTGCAGCCGGAAAGATTGGTCAGTTCAGTCATCACTCCTGCCTGACAGTGAATCTGTTCTTTGCTATCTTTTGACGCGAGCAGCAGCCGTAAAAAAATTCAAAACAGGAATTTGGTGGGGAGCAGTATGGCACAGCACTGGAAAATTCTGGTTTGGCTCATTGCTGGAGTCTTCGTCGGTTTAGCCCTTCAACAGCTTACGGATGCCCCTGGATCGATAGGGGCAAAGCTGGGCGTCGAATCTGACGGAGTTGTGGTGGTGCGCTCGATTTCAAAAGAACTGACCCCCAAGGGACGAGCTTCTGCTGAAAGACTGCGTGTTGGAGATCAGATTCGTAGCATCGTCCTCAATGCTGGCATGGAGGACGAAGCCAGTTTGGAGAGTGTCTCGAGCCCTGAAGAAGTCACCGGTTTTCTTTCGGCGGCCGGAGCGGGAGGGGTTGCAAGTATCACACTGACAGATGGAACTGTCCGTAGTTGTCAGGTGGTCTTGGATCCCGGTTCCGATCGCTCCAGATGGCTTTATCCCTTTGTTTTCCTCGCCGACATTTTTATGCGACTCCTCAAAATGTTGATCATGCCATTGGTCTTCACTTCCATCGTGACAGGGGTTGCTGGCCTGGGCGGAGGAGAGGACTTTGGCCGATTGGGTCGTAGGACCTTTGGTTATTACATCACGACTTCTTTCTTGGCAGTGGGATTGGGTTTGATTCTGGTCAATCTGATCCGTCCCGGTGACGGAGCTCAATTGGGTCTCTCCACCCAAGCTCAAATTGGTCAAGAGTCGGAAAATTGGCTCGATATCCTGCGCAGGATGGTTCCGGAAAATGTCTTCGATGCATTTACCGGTAACGGCAATATGCTGCAGGTGATTTTCTTTGCATTGCTCTTCGGCTTTTTCATCACTCGTGCTCCAGAAAAGCCGAGAAAGATATTGTCTGATCTGCTCGATTCGGCATTTCAGGTCGTCATGTTGATGGCCTCTTGGGTGATGAAGCTGGTTCCATATGGAGTCTTTTGTTTGCTGGTGAAGGTGGTCGGCGAAACGGGCTTCGATGTTTTCATTCCTTTGAGCACCTACATGTTGACAGTCTTCCTGGCGCTGGTGATCCACGCGGGTGTGGTGTTGCCGTTGCTGTTGAGCATCGTCGGCAGAGTTTCACCACTGAAGTGGTTCAGGGCGATGAGTCCGGTTCTGATGACTGCATTCTCGACCTCCTCTTCTTCGCTGACATTGCCGACTACCCTCAATACCCTTAAAAGCAGAGGCAAGGTATCCAACAAAACCAGTTCATTCGTCGCGCCATTGGGAGCAACTGTCAATATGGATGGCACCGCTCTCTACGAGTGCATCGGAGTCGTCTTCCTAGCGCAGTACTATGCTTCGACAGGCGATTACGCCCTGACCTTCGGATCACAACTTACGGTGGTGATGGCAGCATTCCTTGCTTCCATCGGTGCCGCTGGAATTCCGTCGGCAGGCTTGATCATGATGCTGACGATCCTCAGTGCGCTGAATTTGCCTTTGGAGGGTGCGGCCCTATTGTTGGCGGTCGATCGTCCTCTCGATATGTGCCGTACGATGGTCAATGTATGGAGCGATACGGTGGGATCCGCCATCGTCGCCACTCGCGAGGGTGAAACCGGCTTGGGAGATTTTGAAACACCGCAACAGGCGGCAGAGAGCTGATCGCATCCGATCGACTCGCCCCGGCATGGAAGAGCATGGTATGCTTTTCTCGGTAAGATTAGAGCAAGGAAGGATCGCACCATGGGAGTACCCGCAACACAACTGAGGGTTGGCCAGGTCATCAACTTTGAGGACGATCTCTGGGTTTGTGTCAAGCTTGAGCAGAAGAAGCTCTCCAAAGGCGGAGGTGCGGTTCAGGCCAAGCTCAAGAATCTCCAGCGCGGTGATCACATCACCCATCGCTTTCGCTCTGCGGACAAAGTGGAGACGGCATTCCTCGATAAGAAAAATTGTGAATACCTCTATCCAGAAGGTGAAAATTTCGTCTTCATGGATACAGAGGATTATGAGCAGTACCAGTTACACAACGACTTCGTCGGCGACCTGATGCCGTTCGTTAAGCACAATGAACATGTCACTGTGACATTCTATGAAGAGAAACCGGTATCGGTGGATCTTCCCCCTGCGGTGGTTTTGCAGATTGCAGAAACTGAGCCAGGATTCAAAGGGGATAGCGTCAACAACGTCTACAAACCAGCGAAGCTTGAGACCGGTTTGGAAGTGAAGATCCCTAACCACGTCAATGAGGGGGATCTGGTTAAGATTTCCACGGAGACCGGTGATTTCATCGAGCGGGTCAAAGCCTGAAGGCTGCTCCGTTTACCGCTGATATCGATCAGGAAAACCTCGTCAGGTCGTTAGTGACCTGTCGAGGTTTTTTCGTAGGGCTCTCATTCCGGTGCAAAACTTCTTTTGTCCGCCCATCGATGGATGACGGATGTAACCCGCTTCGATCCCCAAGTTGGCGAGGGTTTGCTGCGACACTCTACCGATGGCGTGGACGCTGGCAGCAGGAAAGAGATCGATAAACAACTTGAGAATCTCTTCTCCAATGCGTTCCTCTTCACGGCGCGGTTTCCTGTTGCTGAGAGGGCTGCCGGGCTTGAAGGGGTGCCAAGGGACCGCATTCCACAGAACCAGGCGTGGATCTCCAGCGATCTCACCCCAGACGATGGTTGCAGATCTTTCCTTGTAGGGCTTATCCGCTTTGGAAGATCGTTTCATGGGGCGACCTTTTGCCCAATCGAGGCATTCTGGGCCTTGGATCAGGTTTTCTCCGGTGAATGGGATTCCAGTGAAACGACACCCTGCCCAACCCGCGGCTTCGCCAACGAGAACCGCTTCAGCATTTTCGTGGGCGAGGAGGTATTGGCGCAAATTGCCTCGGCGAATCGCTGCGGCATCGGCGAGATCTAACTCGCGGTCGACCTGACGCCAAGGATTGAAGAGAGTCTCGGGCGATTCCCCTGAAATTTTGCGCAAGAATCGATCGACTGATCTTCTGAAATCAGCGGGCATTTCGAATCTCCTGTCTCATGCAAAAGACGCTACCTCCGGACTTGAGGAACTCCCCAGTATCCAGCTCTCGTGGATGGAAGCCAGCGGCTTCCAATCGGCGTGAAGTGATGGGAGTGCCACTGGTGATGAAGACATGTTTTCCATCAGGACACCACATATTTCCAGCGAGTCTCCCTTCCGCCTCAGCAGAATCGACTTCAATCAACCGCTCAAACGCTGCACTGAGGAGGTGGAGACCTTCCTCTGTGAATGCTTCCTTGACGAAGGCGGCTGTCGAGCCATCGAGCAATGCGAGTGCAGTGTCGAGGTGGTAGTAACGTGGATCGCTGAGTTTCAAGAGGGCAATGTCGAGTTGTAAAATCTCTCCGGCGGCGAGATGTCCTTCGATTTCACTGCGTGGGCCGACTCCGCACCATAGCAGCGGTCGTTCTAAATCCCTGAGGGTGTCACCATTCCCTTCCCAGGAAGTGATCGCTGCGGGTAACTCTTCACAAACGATTCCATAGTTCTCAAAGGCGCTGCGATGAAATTCACTCTCGGGGATGCGATTGGGATGGTTCATGCGCCCCAGGATGACTCTCGGCCTTCCTGATCTGTCCGAGGTGCTCAATGAAGGATTGGCGGTGAAGACCGCATCGACCTGTTCTGGGGCGGGGTCTATTTCTAGAACATCGAGACCGATATCGCGGATTGAAGTGCAGAATCTATTCCACTGATCCATGGCTATTTCAATATCGATGCTTCCGATTTGGCCTTCCATGTGGGCATTGCGGACGTCAGTGATCGCAAAGTGGCAAGGTGGCCCAACGAGAACCGCTTTTACCTTTCCCGGTGGAGAGTCTCCGACCAGCGGGTTTTCCAGCCAATCTTCAACACTACGAATGCATTTCATCGGTGATTCCTTCAGCATGATCGCCAATAGAAGCGTTGCTCAGGAGAGGCATGATGCTCTCGATCGCTTTTCTGTGCAGAACTGGCAACTTACCAGCTGCATGAGGAACAATTTTTTTCACATCTTCGGGGATAGGCCCACACCAACGGCAGAGGATCGGCTGAACTTCCAGTTGGCGATGGGTGATGCTGTGTCGATAGGGATCCCCGTATCCGAGGATCTCCTGTAGGGGGATGGTTCGTTCTTTCAATTCCCTCTTCAACGCCTGCTCGATATTACCGTCAGGCTGTGTGACTCTTGAAAGAATCGGCCCTCGATGCCCCTTTAGGAGTTCAGTATTCCCTGGGAAGAGTAGTAACTCTTCTCCGCAGATAAAGAGAGCGCTGATCCACTGCTGCTTTTCGATGGGACGTCGCTTTTTCGGTTGCGGCCAGCGGTGGGGATCACCACTGGCATAAGCGTTGCAATCTTCTGCGATGGGGCAATTCTCGCAATCTGGATTTCGCGGAGTACAGACTTTACGGCCGAGATCCATGACTGCTTGGTTGTGGTCGCCAGGTTGATCTGTGCAAAGCCAAGTGTTGGCGATTTGACGAAGCTGAACTTTTGTATCGCCCTTCCGAGGATCACCGGAGAGGGTTTGGTGCCTGCAAATGACACGTTCAACATTGCCATCGATGACAGCGAGATTTTTGCCAAATGCGATGCTACAGATTGCTGCAGTGGTGTACTCACCGATGCCGGGAAGAGATCGGATTTCTTCAGGGTCTTCTGGAAACTGGCCAGCGTGATCGGTCATCACTTGTCTGGCAGCTCGGTGTAGATTTCGCCCTCGGGAGTAGTATCCCAGTCCTGCCCAGTCCTCCAGGACCGCTTCCTCATCTGCAGCCGCAAGCGCTTTGATATCCGGGTAGTGGGCCATGAATTTATGCCAATAAGGGATGACGGTACTGATTTGGGTCTGCTGAAGCATCACTTCGGAGAGCCAAATTCCGTAAGGATCGCCGCAGCCACGCCACGGCATTTCGTCCTGATTTGCGGAATACCAGCCCAATAGCCGTTTGGGGACGGGTGGTGTCATTCCCATATCATTCATAGATCTTCGCCAGTCCTGTTCATGTTGTTGGCAATGGTCTCCAGATTGACTAAATTCCATGTCATGAGCAATACCTTCGGCGAGTACCTTCGCATTACTACTTGGGGAGAATCCCACGGTCCGGGAATCGGTGTGGTTGTGGATGGCCTCCCAGCAGGGCTGCCAGTCACACCTCAGTTGCTACAGCAGCAGTTGAAGAGACGGCGTCCAGGTGGGAGCTTGGCCTCACCACGAAAAGAGCCAGACGAACCTATGATCTTGTCGGGAGTCTACGAGGGTAAAACTTTGGGCACGCCCGTCTCGATCTACATCGAGAGCAGTGATGTTCGATCTGCAGATTACGAATCATTGGCAGAGATCTATCGCCCCGGACATGCAGATTTCACGACCGAAGCACGCTATGGCCATCGGGATCCCCGCGGCGGTGGAAGAGCGAGTGCTCGAGAAACTGCTGCCCGTGTTGCGGCGGGAGCTATCGCTGCGGAGTTTTTGCGCCTCGAGCACGGAATTGAAATCGTTGGCTGGGTTTCGGAAGTTGCGGGACAGCGATCTCCAGTCGATTTGGAGACTGTGACAGTTGAGCAGGTCGATCAGAATGTGGTTCGTTGTCCCGATGAAGCCTCCGCGACTCGCTTCGCAGACGCCATCTCGAGAGCTCGCGATGAAGGCGAGAGTCTGGGCGGCTGGGTGGGCGTCGTTGCTAGAGGAGTCCCTGCAGGTTGGGGAGATCCAGTCTTCGGTAAGTTGAAGGCATGGATCGGCCAAGCGATGCTTTCAATCCCGGCGACGGTCGCCCTTGAGATCGGGGATGGTTTTGCAGCAACGAGCAGAACTGGTAGTGAAAACAATGATTCCTTTGGCGTTTCAGAAGCTGGAGAAGTCAGCCCTGTCACCAATCGCAGTGGAGGAATGTTGGGTGGGATCTCCAGCGGTGCGCCAGTGTGGCTCAGGGTCGGGTTCAAACCGACTTCGACGGTGCTCAAATCTCAGGATTCCGTCAATAAGACTGGCGAAAAGGTAAAGTTTTCGGGCACCGGCCGGCATGATCCTTGTGTTTTGCCGCGGGCTGTGCCCATCGTTGAATCGATGCTGGCATTGGTTTTAGCGGATCGCCTTCTCGCTAGAAGATCACTGCCGCCATTCGAAGGGCGTGAATGATGTCTTGGATACGCCAGGGGAATCCCACAGACGAGCCTGGGGGGTTATTAGATCAAGTTTATTCGGCGGCGAAGACGAGGGCTGGTGACGTCGCAGAGATCCTCAAAGTGATGTCTTTGCGCCCAGATCTTTTGCAGTCCTTTATGCAATTTTACGTTCAACTGATGAAGGGCCCCGGTGCCCTGACTACCGCTGAGCGCGAGTGGATCGCTGTATTGACCAGCGAGGCCAATAACTGCCATTACTGAATCGAGTCCCACCTCAGAGATCTCGCTGCTCAAGAGGGTGGTGATCTTCTGGCTCGGTCGGTTCGGTCGAGTGAAGATTCAGGTGTCGTAGAAGTGAGTGACAAAATGTCAGCTCTACGCAACTTCGTTTTAAAAATCGCCAAGCTCTCAGAGGCGACCTCCGAGGAGGATCTTCAGTTGCTTAGGGATCATGGATTTTCCGATGAGCAGATTCTCGAGGTGATCCATGTCGTTGGGTTTTTCTGCCATATCAACAGGGTTGCTGAGGCCACCGGAGTAGACCTGGAGTCATGGATGAAGCCCTATGAGCCCTAGAGGGCGGCTGGGTGCTTAATAGCGCCTGTATGCAGATCTTCGGCGTGAAGAATGATTGCGCCTGAAATAGGCACTCGCCTGCGTTACCATGGGAATAGGCCCTTGAGATTGGAATCATGGAACTCCGGATATTAGCCGGATCGTTTACCAGCCAGTCTTTTTGAAGGAGAACCTGATGAGTGATTCGGAGACAAACAAGCTCGATCAGATGCTTCGACGTATTCGTCGGCGCACGACGATTGTTGCGACCTTCCGCTCACTAGAGGGTGCTCTTTGTTCTGTGCTTTTGATCTCCGCCCTTTTGATCGCCGTCGATCGCTTTTATGAACCGAGCACGGATTTGAACCAGAAGGTTTGGTTTGCTAGCACCGTTTTTGTGACATATCTGGCGACAGCGGCTATCAGGGCTGGCAAGTCTGACATCGCTGGTGCCGTTGAAGTTGAAAAGAACCAATCGATTCCGCAAACGATTTCGACAGCGATCTTCGCTAAGAAGGGCCAACTTCGAGATTCGACAGCGGAAAAAGTTTTGCAAGAGGCGCACAAGGTTTCCGAATCACTGGATGTTCAAAGAGCGCTTCCAGTTGGCACTATTCGTTTCGGCGTACCGACCCTGGTTTGCAGCTTGGTCTTTGCAGTGGCAATGGTTTTGCCTCCCATCGATTTGTTGGGGGTTCAGGCCGAGGTCGAAAATGATCGTAAGGAAAATGCCAGGGTGATGCGCAAGGAAAAAGCGCTAGTTCGCCGCCTAGATAAGGTCGAAGAGGTCGCCAAGAAGCACGCTTCTGAAGAGGTTCAAAAGACGATTCAAAAAGTTGCTGAGAATCAGAGAAAAAATCTTGAGAAATCGAAATCAAATCCTGATCAATGGAGAAGTTCTGAGGATTTGAAGCAGCAATTGAAAGAACAAAAGTCCAGGGTCCTGTCGAGGAAGAAAACCACGGATACCGATGCTGCAAACAAGGCCGTCAGCCGTATGAACAAAGCGATCGATCAGATTCGACAGCAATCGACGCCTGAAATGAAACGACTCGCAAAGGCTTTGCAGGAGGATGACCCAGGAGAGTTGGCGACCGCTCTCGATGCGTTGGCGAAAAAGTTATCTTCTAATCCTTCGGCCCTCGGAGAAATGAAGGACACACTGGAGCAAATGCTGGGGGAAAAACTTGGTGGCAAACAGGGGCGTTCAGGTCAGCAGGGCCCCAAGGATGAAGGCCTGGTTGAAGACCTGGAGCAGCTTTCTCGAGCCCTGAAAGATTTAGCATTACTGGATCAGGTCAAGGATCAGCTGGAGTTCACAGAGGCTGAGTTGAGTCAGTTGGCGAAGGAGTGGCCCAAAGGAGAGCCTCCTGAGATTTGCCCCGATTGCTTGGCTGGGAAGTGTCAGGCCAAATCGGGTGGCACGTGAAGTGGCAACCCTTCCGGTGAGCGAGGTCTCGTTCACCTCACCAAGGAAAGTCAGAGTTCAAGTTCAACCGCTGGCAGCGGTTCGGGAGGTCAAATCCCTTCCCCCGGTGTCGGTACCAATCTTGGGCTCGGTGGTGGTCCTGTTGAGACTGGCGGGACTCCAGGGCAACTTAAGCCTGAGCAGCTGCCGGGTGGGGGATCCAATGGCCAGATCGTCTCGACCTTTTTGACTCGAGGAAAATCTCCGACCGGTGAAGTCAAGAAGGAGTTTGTCGAAGCCGTCCAAAGCAGCGGCAGGCTGGCGGAGTCGGAGATTGAAAAGCAACGACTTCCGGCCTCCTTGCGCAAAGTGACACGGGATTATTTTGACCGGCTGCAGGGTCGTACAGACGACTGATGACTCCGATCTCGTGGGGCCCCCTATATTTTAAAAAGCACCTGCTCACCCGCGTTCTTTTTCCGCTGTGTATTTTTCTTTCCTCCTGCTCTGGAGTCGAAGGAGAAATAGATCTTCCCGATGTGACCTTGTTGGGAGGCCCTGGCAGGGGTGTCGGAAAGCTGTTTCAGCCGCGGGCGATTGCGACTCGGAAATCCGGTGGCTGTGTCATTATCGATCGCAGTGGTCGAGCCCAAGTCTTCGATGCTTCAGGGAGTGTGACGATGGTCTGGGCGCTTCCAGAATGGTCGTCAGGTCACCCCATCGATCTCTGTGAAACCCCTGAGGGAACCTTTCTCGTTGCCGACACTCACTACATGAGGATTCTTGAATTCGACAAGGATGGAGTGGAGATCCGTCGTTTCGGAGAGGGGAGTGGCCTCGAATTGGTTCGTGGGATAGATCTCGCTGCAGATGGCACCATCTACGTGGCGTCCTACGGAGAACACGATCGAATCTTTAAATTTTCCAGAAGTGGTGAGTTCCTTGGATTTTGGGGTGAACGTGGGGATGGAACAGACCAGTTTCTTCGACCGGAGGGCCTGGCAGTTGCTCCGGATAGTTCCATCTTGGTGGTCGATTGTGGGCACCAGAGGGTCTTGCGCTTTAGCGTAGACGGACAGCTACTCCAGCAAATCGGTGGACCCGGACCAGGGAAGGGCAAATTCCAAGTTCCTTTTGATATTGATGTCCTCGAAGACGGAACCATTCTGGTAGTTGACAGATCAGGGTGTCGCTTACAGATTTTTTCAGCAGCTGGAGAGAGCCTCGCTGAGTTTGGGGGCTTAGGCAGAGGAAGAGGTCGATT
The DNA here is from genome assembly GCA_002167285.1 of Planctomycetia bacterium TMED53. Taxonomy (GTDB): domain Bacteria; phylum Planctomycetota; class UBA8108; order UBA1146; family UBA1146; genus UBA12191. The sequence continues at coordinate 38,566 of NHDG01000094.1, forward strand.
GCATGAACCCCGGGGTATCGCCGCGGTAAAGCGGGGGGCAGTGGTAGAGGTATTCATCGCGGATACTGGGAATAATCGAATTAGTACTTTTGTGCTTTCAGGAGAGGAGCTGAGGTGACCAGCATCGATTTTGCACAGCCTTGGATCCTGCTGTGGGCTTTACCCGCACTTGCGATCACATTCTGGCTGTGGCGGTCGAGCAGGGCTTCCACTTCTCCACAAGTACGAAACTCTTCCCTTACATTGAGAGTTGTAGCTGTTCTGCTGTTGGTCGCCAGTTTAGCAGGAGTGTCCCTCGACCGTGATGGTGACGGGCTAACTCTCGTAATCCTCAGAGATCTTTCCGATTCGGTATCAAGGCTCGAAACAGACGCGGCACTGGAAGAGATCTCCCGCAGACTGGGAACTCTGAAGACCCCCGATCAAGTGGCTTTGATTTCTTTTGGCGGTGACCCGGCACTCGAACAGGGTTTGGCACTTCGCTTAGGGCCTGGAAAACAGGTCACTCTCGACCAATCTGCAACCGATATCAGTTCGGCTTTCCGATATGCAGCCAGCTTTTTGTCTGCAAATGCACCCGGTGGAGGAAAGCGCGTCATTCTGTTGAGTGATGGTAATCCCACTGAAGGCGATGTGATCAGGGAGGCGCGGAATCTTGCGGTGGCAGGGATATCGGTAGACGTTTGGCCATTGATCTATGACCGGGTGAATGAAGTTTTATTGGAGTCAGTATCTGCACCTCAAGAGGTTGAACCTGGTCAAACATATGAAATCGATGCGGTGATCGAATCGACCGTTGATACGACGGCAATGGTCACGCTCCTTGAAGGAAATTCTGCGATTGCGACGAAAGAGGTCCTCGTCGGCGCAGGTAGAAACCGTGTTTCATTTCCGGTTATTTCAGAAAAAGGCACGAAGCGGTTTCAGATTTTGTTGGAGCCTGCTGAGGGAACAGATTCGATCCAGGTGAATAATGCCGGTTCTGTTCTGGTGACTTCCCGGGAAAATTCGAGAGTGCTACTTGTCTCCGCTGATGGGCAATCGCCCATTGGGGAATACCTGTCAGGGTCACAAATATTGGTGGAGCAGATACCCGTCTCCGGTCTCTCCTCTGTGGTCACCGATTACACGAATTATTCAGCGGTGATATTGGACAATGTCTCGTACTTTTCGATGCGCAAGGAGACAGCTCAACTGTTGGAGCGATTGGTTTATTCCAATGGATTAGGGCTGCTGATGGTTGGAGGTGCCGATTCTTTTGGCGCAGGTGGTTGGAAAGGTACTCCAGTCGAAGAAGCATTGCCTGTGACGATGGATATTCGCCAAAGGAAAATCATTCCTAATGGAGCACTCGCGATCATCTTGCATACCTGTGAGTTTCCTCAAGGAAATTTGTGGGCACGACAGATCAGTATGAGTGCTTTGGATGCTCTCACTGCAAAAGATTACTTTGGTCTTTTGATCTACAAAAATGGTGTCGATGGCTGGGGCATCCCGATGAGGCTGTGTGAAGACAAGGAATCACTCAAGAGCATCATCAATACCCTGTCTCCTGAAGACATGCTTCAATTTACGCCTTCGATGCAGCTGGCCCTCACTGGGCTTAACTCTGTCGACGCATACTCTAAACACATGATTATCATCTCGGATGGGGATCCCGTATTACCCAGCGAAGCCCTACTTCAGGGGTACGTGGATCAGGGGATCAAAATTTCGACAATTTGCATTCAGCCGCACTCGGGACAATTCCCAGAGCTGACTTTGCGAAAGATTGCGAAGACGACCGGTGGCCGCTTTTACAGAATGGATGACCCCACTCAGCTTCCCAGAATCTTTTTTAGGGAAGCATTGCAGGTGCGAAAAAACCTGATCGATGAAAGTACTTTTCAACCGGTTATTGGTGAGAGTGCCGGTCCAATACAGGGTCTCGACTCCTTTCCTCCAATCGAGGGAATCGTGTTGACCACGACCAAGCCACTCGCAACGGAGGTTTTGCTGAATGATGAGGAGGATCCTCTGGTGTCACTGTATCGCCACGGCATCGGCATCAGTGCGGTATTCACCAGTGATTCAGGGGAGCGATGGAGCTCGGCATGGTCCGGTTGGGAGGGGAATCCTACATTTTGGGCTCAAATGGTGAGGACGATTTCTCGGCCTGATGATTCAGGGGCTCTCCAGGCGGTGACTAAAGTCGATGGGCGTGGTGGTGTAATCTTGCTCGATGCCATCGATGAAGCGGGCCAATTTGTCGATGGGCTTGATCTCAAAGGGAGTGTTATCAATCCCGATTTGAAGAGTCAAGAGATTGAAATCACTCAAGATGGTCCAGGTCGATACATCGGAAATTTTCCGGTTCGGCAGCAAGGAGATTATCTCGTTCGAATAGAAGGAGCATTTCCTGATGGTAGCAGCGCTGGATTGACGCGAACTTTTTCAGTGGGATACCCCGCTGAATTTAGATCATTGCGATCCGATGAAGAACTTCTGGGAGAGATCGCTCTCGAATCAGGTGGTCGAATCATCGATGATCAGACGGACTTGTTGGAGCGAAGTAGTAATATTTCCAGCAGTCAGCAACCGTTGTGGCCGTTGTTGATTCGCGTTGCGCTGTTACTCTTTTTTGTCGATGTGGTGATTCGAAGAATCCACTTTGGACCGCTGACTTCCAAGACAGCTGATTCGGCGACTACTGTGACAGAGACTCAGACCTCCACCATCGCGGCAAAGGGGAGAGATCCCATCCTCAGTCGCAAGCCGCTGAGGGTGGCTCCTCCCGCCGAGAAACCGGCGACCGAGGCCGAAGTGACTGCTGAAGAGGAGAGCGGCGATCTCAAAGCTCTGCTGAAGGCCCGTAAACGGTCGCAAAGAGGGCATAAAGACGGAAAGTGAAACGAATCGCCCACCTCCGGTTGACCTTCGGAGAGTCCATCCGCACCATCTTCATATAGACAGTTCCGTGCAGAGGGATCGTGAAGGTGGAGGCCCCTTGACTTCAGCAGAGGTATTACCGACAGAGGCGAATCGTCTTGGGGAGGGCAAAAAGCCATCTCTGACCGTCGTCGCTGCGATGCTGAATGAAAGAGACCACCTTGAATCTTGGTTGGAGAATCTAGATTGGGTAGATCGCATCATCCTGATTGATCACGGTAGTAAAGACGGCTCCCTCGAAATTGCGCGATCCCAACCTCGTTGTGAGTGTATCTCTGCTCCTGAGGGGGAAGGGTTGATTGAAGACATTCGCTCTCTGGGCCTTGAAGCTGTAAATGAAGGTTGGGTGCTGGTTCTGGATCTTGATGAGCGAGTCTCTCAGGGGCTGAAAGAAGAAATCACAGATTTGTTATCCCGAGAGCAACATGCGGATGGCTATCTGATCCCCTTTCGACATTACGTTTTTGGGCACTGGCTACGCTACGGCGGTTGGGATGACAAGCACCTTCGCTTATTCAAGTCGGGAAAAGGTCATTACACGCCAGGAAAGATTCATGCAGATGCTGTCGTCGAAGGTGAAGTTGAATCCCTTGAGCAGGCGGTTCTTCACTATGCACATCCGACGATTCATGACTTCATTATGAGGATGAATCGTTACACGACCCAGAGTGCAGAGGTCCTTGCCAACGGAAAGCCTGGGGGACTACGTAAAAGGGTGCGTCTACCCGAATCACGCTGGCGTTGGTTTCAGGCGAGTGCTTCCTTCTTTTGGACGCGATTCATTAAGCACCGAGGGTTTCGTGATGGAATGCCCGGCTTCATCATCGCATTTTTACTGGCGGCATATCTCTTTGTAGAACAAGCCAAAGCTTGGGAGTTCGCCCGGGAGAATTCACGATGACGAATGAGCATGCTGCCCACGGAATCTGGAGAATGCTCGGGCACGTCAAGCCCTACCGGAGGGAAATCCTATTCGTACTGTTTCTGCTGGTTCTTTATTCTGGAGCAAACAGTATCAGGATTGCGACGATCGGGCTTGTGATCGATGGGGTCGTCTCTCCTGGGGTTCGTGAGGATAGAGGGCGTGCCAGTGCATTTTTTGAAGATCACATTCTTCCCAATCTCCCAGGTGATATCGAACTTCCAAGTGAGGCGGTATCGACACTTCAGCTTGAGGCAGTATCAATTTCCGGGATTCCTACCCCAGTAGATCCGTCAGGGATAGTGCAGGTGGAATCTGCCGTTATCGAAAAGGCGACTTTGGTAGGAGGTGCAGAAGTTGCGAGTACTCCAGCTGGAGAAGCGCTGCTCCTTCGTTTTCGGACAGGGGCTGAAGTCGATTGGCTTGCAGACCCGCGGGGCGAGGAGTTCCGGCGAACAAGTTTGACAGAGCCCGTTGAGCTTTCCATCGTCGCGGGCACTCCAGGTACGGGGGCCAATGAATTGTTGTGGTTCTGTGCTGGATTCATCGCAATCCTTTCGATGGTGATTGCGATTTCAGGTTTTTATCGAATGATCATCGGCCAAGAAGTTCGTATTCGAGTCCTCATCGATATTCGTAGGCTGCTCTTTGGTAAGTTGTCACGTCAATCCCTCGATTTTTACGAGTCGAGAACCCACGGTGACGTGGTTTCCAGATCGGTGGGAGATGTCAATACTCTCTCGTCCTCGATTCAGCTGTTGTTTGGCGACTTCTTGCAAAGCCCTCTGACGTTATTGTTTTCATTGGCTTTGGCGTTTTTTGCTTCTTGGAAGTTGACTCTGATCACCGCTCCTTTGCTCCTTTTATTGACGATCCCTGTCTTTAGGCAAGCGAAGAAAGTCCGTCGAGGTGCAAGAGGAGCGTTGTCTCATGTTGGCGAAACGACAGAGGGACTCTCCCAGTTAATGTCAGGGATCAGAATTGTGAAAACATTTGGGTTGGAAGAGCAGCGGCAAGATCAGTTTGCGCAGACTTCTAGCTCACTACAGAAGGCGCAAATCAAAACGGAAATCGCCAGAGCCAAGGGACGCAGCATCGTAGAGGGGTTGTACAACTTGCTCTCTGCAGCAGTGATCGGGATTGGTGGTTGGTTGCTGCTCAAGGATCAGGTTTCACTGAGTTTAGGTGATTTCACCATTTTCCTGGCAGCCATCGTTTCCTGTTACGCACCTATTAAAAACTTTGCCAAAATCATCACTACCCTGGCGGAATCAGCTGCTGCAACCGACAGGATCTTCGATCTCATCGATACTCCTTTGGTTTTTGAAGATTCGCCTGGAGCTTCTGAATTCCCAGGGCTTCAAAATCGTATCGATTTTAAGGATGTAAAGTTTCGTTATCCTGGTCAGGAAACGAATGCGATCGATGGAGTCAGCTTTGATATTTTGCAGGGGCAAACAGTGGCTCTAGTGGGTCCATCCGGTTCCGGAAAATCGACCTTGTTTGACTTACTGGCCCGATTGCGTGAGCAAGATTCCGGGCAGATTTGCTTTGACGGCAGCGATACAAAAACCTGGAGTAGAAGTTCGTTATTGGCGCACATCGCCTTCGTGGGCCAAGAGCCATTTTTGTTCAATACGACAGTCGAGAGTAACATTCGGGGAGCAGAAACAGACGCAACCCACGACCGGGTAGTGGAAGCCGCAAAGGCGGCTGCCATTCATGACGACATCATGGCTCTCCCGGAGGGGTATCAGACAAACCTGGGGGAGAGGGGAGACCGTCTTTCGGGGGGCCAGCGGCAGCGCCTGACGATCGCCAGGGCTTTTCTTCGTAATGCTCCTATTTTGCTTCTCGATGAGGCGACCGCCGCCTTGGATTCTGAAAGCGAACAACTGGTACAGTCTGCATTGGAACGCCTGATGAAAGATCGCACGGTCTTGGTGATCGCACACAGACTGGCGACGGTTCAGGATGCGGATCGCGTGATCGTTCTCGAGGGGGGAAAGATCATCGAAGAGGGATCTGACCAGGAGTTACGATCTCAGGGAGGGCTTTATTCTCGACTCCGGAATCTTCAGGAGTTGGGTTTGGCCGACAAAAGCCAGTAAGCTTGGCCATATCTGGCCCTATCGCATCTACGCCAGCTGTATGTATTGAATGAATGGCGTGAAAGTCAATCCTATTAAGGTTTCGTTGGTTTGGTAATATGCCCTTAGTCGCCGAGTGGAGCCTTTTTCGGCAATTTTAGGGAAAATTGCCCGGGAATTGGCACCGGCATTGCATTATTAACAAACAGACGGCGCCCAACCCTTTGGGGCTGTCACTAAATACGACTCTTCCTCGCTGTTTGGGAGTGTGCATGCCGGTCCCTCATATTTGCCGGAAGCACCTCCCAAATTTTTTTTATCGAGTTGCTGTTCCCACCAACTCGGCGAGAGCTGCGACAACCCTCGAGGGGTCCCCCTGCTGAAGGCGATGATGAATTGGTAGTGCGAGTACTCTACTCGCAGCTCTTTGAGCCACAGGGTATTTACCCTCGTCGTAGCCCAAATCACTAAAGCAGGGTTGGCCAGGGAGGGTTCCGGGGTAGTAGATCCCACTGTCGATCCCGCGTTGAGAAAGTTGCTCACGGATTCGATCTCGATCGTCCATTTGAATGATGAATTGATGCCAACAGTGGTCAGAACCAGATGTTTGAGCAAGGGTTTCAATTTTGTCGGTCAACTGGTGGGACTTCAAGGCTTCAAGGTACTCATTGGCATTGCGCGCTCTGGCCTCCTGCTGGGTTGCCAGTCGTTCTAGCCTTATCGAGAGAATGGCCCCCTGGAATCCGTCCATACGGGCATTCCAGCCAAGAGTTTGATGTTGATAGCCACCGATATCGCCGTGGACGCGAAGGCGTCGCATCTTTTCAGCGATCTCCTCGTTTTGGGTAACGACCATTCCTGCATCACCCGCAGCAGCCAGGTTTTTGGTTGGGTAGAAGGAAAAGGCTCCGGCGGCTCCAATCGCACCTGCTGGTTGATCTTTGTATCTAACACCAAATGCCTGTGCCGCGTCCTCTACAACGGGGATACCTGTTTGCTCAGAGAGCTTCATAATGGTGTCCATCTCTGCTGTTTGCCCATAGAGCTGGACCGGCATGATGGCTCGGGTCTTGTCAGTGATCGCTGCTGAAATCTGATCTACATCGATCAGTAGGGTCTTCGGGTCGATGTCGACGAAAACAGGTTTAGCTCCCAAATGGGCGATCACTGAAGCGGTCGAGAAGAAACTGTATGCGGGAAGAATCACTTCGTCGCCGCTGTTTACTCCAACCGCTCGAAGTGCAAGCTTGAGACCATCGGTTCCATTTGAAACCCCGAAAGCGTGGTCGACCCCAAGGTACTGTTTACATTGCTCTTCGAACTCGCCGACAGCATTTCCGAGACAGTAGCTATTTTGGTCGATGACGCCTTCGAGGGCCTCAAGCCAAAGCTTTTTTTCCGCTTCGTCATCGGGGCCGACCGCCACCATTTGGATCCGTTGATCTTCTCTCAGATCATCACTCATAGGTAACCTTCTCTAGCAGTGGTACTTTTCCTGTTTGGTGTCGAACCAGGCGACGAATTTTTCAATTCCAGACTCGATGGTTGTCGCTGGATCGTAGCCCAAAATCTCTCTTGCCTTATCGATGGAGGCGCACGTTTTGGAGACGTCTCCTGCTGGCGCAGGTTGACGATCGATCAAAACTTCTTTGCCACACGCTGTACCTATCAACTCGATGAGCTTATCTAGGCGTATGCTGCGGTGATTTCCAAGATTAAGAACTTCAAATCCGTTGACCCTGTCGAGGGCATTGATGGTGCCATTGACGATGTCATCGATGTAGGTGAAGTCTCTTTCCATCGAACCATCCCCAAACATGGGGATCGCCAATCCTTGTTGGATCATTGAGGTAAATCTGTGAATCGCCATCTCTGGCCGTTGGCGTGGGCCGTAGACGGTGAAGTACCTGAGACAAAAGATGTTGATCCCATGCAGATGGTGAAATGCATGGCATAAAACCTCTCCTGCTTTTTTGGTGGCAGCATAGGGCGATACAGGTTTATCGACAGGATCACTTTCGTGAAATGGAACGGTGTTTCTATCCCCATAAACAGATGAAGAGGAAGCAAACACAAACTGATCGATGGAGTGATTCCTCGCCATCTCCAGTAACTGTGTTGTTCCATTCAGATTGACGTCCACATAGAGACTCGGCTCTTGAATCGAGGGGCGGACCCCTGCTCTCGCTGCTAAATGAACGATGCCATCGATGGGGTGGTTTTTAGCGATCTGTTCAAGGAGGTTGCCATCGCGGATATCACCCATCAGGAATGTGAATCCTGGGTGCTGACTGAGGTGATCCAAATGGGACTTCTTAATCTCTGGATCGTAATACTCATCAAGGTTGTCGAGACAGATGACCTCATCTCCACGAGTGAGCAATTGCTCGCAAACGTGGCTTCCAATAAAACCAGCACCACCTGTGACGAGAACACTTCTTGGCATAACATCGATCCTCTCGGAGAGCTCGATCGTGGAAGAACCCTGAACTTGTTTAGAAGTCCGGGATCATCCAACCCCTTTCACCAGAAACGGCCCGCTGTCGATCAAGGCCTGTTTCGAGGGATGCTAACGTCCAAGAGTGCCGGACTGCAGGGTTAATTGCCCTGAAGAGCGAGTTTTTTTCTCTGCTTCATGCGTAGATGGTTGGATCCTTGATTCCTGCTTCTTCAAAACCGCGCTTGCGAAGGCCACACGAATCGCAAATCCCACAAGCGAGCCCATTCTCACGTGGGTCGTAGCAGGAATGGGTGAGGGATAAATCTAGCCCCAAACCAGCTGCGGTTTGAATAATTTCAGCTTTACTCATTTCTGCAAGTGGGGCGTGCATCCGCCAATAGGGTTCGTTCACCGTGTCGTCGGTCGTTGCACCGTCTCTCGTTCCCAATTCCACAGTTTCAAGGAATGCCTTCAGGAATTCGGGCCGGCAATCGGGGTAGCCGCTATAGTCGAGTGCGTTCACTCCGATCCAAAGGTCGCGGATTCCACGCGCTTCAGCGACAGCAGTGGCAATGGAAAGGAACACGAGATTTCTTGCGGGGACATAAGTGCTGGGGATCTCTTCTCGGGCTTGTGCCCCATCTTGAGGCTCAGCAGGGATGGCCCCTTCTCCCAAGAGAGCGGAACCGCCTATCGCCTGATATGGCAATTCGAGGATGAGGGGTTCTGGTAACCCTAGGAATGAGGTTACTTTTCGAAGGGAATCCAATTCGATCTCATGCTTCTGCCCGTATCGAAATGCCAAGGGGAGCGGTCGGAAGCCTCGATCGACCGCAATGCTGAGTACCGTGGAAGAGTCGAGTCCACCACTGGCGAGTGCTATGGAATCAAAACCCTGTGGATTCGTCTGTTGAGACATGATCGATCTCCTGTTGGTTGTTGGGGCCCTTGTCGTATATCCTGACAACTGTCGGGCGACAAGCCCCGTGTGACAGTTGGAATCCTGGTCAGGGGGAATCATGAGAATGCTGGTCGTTTCAGGTCGACTCGATTGGTCTGTTCCCACAACTTACGCTTTGAGTCTGGTGAAGGGGCTCCAGCAACGAGGTTATGAAATTCAAATGATTTGCCGGGGCGGGGTGTTTTTGCCCCTGTTTCGTTCCTTGGGAATCGAAGTCTATGAAAATCCAATCTCATGGTTGGCACGCAGAAGGCTGCAAGGTTTCCTTCAGGAGTTTGATCCTCAGTTTATTCATGCGACAGGGGGGGCCGGTTCTCTCAGGATTGGTAAGCGCTGGTCTTCTGCGTTGGACAAGCCTCTGATTCACACGGTTCATTCATGGTTGAAATCGGAAAGATCTGCGAGGTCGACTCGATCGGCAGCAGCGGTCGTGGTTGTAAATCAGGATCTTCGCGAGCATTTGGTCAATGAGTTGGGAATTTTCAAAGATAAGATCAGGGTTATTCCATACGGCATCGAGGTTCCTTCAGCAGAGCGAGAAAAGAGATCTACTACAGACATTCCTGTGGTTGGAACAGTTGGTCGACTGGAGAAGGGGCGTCGCCTCGATGATTTTATTCATGCTGCTAGCATCATGAGAAAGTCTACCCACGAAAAGATCTTCACGATCTTGGGTGAGGGGCCCGATGAATCTAGGTTGCGAAGTGTTAGTAAGTCATTGGATATGGATGGATCTCTGACCTTCGTGGCTCCTCCTGCAGATCCTGATTCTGTCTACCGGGCGGTCGATCTACTTATGCTCGTGAGTGACTGGGGTGGATCAGGATTGCACCTGCTCGAAGGGCTTGCTCGAGGAGTGCCGACCATCGCAACAGGGGGTGGTGAAATCCTTTCGCTATTGGGTGAGGAAGGAATCTGCACTTTGGTCCGGCCAGGAGATCCAGAAGCTTTGGCTGAGGCGGGTTTGAGCTTGCTATCAGATCCAGAGACGGCCCTCGAGCAATCTCGAAGGGGAATCGAACATGTTCGAGAGCATTTCCCCATGAGAGCCATGCTCGACAATTTAGAAGCTCTTCACGAGAACATTTGTACTCAGGTGGTTCGCTAAATATCAGCCTTATCTGCCTTCATCCAGAGTAGGGGATTACCGAGCAGGTACATCGTTACTACTCAGGTTGCTGGACAGCGCCTAATTTGCGACTTAACTTATCACGATGCCAAGAGTGATCATCATCCCTGCGAGACTGGAATCCCGGCGACTGCCGAGGAAAATGTTGCTCGACCGTACCGGTTGGCCACTGATTCGCCATGTCTATGAAGTGTGTATGTCTGTTCCCGATGTATCACGGGTGGTGGTCGCTGCAGATGGACCAGAAATCGGCTCGGCTGTGCAAAAATTTGGTGGCGAAGTTTTTGAGACTGACCCCGGTTTGGCCAGCGGAACTGATCGAGTTGCAGCTGTGGCTGACCACTTGAATCTCACCGACGACACCATGCTGGTCAATGTTCAAGGCGATGAACCTGAGTTGGATCCAGATCATGTCCTCAGGTTGTTTGAGTTGTTGGAATCTTGCAACGAATGCTCTGTTGCGACCCTCGTTACTCGGCACCAGAACCCGGGCTCGGAGGTCGATTTCCGTAATCCGAACAGGGTAAAAGTTGTGCTCGATGATTTTGGCAGAGCACGATTTTTCAGCCGGCAGGCGATTCCCCACTGCGAGATGGGCCAAATTCCCGAAGATGGGTGGCTTCAGCACATAGGAATTTATGGGTTCAGACCCTCTTCCTTGCGAGAATTTACCCGATTACCGAAGGGGAAATTAGAAACCCAAGAGCGGCTGGAACAACTCAGATTGCTGGAATTCGGCCATGAAATCGCTGTTGGAGAGGTTTCGGGTGCAGCCCCCGGAATCGATACCAAAGAAGATTATGAACGATTCGTGGAGAAGACGCTCAGGATGCGGGAAGATGCAGGAAGTTGATCTGAAAACAGGAACCTTGGTAGGCACCGTTTGCTGGCGGAGCCTGTCGGTAGGTTGTGTAATTGTGTGTGTTGAAGTGTGGGGGAGTGAAAACCACACAGGGTTTCACTCGTGGGGGAACGGATTGAGGAAATGACACAGTACATTTTTGTCACTGGTGGCGTAGTTTCTGGATTAGGCAAGGGACTAACGAGCGCGGCAATCGGCTCTCTGCTGGAGAGTCATGGTCTCAAAATCGCTCTCCAAAAGTTTGATCCGTATATCAACGTGGATCCAGGGACGATGAGTCCATTCCAGCATGGTGAAGTTTACGTCACTCCGGATGGTGCAGAGACCGATCTGGACTTAGGCCATTATGAGCGGTTCACTTCTTGTGAAATCAGCCAGCATTCCAACTACACCACTGGAAAAATTTATTCCTCCGTCATTCAGCGAGAACGTCGGGGAGATTACCTGGGCAAAACTGTTCAAGTGATTCCTCACATCACCGACGAAATTAAAGACAGCATCTCCAGAGTGGGATCCACAGATGTCGATGTGGTCATCACTGAAATAGGTGGAACCGTTGGTGATATTGAAAGCCTGCCGTTCTTAGAAGCGCTCAGGCAATTTGGTCATCAACATGGGCGCGAGAATGTGCTCTTTATCCACCTGACCCTGTTGCCCTTCATCAAAGCCAGCGGAGAAATTAAGACCAAGCCAACACAGCATTCGGTGGGTCGATTAAGAGAGATCGGAATCCTTCCTGATATTTTGGTGTGTCGGACTGAGATGGATGTTGAGAAAGAAGTGTGCGACAAGCTTGCGCTCTTCTGTAATGTCCCCGTGGATTCCGTCTTCATCGAGAAGGACGTGGAGACCTCCATTTACGAGTTGCCGTTGGTTCTTAGGCAGCAGCAGTTGGATATGAGAATTCTGGAGCACTTCAATCGCGAAGCTGGTTCAGGAAACATGGACAACTGGATTGAAGTGGTCGAATCACTCAAGAATCCGCAACAGGAAGTCGAGATCGCGGTCGTCGGCAAATACATCGAGTTGACCGATTCATACAAGTCGATCTACGAGGCATTGACCCACGGAGGGATTGCCAACAACTCAAGAGTCAGATTCCGCCGCATTCAGGCTGAGGATTTGGCCAACGGAGATCCGGCGGCGGTGTTGGGGGGTGTGGATGGGATTTTGGTTCCGGGAGGCTTCGGTGAACGTGGCCTTGAGGGCAAAGTGAATACCATCCGTTATGCCCGTGAAAACAACATTCCATTCTTTGGGATCTGCTACGGAATGCACGCAGCGGTCGTCGAATATTGCCGCAATGTGCTGGGGATTGAAGAGGCTTCATCTACTGAGATTCACAAGGATACCCCTCACCCCGTCATTACGCTGTTACAGGAGCAACAGGACGTTTCTGAAAAAGGCGGAACGATGAGGTTGGGAGGTTGGCCCTGCAAATTCCAAGAAGGCTCAACATGTCATAAGGAGTACTCCACTCAGGAGGTCTCCGAACGTCACCGTCATCGTTATGAGTTTAACAATGATTACCGAGACCGGTTGCAAGAGGCTGGGCTGAGAATCAGTGGTACCAGCCCTGACGGACACTTGGTTGAGGTCGTCGAAGTCGAAAACCATCCGTGGTTTGTCGCCTGTCAGTATCATCCAGAGTTCCAATCCAAGCCGTTTGACGCTCATCCTCTATTCAAGGGATTTGTGACCGCTGCTCTCGAAAGGAGAAGCAGGAGTGTCTGAAGCCGACAAGCGTATCGATGACGATTGGAAGCGTAGGGCTCAGGAAGAGAAGCAGAAGATCGCTTCCCAAATGGGTGGGATTCTCGAAGAGTCCGGCGAGCCTGGGGAATCGAAGAGTGTTGAGAGTGACCCTCGATTCCCTGCTTTAGTCCAACAGATTGCTTACCCAGCGCTGATGGCATTGGGGCAAATTCCAGATCCAAGAACCGGCGAGCGTATGCTCGATCTGAATTTGGCGAAGGAAACCATCGATTTATTGGGAGCCTTGGAGAGCAAAACTGATGGAAATCGATCCGATGAAGAAGAGAGCATGATCAAAGATCTTCTGCGCGATTTGCACGTGGCGTATACCCAAGTGGCCAACGCGCAGAGCCAGGCGGCTCAAGATTTGATGGCCAGCGATCCAAGCGCAGAAGGCGATTGAGCCGGAGCGCCATGAACCCTAATCGACGGGTGTTGATCACTGCCGCACTTCCTTACGCGAATAATCATCCACACCTTGGCCATGTCGCAGGTGTCTACCTCCCCGCAGATACTTATAACCGCTATTTAAGACTCAAAGGTGTTGAGACCGTCTTCATCTGTGGAAGTGATGATCACGGTGTTCCAGTCACCATCTCTGCCCAGAAAGAGAAGAGCTCTCCTCAGGAGGTGGTCGCTCGGTATCGGGGAATTCAGGAAAAAGTCTTTGGTTCCCTCGGGATTGAGTTCGATCACTACAGTGGTACCTCCACATGCGAAGGGCACGCGGAGCTTTCACAGCAATTCTTCACAAAGATCTTTGAGCGAGGAGATATCGAGGAGAGGGTCACCGAGCAATTCTATTGCGATCCTTGCAGCATGTTTCTTCCTGACCGATACGTGGAAGGTCAGTGCCCAATCTGCGAGGCAGAGGGGGCGAGGGGGGATCAATGCGATGCTTGTGGCCAATCGTATGAACAAGAGCAACTTAAAGATCCGGAGTGCGCAGTCTGTAGAGGCAATCCTAAAATCATTCCTACCAAACATTGGTTTTTCAGACTTGATCGTTATGAAGATCGATTGGAAGAGTGGCTCAAGTCCTGTGAAGGCTGGCGTGACAACGTTAGAAACTACTCGAGGGGAATAGTTCGAGAAGGATTGCCAGCGCGATCTATTACTCGGGACCTTGAATGGGGAGTGCCTGTCCCTCTGGAAGAGGCTAAGGATAAAGTTCTGTATGTTTGGTTCGATGCTCCCATTGGATATATCTCATTCACGAAAGAATTTTTTGAGTCCAAAGGTGATACTGAAAGCTGGCGAGAGTGGTGGAGTGATCCGGATGTGGAGTTAGTTCACTTCCTCGGTAAAGACAACATCATTTTTCATGCAGTGATTTGGCCAGCAATGTTGATGGGGCAGGGTGATTTCCATCTGCCTACTTCGATTCCTGCCAATGAGTACCTCAATTTCAAAGGTGAAAAGTTTTCCAAATCGAAGGGCGTTGGTGTCACGGCAGAAGAGATTCTCGAGCTTTATGACGCTGACAGAGTTCGGTACTACCTGACGGTGGTTGCTCCTGAAGGAAAAGATACATCGTTCACCTGGGAAGATTTCATTCAGCGTAACAATGATGAGCTTTCAGACGTGGTTGGTAACTTCGCTCATCGCATGCTGACTTTCACCGCCAAGAATTTCGATTCCAGAGTTCCTCATGGGGCTTCAAATTCAGCATTCATCGAAGAGACCTTGGCTGTGATTAAGGAGTCTCGTCTCCAATGGGATGATGCTTTAAATCGGCAAAAGTTCCGGGAGGGGCTTGATAGGGTTCTGACTCTCGCTCGTCATGGCAATCGTCTCTTTGATTTGGCAGAGCCTTGGAAGAGTCGTAAAGAGGATGAGCAGCGCTGCGGAGCGGATCTCGCCGCACTTCTTGAGATCGTTCATGCATTGGGAGTGTTGTTGCTGCCTTTCCTGCCCTCCACCAGTAAGAAGCTATTGGAAGCATTCCGATCTTGCTCTCCTCAGCCGGAGAAAGCATTGGCGAGCTTGGGTGAAAGTTGTGTTCTTATGGAGGGTGAAGAGTTGCACCCGCCGGGAATCATTTATCCCCGTCTGGAATTGACTTCAGAAGAATCGGATCTGTCCTAGAGGCCTACTTTTGTGAGCCAGGTTCCGAAGAGGCGTGAGCCTGAATCCTCGACATTGAGAGATTCCGAATACAAGTTGCGGACCTCTGAAGGCTCAATAACTCCCTCAAGAAGGGCGTTATAGATCCAGTCTCCTAATAGGTATCCGACGAGATGAGCAACACCTGAGCTGATCTCTTGATTGACCTTTTCCGGCAAGAACTCCTCTGCAACCGGAACTGAGCCTGAAGAGATTGCTGAAAGAAATCGGCGTGTTGCGAGGAGAGATTCACGGGTTTCAGCATGGAAAGGATGGGAATAGCCAGATTCCAAATCTTCAAGGACACGATCGATATCTTCAAGGGTGATAGGTTTTCTGGTGTGGTCCATTACTTTTGTTCCGAGATAGCCAAGGCATTCGCGAATGGTGGTTTCGTAGAAGCTAGCGATGGGAGCTTTGGCAGTCGGCAAATCTCCCGAGAGAACAAAATTGATGTGGTGAGCGGCCTCCTCTGCAGCGTGTCTCATCGACAGATTGCCCAAAAAGATGATTCGAGGACGTGGGAGATAGCATGACTCCTCCCTTTCAAATTGGTCCTGCACGATCTGGACTTCAGCAGCGGTCAGCTTTCGATCTCCCGTGAGATGGTCGAGGAGATCTAGATTCCTGTTTGTGTACACACTGAAGTCTTGGAACTTTTCTGTCGAAACCTCGAGGAAGTCTGAGATGGCTTCGATAATTAACCATATTTGATCATTCATCACCGATGATGAAATGGTTGGGGGCTGATCTAAGCCGAGAGATTCTTCAAGCTCCATTTCATTGGAATACCAGTTTAAAGCCGATTGAAACTTGACCAATGGAGTGGTTCCGAGGAAGCAGTAGTTGCCGTCTTGAAGCCTGACAGTAGTGACTGTCTGCTCAAGTCCGGTATCTGCTAGTCGCCAATAAACTTCATCGACATTTTGAAACAGTATCGTGGAAGGCTTGGGATTTTCGCCAATGGATGTGAGTACACGATCTACTTCGCTAGGGAGATGATCGTGCGCCATGTGAAGATCGCCAAAAGAGACGATCAGTATGGATTCCGGGTTTTCTCGGAGAATCTCGACGATGCGCATCGCCGCAATCCGATCTCTGGCTGCAAATGACTTCCCGACGATCTTCTCAGAAGAGTTAAGCGCCATAATTGGAATTGAGCGCTCCTTGAAGAACTGCATTTGCATACCGAAATTTCTCCATGGGAATCCCCACTTGGAGTTCCATTCCGTCTTAAGTAGCAACTCTTGGTCATCAATCTCATCGTTGAGCCAACTTTGAAGAGAGGGTTGATCATCGATATGGAACGCCTCAGTGCAAAAGATGAGTTGATTGGTGTTTTTCAATATTTGGTTGGCGAGTCTCAGGGGCGTTTTCTGGGATTCTCGAAGTGTATGGTAATCACCTACATAAACGATACGTGAGTGAAGGGCTGACTCGACTAAGTCAGAAAATCGAACCGGTTCAAATGGTTGACTCGTGCAATCCAGATATCTTTTCTCGATCTCTTTTAAGTGCTCACTATTCCAATTGATCTCTTGGTGGGCATGTTCAGCGAGGTCTTTTTGAATTCTTAGTAATCTTGCCCGTGTGGACTCATTTTGAGGGTTCAACTTGCAAGATCTCCATCGGATAGGTCTTCAGGGCGGTTCAGATTTCTAAACGGGTTTTCCTCTGATTGAAATTTGAAATCTTTCGGCCAGTTTAACACTTTAAAAGGCGCTCGCCGTACCCATGCAAGAAGGGCGAGGTCTCCATCTTCGGGTGTTGAAAAATCTAAAGCTGAGGGATCCCAGACGGCAGCCAATGGTTGAGGTCTTTCTTCCGCGACCCCGATGACTGAAGTGCCTGGATTGTATGAAGAACAAAGTTCTCGAATCAGTTTTTGAGAGACTTGGGGCAAGTCAACCGCGACGATGAAGGTCGGGGCTTGAACAGTCTCGATGATGTTAACAAGGACCTCTTGAAGAGAAGTTGCTGTGGGGGGGTCTTCAAGAACGGCATGCCACTCTAGATCAGGAACCCGACTGAGACTCTCGGTGGATTTAACTGAGGCGCACACACGATCAAAGAGAGGCTCGACGGTGGAATAGATGCGCTCAATCAATAATTTGCCGTCGTAGTTGAGAAAGGCTTTTGGCTCACCCATTCTGCTGCCGGCGCCACCAGCCAGAATCACGCAATCGGAAACCTCTTCGATGGTTAATTTCGCATCACTGTCTGGCTGGTGAGTCACTGTTCCCCCTTGGAATATTACAGGGTAAGTGCAGGATGCCAGCTATCAAGTAAGTCTGGGGGAAAGCGTTGATCAGTGACGTGACCAGCGCTCCAGCTGGCGTAAGCTCGCTCGAAGATCCTTCGGTAGTGGAGCTTCGATCACCAAGTTTGCTCCATCTTCAGGGTGCTGAATTTCAAGGCGAAGGGCATGGAGACCCAGCCTTGCCAGCAACGGCCGTTCTTCTTGACCCCTTCCCGGGCGATAACTGCGCTTGTATGTCGATAGAAGAAGGGGGGCTCCAGATCCGTAGACGGAGTCGCAACAGCAGGGTGCCCCTGTTTGGAGCATTGTCAGCCGGACCTGATGGGTGCGACCAGTCTTAGGGCGAACTTCCACCCACGAATGGTGGTCGAATGCTTTCAAGAGTTCGAATTCTGATTGGCACTCTTTGCCTTGCCTGTTGATCCTCATCGTTCCTGGTTTGGCGGGGTTTTCTTCGACATGAAAGATGAGTTTTCCATGTGCGGGCTCAGGGATTCCTTCGACCAGAGTGTGGTAGGTTTTTTTTGTCGTTCGCTCCATAAATTGTTTGCGCAATCCTGCTTGTGCTTCTCCATGGCGAGCGAAAAGAATGACCCCGGTCGTCTCTTTGTCGAGTCGATGCACAACATGGGGTTTGGGAGCATTAGGGTCTTCGATTTTCCAACGATCCCATACAAGATCGATCAAGCATTTCTGATCAGGTGACCAGCGCTCGCTGACGGAGCTGATCCCCGCGGGTTTATTGATGGCAACAAAATGCTCATCGGAGTAGATCACTGATTGATCTGTCAGCTTCACGGGTCTCAAGAAGTCTGTTCCTGTCCTGGAAGTCTTTGGGCAGCGATTTGAAGTTGCTGAACACCCACCAGGGCTTCATCTCTTCCTTCGTCGTCACGATCGATCTGTTTGGAAAAAGCTCCCATCGCTTCCAAGAATCGATCATAGGAGGAGCTGTCGCCACTGCGCCACCGGGCGAATTCGAGCCAGCCAGAAGAGATGTTGATGGTGAAGCTGGCTTCTGGTCCGACCGTTTCGGGAGTGCCATTCTCGCGGGCGTCATCAATTGCGGCGTCGAGGGCAGATTGAAATGCCTCACATGCTCGATTCCAACGCCCCAAGCCTGCATGGTGCACGCCTTGGGCCCACCACGCCATGCTGAAGGCTACCGCGCCTTTCTGCAGCTGTTCACGCCAACGTAAGCAGTCATCGGCACATCTGAGACCTTCTTCAAAGTGCCGTGTTTCACGGACTTCTTCATCGTCGGGCCAGCATGGAGCCAGATCTGCAGAGAGGTTATAGGATAGAATGTTGGCTCCCTGAAGCCTCAGGAGAGTTTGTTCCTCATCGGCTTCAGATACGGACTGTTCATAGAACTCATCGATGGCGGCTCTTGAAATAGTGACGACATCATCGAGGCCTCGCGAAAGATCTTGGCCTTGAGAGATCCGTTGGCTTGCCATTAGGAATAATGCTCTGCGTTCAAGAAGGTCTTCGCGAGCAGAGATGAATGTAACGAGTGCTTGTGCTCCACCGGTCTCAAACATCTCTTTGAGTAGCGGCCAGCGATCCTCGAATGGGTTCTGTTGGATATTCATGGAAGCTCCTTGAATTCGATTTCGTCGAACCAAACTGTTCCCTCTAGCCCTTGAACATAACACGCAATGTAGGTAGTTCGACTCTGTCCAGGGGACCATTCGAATTTAATTTTGCGCCAATCGGAGTCCCCTCTTAGAGGCTTTGATCTACCTGACCAAGACCCGATTCTGCCAGTAAAGAAGCCGATCAATGCTTCACCCTTGAACCCCTCTGACTTCAGGATGCCGCTGACTTCATATCTCTTTCCTGGGGTCACCACGATCCGCTGGATGATACCACCAGCGCCAGGTTCACGAATTTCGGCGCGCATGGCACAGGAACCGGTTCCAATCGATTCTGTCTCAGGTTCAAAGCGAATTGAGCCACCGGGGTCAACCTCGCCTCGAATCCAGCCATCGAGGAAACCCTCAGATTCAAAATCGCCATTCAGGAGGGGCTGATGACTTTCCACCCGCACGATTTCATCGAGCAGCTCTTCCCCGGGAGGCCCTTCATCGAGGACCCCCATTGGGACTGGAATTCCATCTGGGGTCATCAACTCAACTCTGAATCCACGAGTTCCAACGACTTGGGTTGCTGAGATCTCAATGATGTTTTCACCTTTGAGGAGGTTTACAGGAAATGGTTTCTTTTGGTTCAGCATTAACTCGTCATGCATCGGTTGAGTCATTTGTGCACTGGCATCGACGAATCCAATGGGTGAACTATTAACACTCACTTGTAGTTTGACATCAGCAGCGATGGCCAGACGAGCTTCCATATCTCGATTTACGGCAATCCTCCTGAACAAAATCCATCTTCTTGCGCGTGTTGCAGGGTCATGTCCTGCGGCGAGGTCGGTGAAAGGGCTTGGCCATACAACCCGTTTCCAAGGGGAGTTGTCTGCATCTTTTCCTTCAACGGGACCACGTACCCACCAGCCATTAATGATCGTTCCATCGAGACGGTTATAATTCAGTTTCTTGGGGTGCTTTTTGACAAACTTGACCGAGGATCCACCTACGTCGACACGTTCATCAAACACCGGCCAGCCATTTGCTCTGAAAATCCACGCAATGTTTTCTCCCAATGCCAGAGAGTACAAAGCTGCGATCCGCTCGATGCTGGAGAGACCATGAAGTAATAGGGTGACTTCGGAAGCTCTACGCTCGGTAAACATTTTGCGGTGAACTCCAAGGCCATGGAGGAAGCGAATGGCGGCAAAAACGGAGGCATTTGGTTGCCACCTTTGAGGGCCGTCACTGGTCCTGTTCAAAAGCCAATCGATGGTATTTTGGAAAGCTTGCGCATTGAGTAATCGGTAACCCAATTCGCCGTAGAGCCCTTCATCCACTCCGGAATCAGCAAGCAGCATGTATGGATCGTGCCCGAACCCGATGTTGTGCCCCAACTCATGGGTGAATGCGAATGGAAGAATATCACCGCTACCCGTGTACTGGTGGAGCTGAGCAGCATCAAGAACGATGACTCCGCCACCCCCGAGACCTCCGACTCCCGGTGGGAGGAAGATGTCAAAGTCCATATGGAGTCTTTGAACGCCATCCGCACATCCGAGATGATCGCGGCAACCGATCAAGCTTTTCGAAACTTCCGGCATCATGTCAGTCATTCGACGTCTGAAAACACTGGGGCCAGAAGCACTGCTTCCAGCGGCATTAACTGTTACAGGCGTCTCAGCAGTGGCCAGCCCTTGAATCGGGGAGTTTCCAAATGGGATATCGACCTGGATATTGAGCTTGTCGAGATCGACTCGCACCAGAGTTCCTGGTTCCTGCCAGCTCATCGGGCCCAATTCACGTTCGATCAGGACGTTTCCTCTGGAGTCTACTGCGGCGAGGGACCCGGTGCCTGAAGGTACTCCATCCAGTACGCGTCCTTTGGCATCGCTGATCGACAAACGCATCTGTAGAGCATCGTCCTTGCGTTCGTAATGCAAGATAGAGGTCCAGGGGCTACTTGGCTGGAGATCGTGCCGCTCACCAGATCCGACGGTAGTTCGATATGGCAGGAAGCGGCAAGTTCCTCCTTCAGGCAGCTGACTACTCACCGTCAATCGATAAGTTCCAGGGAAGACCCATGCGCGCTTTGCTTCTCGAGTGTTCATCGAGAAGCGTTCTCTGAAACCATCGGTGGAGATGACATCGACACTGCCGTCGGTGGCCCCGCCGTAGGCTGCTGCGTCCCGATATTCGAGTCTTCCCATGACGGAACGATCGAAGATGACATTGATCAGAGAGCGATCTCCAGCGGTTCTCTGACGCAAGAGGGCTGGCTCACCATCTGTGGTACGGCCAAGGATACATATCTCGACAGCCATTCCTGATAGCAACAGGCGAAAGCGCCCTCCAGGAGCTTCTTTTTGTGATTCAAGTCGTCCTCGGGCACCCACTTCCCGAGCGACTCTTTCGGTCGTGTACGCTTGGGCGATGCTCTCTGGAGTGATCCAGATTTTTTCGACGGCAACCGGCTTTTGGTTCTCGTCGACCACTTGTATCTCGGCGTCTTTTTTGGGAGCAAGGGTGATTTCGCTCTGATCTGCAGGCAGAACGTCTTGAAGAAGAAAAACCCTCGGTAGTCTAAAGACTGCGGTCGTCGCATCCGGGTCGATTTCGTCTTCGATTTCTCCATGGGCGACAACGGTCCAGGCACCGGGAACAACCAGCGATTGCCAGCGTCCAGCCTCGTTGGTACGCCCCTCAACAACGGCAAGGCTTTCTTTGTTGAGGAGTAAGACGCGTGCATCCTTGATAGGATTACCAGCTTCGTCTACGACACCAACCTCTATGGGTCTTAATTGAAACTGCTCTCGAATCCATTCTTCCCGTTCTCTCTCCTGAGCGACTGCGAGTGCTTCGCGGAGGTTTTCTGTACGGTGTCCGGGTGCCAGAATTCTTTCCTCAGACTGCAGGATCTCGCCTTCGTTATCGAGCATTTGAACGAAGACAGGACTTTGGCCCGGATCTTCTATCGCAAGATAGCGCCGAAGGCTTCTGCCAGCGGGAACCTTGAATCGCATCTGTAGATCCTTGCGAAGCGGCGTGACCAGTTGGATCAGCCGTTCTACGGATTCACCATTGTTCACTTCGAGGGCGATGACGCGGTAGGCTTTACGGTTGCTGGATCCACGCCGTTCGATGGGGGTACCCATCCGGTCGATGAAATCAGGACCGCCATGGTGGTCCTTCTGATGGAATTCGTAGGCGATGATTCTTTCCGCTGGTGGCCAAGCTTCATCTAGAATTCTAAAGCTGAGTGTCGCGTTAGAGCCTGTTTCTTCGATGGGCAGCATCGTGTCGGCGCTAGAGTCTCTCTCTGCAGAATCTTCAGGGCTATCGAGGCTATCGAGATCTACCTCGAAACGAGAATCCGCATCAAATGAGGAACCCCTGCGTTCAATGACTTCTACTTCCGAGACAGGATCTGTTTCCGCCGGAATCTTCTGAGTTGCGGTTTCCAAGGGCTTTGGTGTTGGAATAGAGAAGCCTGAGTTTGTGGGTTCTGTGATGGCGGGCTGATCACTGTTGAGAGCAGTCCGTCCAGGATCAGAATCTAACTCCGGTTCTTGGTTTTGAGGCATGTTGCTGGAGACCAGCCAACCGATGGCGACAATCGCGCCAACGAGGATCAGAATCGCCCCGGTAGAGGACTCTTTTCTACGCCCTGATGAACGAACCCTTGTTGAGGTGGATTGCTTATTTCGGGAACTTCTATCTTCCCGATCTCCTCTTTTCTTTTCGGCGATAGGCTTTGTTCGAGCGGGATTTTTGAGCCGGATTCGGGAATCTCCGATGGCGATGAGAGAATCTGATTTAATTCGATTCTCACTTTTCAATCGCTTTCCGTCGAAGAGGGTTCCATTGGTACTGCCCAAGTCCCTGATGAAGAGTGAGCCTTCTTTGAGAAAGATCTCCGCATGTTTTCTGGAGCAGCGCTCTTCGCCCAAACTTACAGCTGGGCCATCTCCACGACCGACGAGCCAAGGCCCCGAACCTGTTAACTCCAGTTGTCGGGTACCATTAGAGTCTGATATTTGTAAAACAAGGTTTGTCTTTTGATTCATGCTTCTTCTTCTGTCAGTGACCAGTACTCGACGGTGGAACCTTCAGCGAGCTCAAGCTCACTTGCAGGAATACGGACGAGGCAATTTGCAGTTGAGAAACCAGTTAACAGATGCGAGCCTTGCCCAGAAGGCAAGTCAATCATATCGGCAGCTCCTACACCCCCTGGATTCACCCTTCCCCTGAGCCAGCGGAGTCGCTGCCCGGGAGAGAGATGGCACCCGGCAGAGAGAACACCACTTCTCAGTGGTGGAGTGCCATCGGTTCTTCCCTCCATTTGGGCGAGAGCGGGCCTTACGAACATTTCGAAAGAAACCAGGCATGCCGCAGGATTTCCTGGCAAACCAAAGAATGGAACCCCACCCAGTGAGCCGTCGACCAAGGGTTTACCAGGTTTCATAGAGACTTTACGAATCTGAACGTCTTCACCCATCTCTCTTGCAACATCGCGAATGAAATCGAGATCCCCAGCACTGATACCACCAGTGGTCAAAATGGCATCGGGTTTTTCTTCAAGGGTCTCTTTTAGGCCTTTACGGATTTCATCGAGGTCGTCACGAAGAACAGGCCTCGGCAATGGAATCGCTCCCCAGCGTTTCAGCCTTGCACAAAGAGAGTAAAGATTTGAATTGCGGATTTTTCCAGGTGAGAGTTCTGAATCGATAGGGATCAGTTCATTTCCACTAGAGTGAACAGCAACTCTGGGACGCCGAAATACCGATACACGACTGGCTCCAACACTGGCGAGAAGCCCGATCGCTGCAGGGCTCAAACGAGTTCCTGCGGACAGCACCTCTCCGCCTTGAGGGACATCTTCTCCCCGGCGTCGAATATGATCACCGTGCCGTGCAGCTCTCGTGAAGGTAACGGCGTCAGTGCCATCTTGTTGGCAAATCTCAAAGGGAACGATCGCATCTCCTCCAGGGGGG
Source organism: Planctomycetia bacterium TMED53 (assembly GCA_002167285.1). Lineage (GTDB taxonomy): Bacteria > Planctomycetota > UBA8108 > UBA1146 > UBA1146 > UBA12191. The sequence goes on from NHDG01000094.1 coordinate 62,602, forward strand.
ATCACCGCACCCGTGTAAATTCGCATCGCTTCACCTGGGCTTAGAGGAGTATCTCCTGGCATCCCCGCCTCGATGATTCCAGCGACTGGCAAAGTCGTCGGTGAAGATTCACTGGCACCACTGATGTCGTCACTGTGAATGACGAATCCATCCATCGCAGTGTTATCAAAGGGAGGGATTGCATCGTTTGAATGCACCGATTTTGCCAGAGTTCTCCCAGTGGCCTCGCTAAGGTCGATCTCTTCGATGGATAGGGGCTGAATACGCTCAAGGATTTTTTGGCGAACTTCTTCCAGTGATATCACGAGTCACCTTTCGACAATTGTTCTATCCAGTCGAGATACTCTCGATGTCCTTCAGAAACTTCGAAGCCGATGATTTCTGGACACTCATAGGGGTGAGCATCGAGAACTCGCTCAGTGAAGATCTTTGGATCAGCCGCAGTTTTAATCATTAGAAGAGTTTCTTTTTCCTGGCAGATTTCGTTCTTCCAAGAGTAGATCGACTCTCCGGCGGGCAGCA
>NHDG01000001.1 GCA_002167285.1 Planctomycetia bacterium TMED53
CTTTGGGATAAACGGTATTGATGGCATCAGGGAAGCCCTTTAGACCGTCAACACAAGCAATGAGGATATCTTGTACCCCGCGGTTTTGTAGTTCAGTGAGAACACCCAGCCAGAACTTAGCGCCTTCATTCTCTGATAGCCACATGCCAAGTAACTCTTTTTTACCATCAAGTCCTACGCCTAGCGCCAGATAGATAGCCTTGTTGATGATCTGCTTGTCCTGACGAACTTTGACGACAATGCAGTCTAAGTAGACGATAGGATAGACGCTGCTCAGTGGCCGGTTCTGCCAAGCGGTGATGTCATCCAAGATGTTGTCAGTGACTCTGGAAACCAAGCTGCTTGAGATGTCGACGTCGTAGATGTCCTTGATGGTTTCGACAATCTCAGTAGTGGTTTGACCTTTGGCGTAAAAGCTGATGATTTTGTCATCAAGACCTGAAATACGGGTTTGATGCTTACTGACAAGTACAGGCTCAAAGCTACTGTCGCGGTCTCTGGGGGTGGAGATCTCAAGCTCGCCTGTGTCGCTACGGACTCTCTTTTTAGTGTGCCCATTGCGCTTATTAGGCCTGTCTGCCTTTTCATGCTTGGGGTAGCCGAGATGCTCTTCCATTTCTGCTTCTAGGGCAGTGTCGATGAAGGACTGCATGAGCTGCTTTTGAAAGTCTTTGATGTCATCGAAGCTTTTCATGCTGCTGGCCATTTGCTCAGCCAGTTTCTTGATGTCAGATTGGTTAGTCATTGCTTATTCTCCTGTTAGTGGATTATAAGCAGTTACACAAAGTTTGGGAAACTCTCATGGAAAATTGCCTTTTGAGTTTGAAGCAATGTACAATGATAAGATTAACCCGTTAGGTCAGGTGGCCTAACTTAAATAAAAAGTCTCCGACAAACCCGGTACGGTTCAGATGATGCGTTCTACTACATGGATTACAGTCTTGGTTGGATTGTTCATGTTCCAAAGCTTTTGGAATGTGGCGGCGGCCTTTTGTGTCCATGAACAACAGCCTCAATCACAGCAGAGTTATCATTTTGGTCATCACCAAAATACCTTGTGTGCCAGCGATAGTCGTCAACACGATCATAATGGACAGTCAGAAAACATAAAAACATTCAGTAGCGATTTAGAAATCGGTGAAGATCATCAAGATCATCTACCATCGATGATGCATTTGATTGTACAAAATGAAAAAGTAGATGTGTTTCATCCAAGCTCTGAAGTTAAAGTGAATCCACAATTTCATTGGAAAAACAGCTATCAGGCTCCTGACCTGTTTCAACAAAGCCTACCTCCCGAATTTTCCCCGCTCATGGTGGGGTAGCCTAAAACATTCCCACCACTTTTATTATTTAAATAAGTGGGAAAAATCATGTCTTCACAATCAATTATACTCTTGCGTCATAGCTTGGTTGCTTGTATATGTGCAGCGGCTATGCAATATAGCTATGCTGAAAACGTTACCAGCTTTGAATCCGCTTTAGCAAAAGTACAAAGTTACCAGACTCAAGACAAGCCGTGGCAACAAGTTCAGCAAATATCTGAATTGAATATTCAGCAAAGTCGGTTATGGCAGAATCCAAGTATAAGTTTAGAACAGTCTGGCTTTGGCTCAGGTCAAGAACAGGAATTCAATGTTGGCGTTAGTCAACCTCTAGATCTATTTGGTCAGCGTAAGCTGAACCGGGTGATTGCCAATACCTCGAATCAACAAATCCAATTGCAACAGCAATTATGGAAGGCACAAAGCCAACTGATTGTTAAATTTGCATGGTCGCAATTTGCACTTGCTGAGGTTGAGCAGTCTGCTTATTCAGTACAGTTAAAAACAAGTAAAGTCAATCTGGACAGTGCCCAGAAACGCTATCAGGCAGGCAGTATTGCCCTGGTTGATTTTGAGCGTGCCCAAATTGAAGCGCTAGAAATCCAACGACTTTATGAGCAAGCGATGCTGAATAAACAAGCTGCCGGTCGTCAGCTGTCTAATTTGTGGGGGGGAGAAACATCTTCACATCTTCAATTGAATAAAACCGCTATCCCTTGGCCAGAGCAAAGTCTCCAAACTGTGCAACGGTATATTGCTGAAGGGTGGCTAGAAAAATTCTATGCCTTGAACATTCAGCAATCGGATCATCAAATTGAAAATTTAAGAATTCAGGCACGTCCCAATCCGACTTTAAATGTAGGCATGAAACGTAGCAAAACCCCTAATGAAAGCAACGATACGACTTTAGCAATCGGCGTGGCTATTCCACTGAATATTTTCAATCGCCAGCAATATGCGATCCCGATGGTCCAGCAACAGCAAATATTGCTGAACCAACAGCAGCAGCGTGAGCTGAAGCAACAAATACTCGATATTGCCAACAGCATGCATCAGCTCAAAGGTTTACGTAGCCAGTTCGATGCCACAACAGCACAAGTTACTTTGGCGACCAAAGTTCAGAGCCGTACTTTACTAGGGTTTCAGGCAGGGAAACTGTCCATTACCGACGTTCAGCAAGCAACCACCCAACTGCAGAATCTTCGATTGGGTCAATTACAAACTCTACGTCAAGCTTGGCAAACTGCCCTAGCAGCTGAGGCACTCAGTATTGGCACAAGTTATGAAGAAATTAGCCGTTCGGATGCCTATACACAACTGAATAAAAAGGCAGTCGAAGCATCGCAAAATTTAATCAATGGGGGAGCACGATAAAATGAACGCCAAGCAAAACGGAAAAATATCCCAGTCTCTCATGATTGTAGTTTTGATTCTGATTACGGTCTTGGTCAGTCTGGCTATTTGGTTAAGTTCAAAAAAAACTGAATCTGAGGGGCAGGGTTATGATGAGGGAAATGCCGAATATTCTGATGAAGATAGTTCTGAAGAAGGACATGCTGAAGAAGGCGAAATACAACTGACCAGCCAACAAATGGTTGAACAAGGTTTAAAAGTTGCTGTTGCATCCACAGGATTGGTTGAAAAGCTGACAACCCTGCCAGGTAAATTGGTGGTGAATACCGATCAACAAGCGCATATATCGCCTAAATTTAGTGGTTATGTCGAGCAGATCAATGTGGCTTTAGGACAGAGCGTGCAAAAAGGACAAACGCTGGCTGTACTAACCGTGCCTGAACTGATCGACCAACAGGCAAATCTGCGTATGGCACAGGTGAATCTGGATTTGGCCCGTAAAGATTACCAGCGCGAACAGCAACTCTGGTCACAGGGGGTTTCTGCCAAACAGGATTACCAGCGTGCCGAAAATGCCTACCGTCAAGCGCAGATTACTGTCCAGTCCTCACAAGCACGTTTAAATGCATTAGGTGCAAGTGGCAATAACAATGGGCGTTTTCTGATTAAAGCACCGATCTCTGGGGTGATCAGTCAAAAAGATATTGTGGTCGGTGAAAATGTGCAACTGGCTAATCAGCTCTTTGTCATTGAACAGCTGAAAGATTTATGGCTTGAGTTTAATTTGCCGAATCAATTCTCAGGTCAACTGCAAGCCGGGCAAAAAATTGACTTTAAAGTGAATGATTCAGATCAAAGCTATAAAGCTACTGTACAAAGCTTAACCTCTCAGGCAGATGTACAAACAGGGCGTCTGGTGGTGCGCGCAAAACTCGATGCGCAAGCTACTGAGTTGCGTTCTAATGTGTTAGTGAGAGTGTTGATTCCGGAAGCTACAGCAAAATCAGCCCTTCGGATTCAAAAGTCTGCGCTGCAAAGTATTGAAGGTGAAGACAGTATTTTCATCGTAGATTCAGAACAAAAAGGTCAAGTCCACTTAAAAGCACAGAAAGTGCAATTGGGGCAGGCTTCAAGTGATGGACAATGGCTTGAAGTGATTTCTGGGCTGACTGAAGGGCAGAAGTATATCGCTCAAGGCAGTTTCTTGTTGAAATCTGAATTAGAAAAAGACGAGGCAGGCCATGGACATTAATTCTGATCTACCAAAACCAGAAGGTTTATTCGAACGAATCATTCAGTTTTCCATACAAAATGCGATTTGGGTGTTGCTCTTTGCCTGTACCTGGATTGCGGTCGGGGTGTATAGCTATCAGAAACTCCCGATTGATGCTGTACCCGATATTACCAATACCCAAGTCCAGATTAATACTCAAGCCAAGGGTTTTACTGCGCTTGAAGTCGAACAGCTGATTACCTATCCCATTGAAAATGCCATGGCTGGCATTCCGGATCTGGAGCTTACCCGTTCCATATCCCGTTATGGACTCTCTCAAGTCACCATTATCTTTAAAGATGGGACTGATATTTATTGGGCCCGTCAGCAGATTAACCAACGGACACAGGAGGCGCAATCTGAGTTGCCTGCACAAATCGCACCGACGATGTCCCCCGTTTCTACGGGTCTCGGTGAGATTTATCAATGGGTACTGAAGGCAGATCCGAATGCGAAAAAGCCGGATGGAACTGCATACACGCCGATGGATTTGCGTGAGATTCAGGACTGGATTGTGCGTCCTCAACTGCAACGTGTTAAGGGAGTTGCAGAGGTCAACAGTATTGGTGGTTTTGAAAAAACCTATGTGGTCTCTCCCGATTTAAACCGGATGCAGCAACTGAATATCTCATTAGAACAACTGCAACAGGCTTTAGCGCAAAATAATGAGAACCGAGGTGCAGGTTATATTGAAGACAATGGTCAGCAACTGACGGTACGTGTACCGGGTACATTCAATGGGCTTTCTGATATTGAGAACACCATGCTGGGTAGCCCAAATGGCAGCCCAATTCGGGTTGGTGATATTGCGCAAGTCTCTATTGGGCATGATTTAAGAACCGGTGGGGCAACCTATAACGGCAAAGAAACCGTTTTAGGGATTGTCATGATGGCGATGGGTGGAAATAGCCAGACTGTTTCTAAAGCTGTGGATGCCAAGCTTCAAGATATTCAGAATAGTTTGCCTAAAGGGGTAGTGATTGAAACGGTGTACGACCGTACTATCTTGGTTGAGAAGGCGATTAAAACCGTTCAGAAAAACTTGGTAGAGGGAGCAATCCTGGTCATCATCATTCTGTTCCTGTTTTTAGGGAATATCCGTGCTGCCTTGATTACTGCCTGTGTCATTCCACTCTCTATGCTGTTTACCTTAACCGGGATGGCACAGCAAAATATCAGTGCCAATCTGATGAGTTTAGGTGCACTCGATTTCGGCATCATTGTCGATGGTGCTGTGGTGATTGTCGAAAACTGTATCCGGCGTTTAGCCCATACACAGCAACTGTTAAAACGACCTCTCACACAAAGTGAACGCTTTAAGGAAGTTTTTCTGGCTGCCCGCCAAGCACGTCGTCCTCTTATTTTTGGTCAGCTTATTATTTTGGTGGTGTATTTGCCGATTTTTGCTTTAAGTGGTGTGGAAGCAAAAATGTTCCATCCGATGGCATTGGCAGTGGTACTCGCCCTTGTTGCAGCCATTATTTTATCGATCACCTTTGTGCCTGCTGCTGTGGCATTGTGGGTCAAAGGCGATATTCAAGAAAAAGAAAGTCGTTGGATGTTATGGCTAAAAGCTAAATATCAGCAAACTCTTGATATTTCGTATCAATACAAAGCAGTTGTGCTGACTTTTGCACTGTGTTTATTAGTGATTACGGGATTTATCAGTACCAAACTCGGCAGTGAATTTGCACCACAGCTCAGTGAAGGAGACTTTGCGATACAACAGTTACGTTCACCAAGTACAGGCTTAGAAGAGTCTTTACGTATTCAGGAGAATACTGAAAAACTTCTTTTAAAGAGTTTCCCTGAAATTAAGGCAGTATTTGCCAGAACGGGTACAGCCGAGGTTGCAACAGATGTCATGCCACCCAATATTTCAGATGGCTATATCATGTTAAAGCCTCGTTCAGAATGGCCAAATCCTAAAGAAAGTTTAGATGAATTACGTGGCCGTATGGTGACGTATTTAGCCACGATTCCAGGCAATAATAGTGAATTTTCACAACCGATTGAACTCCGATTTAATGAATTGATCTCAGGTGTGCGTAGTGATGTTGGTGTGAAAATCTTCGGTGATGATATGAATGTCCTCAATACTGAGGCGACTAAAATCTCCAAAATCATTCAGCAAATATCGGGTAGCAGTGCCGTGAAAGTTGAGCAGACCTCAGGTTTGCCATTACTGAATGTCGAGGTAAATAAAACTTTGGCTGCACAATATGGTTTGAGTGTGCGTTCAATTCAAGACCTTGTGGCAACCAGTATTGGTGGACAAAGCGTGGGAGAGATTTTAGAAGGCGATCGTCGTTTTGATTTTGTTATCCGTCTTGGAGAGCAAGACCGTAGTGTCGCATCTGTTTCCCAGTTACCTATTCAGCTTCCAAATGGTGGCAGTATTTTATTGTCGGATGTCGCGCAAGTCTCGACCATTGAAGGAATCAACCAAGTCAGTCGAGAAAATGGTAAACGCCGAGTTGTGGTTACAACGAATGTTGAAGGGCGTGATTTAGGGTCTTTTGTTTCTGATGTACAGACACAGCTCAAAGCATACACTTTGCCAAGTGGTTATTGGATAGAATATGGCGGTCAGTTTGAAAATTTGGCTTCAGCCAAAGCACGGATGCAAATCGTGATTCCACTGGCTTTAATCACTATCTTTATTTTACTGATGGCGGTCTTTCACAATGTCAAAGAAAGTCTATTGGTCTTTACCGGGATACCCTTTGCCTTGACCGGTGGTGTGCTGTTCCTTTGGCTAAGGGATATTCCATTATCGATGTCAGCTGGAATTGGCTTTATTGCCTTATCTGGTGTTGCAGTCCTCAATGGACTGGTAATGCTGACCTTTATTAAGGAATTAAGGGACAAATATCCAGTGCATAAAGCCGTGTGGCAAGGGGCTATTTTGCGCTTAAGACCAGTGTTGATGACAGCTTGTGTGGCTTCACTGGGTTTTGTACCAATGGCGCTGGCAACCGGAACAGGGGCTGAGGTTCAACGGCCACTGGCAACCGTAGTGATTGGCGGGATTATCTCTTCAACATTACTAACTTTGGTGCTGTTACCCGTGCTTTATCGTTGGATAAATGAAAAAAAAAGTTTCTTAATCCAATAGATTAGTCGATTTACAGCAGAGATATTGGCTGTTATCCAATATCTCTGCTCATCATAAATAGAATAAGGAAAATATTTTATGTCAGAACATCATGATCATAGCCATGCGGTTGTTACTGAAGAAAATAGTAAGAAGTTAATGGTTGCCTTAGGTTTAACGACTACTTTTTTAATAGTAGAAGTTGTCGCTGCTTTTGAGACCATCCCGAATTCTGTGTAACTGCCGTTTAGATTAAATACTTACACAAAATTTAGGAAGGTCTCCCAGATTCTTATCAAAGACTTCATCATCTATTATTCGCCAAACGGCAACTTGCTGATGGTCTTTGGTGGTGACTAGATTTAAAGTTTGTTCAATCATTGCTTGAGGTCTCATATCCTTATGATGTTTATTTGCTTCAAACCCAGTTACTTTACACTTAGCGGTTTAATTAAGCTACTTACTTGAGCTATTTGCTTCAGTTATTAGGCTTGGCTACTTACTCAACTTCAATATTCTAAAGGCGCCCTGAATAACTAAAGCAAATACGATGCTACCAATAATCAAATCAGGCGTACTAGAGTGTAACCAATTAACCAAAATCCCTGCAACAATTACCCCTAAATTGATAATCACATCGTTTGAAGTGAAAATCATACTGGCTTGCATATGGGCTTCTTCTTCTTTGCTTTTCGATTTTTGTAGTAAATAGAGGCAAATCGAGTTTGCAATTAGCGCAAGAATCGATATGACTATCATGGTAGAAAAGTCAGGTAACTGCTCATTGCCAAAGAAACGTCTTAGTACTTCTAAAAAACCAAGAATCGCTAGCGTAATTTGAAAATATCCGGCAATTCTAGCAATCCGTTTTTTCTTAATGACCGTTCCACCGACCGCAAATAAGCTAATTCCGTACACGAAGCTATCTGCTAACATATCTAAGCTGTCGGCGACCAACCCCATCGAACGAGAAATCAGTCCCGTGCTCATTTCAATAATAAAGAAAGCAAAGTTAATGACCAGCACTATCCATAGTAGCTTTCTTTGCTCAGCATCTTTTTTGTGACTAGAGTCAGCATCAATTTTAAAATTATTGTTGGGATCAGAGGGGTCAATGGTTTCGGTCGAGAGTAGGGTGTCTCCTAATTTTAGGTCATGAATAGCAGTCTCTATCCCTTCTATATTGTCATGATGAAACACAGTTAATTGACGGTTAGGAATGTCGAACTCAAGATGTTCAATATTCGAGTGGCCCTCTAATTTCATTCGGATTAGGTTTTCCTCCGAAGGGCAGTCCATCTTCGATATTTTAAAAGTTGTTTTATTCATAGCTACATTTATATCCGGGTGGTGGTTCAAAAAGTAGGCTGAAAAAAAACAGGCTGAGAAATTGATAAATAGTGAAATGCAAATGACACTATACATCAAATGCCCAGCCTGTCTAAGTGACAATATAAAGAAAAATGGTTTCAAAAGCTATACCCTAAGGGAACCACCTATTTCACCCTTCAAACCTATTAACAGACCACTTAAAACAGACTGGTATAATGGAACCACTTATAACAGACTATTTTAGGTGTTTATGTTTATCAGAGCGTATCTACGAGCGTCTACCAAAGAACAAGACGCTAAGCGTGCCAAAAGCGAGCTCATAGCATTTGCCAACGATCATGGCCACAAAATTGCTGCCTTCTATGTCGAAAACGAATCAGGCGCTATCTTGGCGCGACCAAAGCTGATGCAGCTGATTGAAGACGCTCATAAGGGCGATGTGATCTTAGTTGAGCAGATTGATCGCTTGGCGCGTTTGAACCAAGCTGATTGGGATACGCTAAAAAGAATGCTATCAGAGAAA
>NHDG01000002.1 GCA_002167285.1 Planctomycetia bacterium TMED53
TTAGCGACTCTATCGCATTGGTGGTATAGATCACTCTTCTGATGTCTTTAGGATAACCAAAGAACACCGTTAAGCCCTCCCAGTTATTGCGCCAAGACTTGATGACATGCGGGTACTCTTTGCCCCATACTTCATCAAAGTGCTCAAGGTTGGCCTCTGCCATCTCAAGCGTATCAGCACCGTAGATGGCCTTTAAATCAGCTGCTACGGCCTTCTTGTCCGTCCAAGGTACGAACTTCATCGAATAGCGCACCATATGCACGATACACAGCTGAACCTGAGCGTTAGGGTAGACCGTATTGATGGCATCAGGGAAGCCTTTTAGGCCGTCTACACAGGCAATAAGAATATCTTGAACCCCGCGGTTTTGTAGCTCAGTGAGAACACCAAGCCAGAATTTAGCGCCCTCATTCTCTGATAGCCACATGCCAAGCAGCTCTTTTTTACCATCAAGAGCAACGCCTAAGGCCAGATAGATAGCTTTGTTGATGATCTGCTTGTCCTGACGAACTTTGACGACAATGCAGTCTAAGTAGACGATAGGATAGACGCTGCTCAGTGGCCGGTTCTGCCAAGCGGTGATGTCATCCAAGATGTTGTCAGTGACTCTGGAAACCAAGCTGCTTGAGATGTCGACATCGTAGAGCTCTTTAATGCTCTCTACGATCTCAGTGGTGGTTTGACCTTTGGCGTATGAGCGAGGATCAGCAAGTGTCTGGGAGACACTTGCCCGAAGCGCAAGACGTAAGGCTATGCCTGTAGTGAAATATGATTTTGTCATCAAGACCTGAAATACGGGTTTGATGCTTACTGACAAGTACAGGCTCAAAGCTACTGTCGCGGTCTCTGGGGGTGGAGATCTCAAGCTCGCCTGTGTCGCTACGGACTCTCTTTTTAGTGTGCCCGTTGCGCTTATTAGGTTTATCGGCTTTCTCATGCTTGGGGTAACCGAGGTGGTCTTCCATCTCGGCTTCAAGTGCGGTGTCGATAAAAGATTGCATGAGCTGCCTCTGAAAGTCTTTGATGTCATCGAAGCTGTTCATGCTACCAGCCATTTGCTCAGCCAGTTTCTTGATGTCAGATTGGTTAGTCATTGCTTATTCTCCTGTTAGTGGATTATAAGCAGTTACACAAAGTTTGGGAAACTCTCATGGAAATTGCCTTTTGAGTTTGAAGCAATGTACAATGATAAGATTAACCCGTTAGGTCAGGTGGCCTAACTTAAATAAAAAGTCTCCGACAAACCCGGTACGGTTCAGATGATGCGTTCTACTACATGGATTACAGTCTTGGTTGGATTGTTCATGTTCCAAAGCTTTTGGAATGTGGCGGCGGCCTTTTGTGTCCATGAACAACAGCCTCAATCACAGCAGAGTTATCATTTTGGTCATCACCAAAATACCTTGTGTGCCAGCGATAGTCGTCAACACGATCATAATGGACAGTCAGAAAACATAAAAACATTCAGTAGCGATTTAGAAATCGGTGAAGATCATCAAGATCATCTACCATCGATGATGCATTTGATTGTACAAAATGAAAAAGTAGATGTGTTTCATCCAAGCTCTGAAGTTAAAGTGAATCCACAATTTCATTGGAAAAACAGCTATCAGGCTCCTGACCTGTTTCAACAAAGCCTACCTCCCGAATTTTCCCCGCTCATGGTGGGGTAGCCTAAAACATTCCCACCACTTTTATTATTTAAATAAGTGGGAAAAATCATGTCTTCACAATCAATTATACTCTTGCGTCATAGCTTGGTTGCTTGTATATGTGCAGCGGCTATGCAATATAGCTATGCTGAAAACGTTACCAGCTTTGAATCCGCTTTAGCAAAAGTACAAAGTTACCAGACTCAAGACAAGCCGTGGCAACAAGTTCAGCAAATATCTGAATTGAATATTCAGCAAAGTCGGTTATGGCAGAATCCAAGTATAAGTTTAGAACAGTCTGGCTTTGGCTCAGGTCAAGAACAGGAATTCAATGTTGGCGTTAGTCAACCTCTAGATCTATTTGGTCAGCGTAAGCTGAACCGGGTGATTGCCAATACCTCGAATCAACAAATCCAATTGCAACAGCAATTATGGAAGGCACAAAGCCAACTGATTGTTAAATTTGCATGGTCGCAATTTGCACTTGCTGAGGTTGAGCAGTCTGCTTATTCAGTACAGTTAAAAACAAGTAAAGTCAATCTGGACAGTGCCCAGAAACGCTATCAGGCAGGCAGTATTGCCCTGGTTGATTTTGAGCGTGCCCAAATTGAAGCGCTAGAAATCCAACGACTTTATGAGCAAGCGATGCTGAATAAACAAGCTGCCGGTCGTCAGCTGTCTAATTTGTGGGGGGGAGAAACATCTTCACATCTTCAATTGAATAAAACCGCTATCCCTTGGCCAGAGCAAAGTCTCCAAACTGTGCAACGGTATATTGCTGAAGGGTGGCTAGAAAAATTCTATGCCTTGAACATTCAGCAATCGGATCATCAAATTGAAAATTTAAGAATTCAGGCACGTCCCAATCCGACTTTAAATGTAGGCATGAAACGTAGCAAAACCCCTAATGAAAGCAACGATACGACTTTAGTAATCGGCGTGGCTATTCCACTGAATATTTTCAATCGCCAGCAATATGCGATCCCGATGGTCCAGCAACAGCAAATATTGCTGAACCAACAGCAGCAGCGTGAGCTGAAGCAACAAATACTCGATATTGCCAACAGCATGCATCAGCTCAAAGGTTTACGTAGCCAGTTCGATGCCACAACAGCACAAGTTACTTTGGCGACCAAAGTTCAGAGCCGTACTTTACTAGGGTTTCAGGCAGGGAAACTGTCCATTACCGACGTTCAGCAAGCAACCACCCAACTGCAGAATCTTCGATTGGGTCAATTACAAATTCTACGTCAAGCTTGGCAAACTGCCCTAGCAGCTGAGGCACTCAGTATTGGCACAAGTTATGAAGAAATTAGCCGTTCGGATGCCTATACACAACTGAATAAAAAGGCAGTCGAAGCATCGCAAAATTTAATCAATGGGGGAGCACGATAAAATGAACGCCAAGCAAAACGGAAAAATATCCCAGTCTCTCATGATTGTAGTTTTGATTCTGATTACGGTCTTGGTCAGTCTGGCTATTTGGTTAAGTTCAAAAAAAACTGAATCTGAGGGGCAGGGTTATGATGAGGGAAATGCCGAATATTCTGATGAAGATAGTTCTGAAGAAGGACATGCTGAAGAAGGCGAAATACAACTGACCAGCCAACAAATGGTTGAACAAGGTTTAAAAGTTGCTGTTGCATCCACAGGATTGGTTGAAAAGCTGACAACCCTGCCAGGTAAATTGGTGGTGAATACCGATCAACAAGCGCATATATCGCCTAAATTTAGTGGTTATGTCGAGCAGATCAATGTGGCTTTAGGACAGAGCGTGCAAAAAGGACAAACGCTGGCTGTACTAACCGTGCCTGAACTGATCGACCAACAGGCAAATCTGCGTATGGCACAGGTGAATCTGGATTTGGCCCGTAAAGATTACCAGCGCGAACAGCAACTCTGGTCACAGGGGGTTTCTGCCAAACAGGATTACCAGCGTGCCGAAAATGCCTACCGTCAAGCGCAGATTACTGTCCAGTCCTCACAAGCACGTTTAAATGCATTAGGTGCAAGTGGCAATAACAATGGGCGTTTTCTGATTAAAGCACCGATCTCTGGGGTGATCAGTCAAAAAGATATTGTGGTCGGTGAAAATGTGCAACTGGCTAATCAGCTCTTTGTCATTGAACAGCTGAAAGATTTATGGCTTGAGTTTAATTTGCCGAATCAATTCTCAGGTCAACTGCAAGCCGGGCAAAAAATTGACTTTAAAGTGAATGATTCAGATCAAAGCTATAAAGCTACTGTACAAAGCTTAACCTCTCAGGCAGATGTACAAACAGGGCGTCTGGTGGTGCGCGCAAAACTCGATGCGCAAGCTACTGAGTTGCGTTCTAATGTGTTAGTGAGAGTGTTGATTCCGGAAGCTACAGCAAAATCAGCCCTTCGGATTCAAAAGTCTGCGCTGCAAAGTATTGAAGGTGAAGACAGTATTTTCATCGTAGATTCAGAACAAAAAGGTCAAGTCCACTTAAAAGCACAGAAAGTGCAATTGGGGCAGGCTTCAAGTGATGGACAATGGCTTGAAGTGATTTCTGGGCTGACTGAAGGGCAGAAGTATATCGCTCAAGGCAGTTTCTTGTTGAAATCTGAATTAGAAAAAGACGAGGCAGGCCATGGACATTAATTCTGATCTACCAAAACCAGAAGGTTTATTCGAACGAATCATTCAGTTTTCCATACAAAATGCGATTTGGGTGTTGCTCTTTGCCTGTACCTGGATTGCGGTCGGGGTGTATAGCTATCAGAAACTCCCGATTGATGCTGTACCCGATATTACCAATACCCAAGTCCAGATTAATACTCAAGCCAAGGGTTTTACTGCGCTTGAAGTCGAACAGCTGATTACCTATCCCATTGAAAATGCCATGGCTGGCATTCCGGATCTGGAGCTTACCCGTTCCATATCCCGTTATGGACTCTCTCAAGTCACCATTATCTTTAAAGATGGGACTGATATTTATTGGGCCCGTCAGCAGATTAACCAACGGACACAGGAGGCGCAATCTGAGTTGCCTGCACAAATCGCACCGACGATGTCCCCCGTTTCTACGGGTCTCGGTGAGATTTATCAATGGGTACTGAAGGCAGATCCGAATGCGAAAAAGCCGGATGGAACTGCATACACGCCGATGGATTTGCGTGAGATTCAGGACTGGATTGTGCGTCCTCAACTGCAACGTGTTAAGGGAGTTGCAGAGGTCAACAGTATTGGTGGTTTTGAAAAAACCTATGTGGTCTCTCCCGATTTAAACCGGATGCAGCAACTGAATATCTCATTAGAACAACTGCAACAGGCTTTAGCGCAAAATAATGAGAACCGAGGTGCAGGTTATATTGAAGACAATGGTCAGCAACTGACGGTACGTGTACCGGGTACATTCAATGGGCTTTCTGATATTGAGAACACCATGCTGGGTAGCCCAAATGGCAGCCCAATTCGGGTTGGTGATATTGCGCAAGTCTCTATTGGGCATGATTTAAGAACCGGTGGGGCAACCTATAACGGCAAAGAAACCGTTTTAGGGATTGTCATGATGGCGATGGGTGGAAATAGCCAGACTGTTTCTAAAGCTGTGGATGCCAAGCTTCAAGATATTCAGAATAGTTTGCCTAAAGGGGTAGTGATTGAAACGGTGTACGACCGTACTATCTTGGTTGAGAAGGCGATTAAAACCGTTCAGAAAAACTTGGTAGAGGGAGCAATCCTGGTCATCATCATTCTGTTCCTGTTTTTAGGGAATATCCGTGCTGCCTTGATTACTGCCTGTGTCATTCCACTCTCTATGCTGTTTACCTTAACCGGGATGGCACAGCAAAATATCAGTGCCAATCTGATGAGTTTAGGTGCACTCGATTTCGGCATCATTGTCGATGGTGCTGTGGTGATTGTCGAAAACTGTATCCGGCGTTTAGCCCATACACAGCAACTGTTAAAACGACCTCTCACACAAAGTGAACGCTTTAAGGAAGTTTTTCTGGCTGCCCGCCAAGCACGTCGTCCTCTTATTTTTGGTCAGCTTATTATTTTGGTGGTGTATTTGCCGATTTTTGCTTTAAGTGGTGTGGAAGCAAAAATGTTCCATCCGATGGCATTGGCAGTGGTACTCGCCCTTGTTGCAGCCATTATTTTATCGATCACCTTTGTGCCTGCTGCTGTGGCATTGTGGGTCAAAGGCGATATTCAAGAAAAAGAAAGTCGTTGGATGTTATGGCTAAAAGCTAAATATCAGCAAACTCTTGATATTTCGTATCAATACAAAGCAGTTGTGCTGACTTTTGCACTGTGTTTATTAGTGATTACGGGATTTATCAGTACCAAACTCGGCAGTGAATTTGCACCACAGCTCAGTGAAGGAGACTTTGCGATACAACAGTTACGTTCACCAAGTACAGGCTTAGAAGAGTCTTTACGTATTCAGGAGAATACTGAAAAACTTCTTTTAAAGAGTTTCCCTGAAATTAAGGCAGTATTTGCCAGAACGGGTACAGCCGAGGTTGCAACAGATGTCATGCCACCCAATATTTCAGATGGCTATATCATGTTAAAGCCTCGTTCAGAATGGCCAAATCCTAAAGAAAGTTTAGATGAATTACGTGGCCGTATGGTGACGTATTTAGCCACGATTCCAGGCAATAATAGTGAATTTTCACAACCGATTGAACTCCGATTTAATGAATTGATCTCAGGTGTGCGTAGTGATGTTGGTGTGAAAATCTTCGGTGATGATATGAATGTCCTCAATACTGAGGCGACTAAAATCTCCAAAATCATTCAGCAAATATCGGGTAGCAGTGCCGTGAAAGTTGAGCAGACCTCAGGTTTGCCATTACTGAATGTCGAGGTAAATAAAACTTTGGCTGCACAATATGGTTTGAGTGTGCGTTCAATTCAAGACCTTGTGGCAACCAGTATTGGTGGACAAAGCGTGGGAGAGATTTTAGAAGGCGATCGTCGTTTTGATTTTGTTATCCGTCTTGGAGAGCAAGACCGTAGTGTCGCATCTGTTTCCCAGTTACCTATTCAGCTTCCAAATGGTGGCAGTATTTTATTGTCGGATGTCGCGCAAGTCTCGACCATTGAAGGAATCAACCAAGTCAGTCGAGAAAATGGTAAACGCCGAGTTGTGGTTACAACGAATGTTGAAGGGCGTGATTTAGGGTCTTTTGTTTCTGATGTACAGACACAGCTCAAAGCATACACTTTGCCAAGTGGTTATTGGATAGAATATGGCGGTCAGTTTGAAAATTTGGCTTCAGCCAAAGCACGGATGCAAATCGTGATTCCACTGGCTTTAATCACTATCTTTATTTTACTGATGGCGGTCTTTCACAATGTCAAAGAAAGTCTATTGGTCTTTACCGGGATACCCTTTGCCTTGACCGGTGGTGTGCTGTTCCTTTGGCTAAGGGATATTCCATTATCGATGTCAGCTGGAATTGGCTTTATTGCCTTATCTGGTGTTGCAGTCCTCAATGGACTGGTAATGCTGACCTTTATTAAGGAATTAAGGGACAAATATCCAGTGCATAAAGCCGTGTGGCAAGGGGCTATTTTGCGCTTAAGACCAGTGTTGATGACAGCTTGTGTGGCTTCACTGGGTTTTGTACCAATGGCGCTGGCAACCGGAACAGGGGCTGAGGTTCAACGGCCACTGGCAACCGTAGTGATTGGCGGGATTATCTCTTCAACATTACTAACTTTGGTGCTGTTACCCGTGCTTTATCGTTGGATAAATGAAAAAAAAAGTTTCTTAATCCAATAGATTAGTCGATTTACAGCAGAGATATTGGCTGTTATCCAATATCTCTGCTCATCATAAATAGAATAAGGAAAATATTTTATGTCAGAACATCATGATCATAGCCATGCGGTTGTTACTGAAGAAAATAGTAAGAAGTTAATGGTTGCCTTAGGTTTAACGACTACTTTTTTAATAGTAGAAGTTGTCGCTGCTTTTGAGACCATCCCGAATTCTGTGTAACTGCCGTTTAGATTAAATACTTACACAAAATTTAGGAAGGTCTCCCAGATTCTTATCAAAGACTTCATCATCTATTATTCGCCAA